>DASSGQ010000064.1:0-35042 GCA_035693385.1 Mycobacterium sp.
GCTGCGTGAACACGAACGGCGTGAAGTGGTCGTAGATGAAAGCGGTTTGGATGTCGGGTGGCTCGAGGCCCGAATCGCGCCACAACTGCCGGGCGACCACTCCCATCTCCGGCAGTCCGGTGATGTCTTCGCGGTAGTAACTGGTCATCATCTCGCCGTTGTAGGCGGCGCCCTGGGCGGCCGCGGTGATCACCGCCGGCGGCTGCCGTAGGTCACGTGCCCGTTGCGCACTGGTGACGACGAGCGCGACCCCGCCGTCACTCTCCTGGCAGCAATCCAGCAGTCGCAGCACGGGTTCGACGATCCAGCGGGAGTTCTGGTGGTCCGTTAGCGTGATCGGGCGCTCATAGAACCACGCGTCGGGGTTCCTCGCCGCGTGTGCGCGGTCGACGACGGCAATGCGGCCGAAGTCCTCGTTGGTCACTCCGTACGTCGACATGTAGCGCTGGGCGTGCAGCGCGACCCAGGCTGCGGGAGTGAGCAATCCGAACGGCGCGTAGTGCGCCATGAACGGCGGCGTCTCTGCGTTGGTGCGGCCGCTGCCGCCGAAACGAAAGCCGGAACGCTCGTTGAAGGCGCGGTAGCACACCACCACATCGGCGACGCCGGTCGCGACGGCCATTGCCGCCTGCACCACGGTGCCCGCCGCGGCCCCGCCGCCGTGCGGCACGCGAGAAAAGAAACTCAGGTCGCCGACGCCCACGCTGCGGGCCACGTCGATCTCGTCGCTGGCGTCCATGGTGAAGGTGACCATGCCGTCGACATCGCCAGGCGCCAGGCCCGCGTCGTCGAGCGCGGAACTGACTGCCTCACAGGCCAATTGCAGCTCGCTGCGCCCGGATTCCTTGGAGAACTCGGTCTGGCCGATCCCGACGATCGCGCAGCTGCCCGGAAGCCGGCTCATGCGCCGGCCCCGTCCAGCAGGCTGAGCACGGCGGTGCCGGAGACGTGGTTGCCCAGACTGTTGGCGCCTTGGAAGGTGATTTCGACGAAGTCCTCAGCCGGCGCCTCCCCGCGACCCTTCGTCTTGGAGGTGACGCTGCCGGTGAAGCGCAGGGGATCGTCGGGAAAGCACGGCACACCAAGACGAATGGACAGCTTCTTGACCATCGCTTCGGGTCCGGCCCAGTCGGTGAGGAAACGCACGCAATACCCGTTGGTGGTGAGGATGTTCATGAACAGGTTGGGCGAGCCCTGTTTGCTGGCGTAGTCGCGGTCGTGGTGCACGGGCATGAAGTCGCGCGACGCGATCGCCCCGGCGACGATCAGCGTTGTGGTAACGGGGATCTCGAGTGGTGTCACCTCGTCGCCCACCTCGATGTCGGCCCATTTCAAGGTTGTGATACGAGTCTTGGCAGTCGTCATCGGCTTCCCTCTGCAGGCCGGAACTGGTGCAGCACGAGGTCGTTATCGAAAGTCTTGTAGTAGACCTCGACCGGCATGCCAACCGTGACGTCAGCCGGATCGATGCCACACAGGTTGGAAACCAGCCGCATGCCCTCGTCGAGCTGCACCAGCACCACGATGTAGGGATAGTCGAAGAAGGGAAACTTCGGCTCTAGCGGCATCACGTAGCTGTAGACGGTGCCGCGGCCCGACGCTTCGATCGCATCCCAGCTCACCGAACGACAGGTGGGGCACATGGGACGGGGCGGGTGGCGCAGCGCTTCACATTCCGTGCAGCGCTGTAGCAACAGCCTGTGCTCGCGCAGACCTTTCCAAAAGAATTCGTTGTCCGGGCCGATCGCCGGTGCCAAGCGGGGCGCCATCAGTGCTCCGGCCTGAATCGGAGCACTCGGAATCGCTGGCGCCCCAGCACCTCTCCGTTCTGGTCGCGGTAGGTGATAACCCAGGTCAGAAAGTAGCCGGTGCCCAGTGCCGTCTTCTTTTCCCCTGAGACGTCCTCGAACACCGATGTCGCGCTGACGACATCGCCCAGCCGGGGATAGCGTTCGATCTCGAACTCCGAGTTGGTCGCCACCGTGCTGGTGTATCCGGCTTCGTCGAGGAATGCCGTTGGGTTGCCTTCGATCTCGACGGGCGCGCCGCCGCGCTCTCCGATCCCTTCCAGCATCGGCGACGGCATCGTCCAGGTTTGCAGCATGACCGGCGGCGACACAATGCCGCCGAATCGCGACGACGCCGCGAATTCCGGGTCGAGGTAGACCGGGTTCATGTCGTCGAGCGCGTGCGCCCAGTGCCGGATCATCGGTTGATTGACGGGATCCGGTGCCACCGTTGGCTTCCCGGTCCCGCCGGTCGTCTGGCCGACGAGTGCCCGCAGCTTCGTGCGGAACTCGGCTTCTCGATCGGTCACCAACCCGATCCTCCCGATCTATCTATTTCACGGCCAGTCCCGAGCCGTACCGGCATTCGTTTCACCCCGGGCACCATGGTGGCCCGCATCCGGTCCACCTCGCCGACCAGCTCCATGTCGGGAAACCGCCGCAGCAGCTCGTCGAACATCACCGAGGCCTCCAGGCGCGCCAATTGCGCACCGATACAAGAATGTTCACCGCATCCGAACGCGATGTGGGGGTTGGGGCTGCGGGTCACCGTGAACTCTTCTGAGTCGTTGCCGAAAATGTCCTCGTCCCGGTTGGCCGAGCCGTAGAGCATCACCACGGTGTCGCCTTCGGCGATCAGCTGCCCGCGTATCTCGACGTCGGTCATCGCGGTGCGCGCCATGTGGACCACCGGGCTGTTCCAGCGCAACATCTCCTCGACCGCGCCCGGAATCAGGGTGGGGTCCTCAACCAGCAGGCGGCGTTGATCGGGATGGTCGATCAGCGCGCACGTGCCCAGCGCGATGAGGTTGCGGGTGGTCTCGTTGCCGGCGACCAACAGCAGGAACGCGAAGTTGAGCAGGTCCTCGTCGGTGAGGCGATGCCCGTCGAGCTGCGCGCCCACCAGAACCGACAGCAGGTCGTCGCGCGCATCGGTGCGCCTGGCCGCGATCAGCTTTCGGAAGTACTCGAAGAGCTGTCCCACGGCCACCACAGGCTCGAGTTCGATCTCCGGGTCGGCCGTTCCGGTCGCGGCGTCCGACCATACCCGGAACTGCTCCCAGTCGTCGGGCGGGGCACCGATCAGCTCGGCGATCATCCGGGTAGGCAGGGGAGCGGCGATCTCTTCGGCGAACTCGTGGACGGAATGCGGTTCTATCCCGTTGAGGATTCCCCGCACGATCTCGCGGATTTTCGGCTCGAGTACGGCCACCCGCCGCCGGGTGAACCCCGAGTTGATCAGCGTGCGCAGCCGCCGGTGTCGCGGAGGGTCGGTGAAGATGAGCCCGCCCGGCTGGACCGGGCTCTCCATGCCCGGTTCGGGGATGGTGATGCCCTTGGTCGAGGTGAACATCGCCGGATTGCTCGACACGAAACGGATGTCTTCGTACTTCAGCAGCGCCCAGAACTTGCCGACGTCGTTCCAACACACCGGCGAAGTGGCGCGCAGCTGCCGGTACGCCGGGTAGGGATCGCCTGAGTAGAAGTCCGGGGAGTGCAGCGGGAAAGCGGTCTGCACGACGAACCTCTTTCCACTGACTCGGCGGGCCAGAATCCGACACATTGCATCAAGATGTCCTGCGACGTTGTGTCTACTCTCGGCCGACCATCTCTGTCAATACGCTTGCAACGCGCTGAAATAGCGTGGAATCCGCTTCCAAGCGTGATTGACGGCCGCAATGCAGGGGTGTACACCGAGTGATGAGATGACCGACGTTCGGGTGAGGAAGCAGATGGCCCCGCGACAACCTCCGGAACCTCTTGTCGACACCTATCAGCTCTACATCGACGGGAGATGGGTCGAGCCGGAGAACGGTCGCTACGACGACATCGACCCGGCGACCGAGGAGATCATCGCCGGCGCGCCCGACGCCAGCGTCGCGCAGGTCGGTCAGGCGATCGCGGCCGCGCGGCGGGCTTTCGACACTGGGCCGTGGGCGACCATGACCCCCGGGGACCGGGCCGGCTGCCTGAACCAGCTCGGCGACGCCCTGCGCGAGCACGCCGACGAGTTCTTCGCGCTGTCACAGGTGGAGTGGGGCTGCGTCGCCAATGAACGCGTGATGCAAATCGACGGCGCCGGATACATGTCCATGCACGCGGCCCAGCTCGCCACGAAGTTGGGCGACGAGCCGGTCACGGGCGTCGGTGTCGGCACGACGTTGCTGCGTCACGAGCCGCTGGGCGTCGTTTCGATCTTGACGCCGTGGAACTTCCCGCACTGTCTCAACGTCATGAAGGTGAACAACGCGCTGGCCGCGGGCAATACCGTCGTGCTCAAGCCCTCGCCGCTGACGCCGCTGGCCGGGCTGGCGCTCGCGCGCATCATCGATGAGCACACCAATATCCCACCGGGTGTGGTCAACGTCGTCACGCCGTCCGGTGTCGAGGCCGCCAAGCTGCTCACCACCGATCCGCGCATCGACATGATCAGCTTCACCGGCAGCTCGGCCGTCGGCTGTGAGGTGATGCGGGCGGCCGGCGACGCCATGAAGCGGCTCTTGCTGGAGTGTGGCGGAAAGTCGGCGAGCATCGTGCTCGACGACACCGAGGTGACCGACGACATGCTGGAGCAGATGATGTTCGATTGCTGCTCGCTGCACGCCGGGCAGGCCTGCATCCTGCACAGCCGATTACTGCTTCCCGCTTCGTTGCACGACGACGTCGTCGACCGGCTCGTCGCGCGCGCCCGAGCGGTACGCGTCGGCGACCCCAAAGACCCTGCGGCACAGATGGGTCCGCTGATCAGCGCGGCGCAGCGGGAGCGAGTCCAGGCGCACGTCGACGGGGCGGTCAACGACGGAGCGAAGCTGGTGACCGGCGGTGGCCGTCCGGCCGGCCTGGACGTCGGCTTCTACTTCGAGCCGACGATTCTTTCTGAGGTGCAACCGGATTCGGCCATCGCGCAGGAGGAAGTCTTCGGGCCCGTGCTCACGGTGCTGCGCTACCGCGACGACGACGACGCGGTGGCGATCGCGAACAACTCGCGCTACGGGCTGTCCGGCGCGGTGTGGAGCGGCGACGTGGACCGCGCCGTTGGCGTCGCCCGCCGCATCCGCACGGGACAGGTGGCGGTCAACGGCGTCGGGCCCGGCGACGCGCCGTTCGGCGGTTTCAAATTGAGCGGGTTCGGCCGCGAGGGCGGCGGGATGAGCGCACTGCACCAGTACATGGAGCTGAAGGCCATCGGCATCCCCGCATGACGTGATCCCTTGGCGGAAGCCCGGTGAGCTTTTGGTGAACCCTGCGCCACATGCAAAGCTGCTGGGCATGGCCCTCGCGATTGCTCGCCCCAAGCTCGAAGGAAACGTCGCCGTCGGGAAGGGCCGCCAAATCGGCTTTGCTGAATTCGGGGAGGCGCAGGGGCGCGCGGTGTTCTGGCTGCACGGCACTCCCGGCGCCCGCCGGCAGATCCCGACCGAGGCCCGCGTCTACGCCGATAGCCACCACATCCGGCTGATCGGCGTCGACAGACCCGGCATCGGCTCGTCGACGCCGCATCAGTATGAGAACGTCGCCGCATTCGCCGACGATCTGGGCGCCATCGCCGACACGCTCGGCATCGACAAGATGGCCGTCGTCGGCCTATCCGGTGGCGGTCCGTACACCCTTGCCTGCGCGGCGGCGTTGCCCGACCGGGTGGTCGCCGTCGGCGTGCTCGGCGGCGTCGCTCCCACGCGCGGGCCGGACGCGATCAGCGGCGGCGCGATGAACCTGGGTTTGCGGGTCGCCCCGCTGCTGAAGTTCGGGGGTAACCCGCTGCGCATCGGCGCCAGTCTGTTAGTCCAGGCCGCCCGGCCCATCGCGTCCCCCGCGCTGAACGTCTACGCGCTGGTCTCACCGCAAGCCGACCGTCACCTGCTGACCCGCCCCGAATTCAAGGCGATGTTTCTCGACGACCTGCTCAACGGCAGCCGCAAGCAGCTCGCCGCACCGTTCAACGACGTCATCCTGTTCGCCCGGGACTGGGGATTCCGGCTCGACGAGGTGAAGGTCCCGGTCCGTTGGTGGCATGGCGACCACGACCACATCATCCCGTTCTCGCACGGGGAGTACGTCGTCTCCCGGCTGCCCGACGCCGAGCTGTTCCACCTGCCCGAAGAAAGCCACCTGGCCGGGCTGGGCCGTGGCGAGGAGATCCTGTCCACGTTGATGAAGATCTGGGACGAGCAGGCCTGACCCGCAGTCGTCGGTCGGCCGCCGAGTAACCTGCTTTGCGTGTTGCTGGCATCGCTGGACCCCTCGGCCATCACCACCACCGACATCCCGGACGCGGTCAGGATCGACGGCGCTGTGCTGAGCCGCAGCGACTTAGTCGGTGCGGCGACGTCGGTGGCCGAACGCGTCGCCGGCGCGGAACGGGTTGCGATCCTGGCCACGCCGACCGCGTCGACGGTGCTGGCGATCACCGGCTGCCTGATCGCCGGTGTGCCCTTCGTTCCGGTGCCCTCCGACGTCGGCGTGGCCGAGCGTCGGCACATGCTCACCGACTCCCGCGTGCAGGCCTGGGTCGGGCCGGTGCCTGACGACCGAGAAGGGCTGTCGCACATCCCGGTTCGATTGCACGCCCGCTCGTGGCACCGTTATCCCGAGCCATCACCCGATGCCCCGGCGATGTTCATCTACACCTCGGGCACCACCGGGCTGCCCAAGGGGGTGCAGCTGAGCCGCCGGGCGATCGCCGCCGACCTCGACGCGCTGGCGGAGGCCTGGCAGTGGACGGCCGACGACGTTCTGATCCATGGCCTGCCGCTGTTCCACGTGCACGGACTGGTTTTGGGCTTGCTCGGGTCGCTGCGGATCGGAAATCGGTTCGTGCACACCGGAAAACCGACACCGGCAGGCTATGCGCAGGCTGGTGCCGAAGCCGGGGGCACGTTGTATTTCGGGGTTCCGACGGTGTGGTCGCGGGTCGTGGCCGACGAGTCGGCCGCCCGGGCGCTGCGGCCGGCCCGGCTGCTGGTGTCCGGGAGCGCCCCGCTGCCGGTGCCGGTGTTCGACCGGCTGGCCGGGCTCACCGGGCATCGGCCCATCGAGCGATACGGCGCCTCGGAATCGCTGATCACCATCTCGACGCGCGCCGACGGCGAGCGACGCGCGGGCTGGGTGGGCCTGCCGATTTCCGGCGTGCAAACCAAGCTGCTGGACGACAACGGCGACGAGGTGCCACACGACGGGGAAACCGTTGGGAGGCTTCAGGTTCGCGGTCCGATGATGTTCGACGGCTACCTGAATCGGCCCGAGGCGACCGCCGAAGCTTTCGACGCCGACGGCTTCTACCGCACCGGCGACGTCGCGGTCATCGACGGTGACGGCATGCACCGCATCGTCGGCCGCGAGTCGGTCGACTTGATCAAGTCCGGCGGATACCGCGTCGGCGCGGGCGAAATCGAAACGTCGTTGCTCGGGCACCCCGGTGTGCAGGAGGCGGCCGTGGTCGGGCTGCCCGACGAGGACCTGGGCCAGCGTATCGTCGCGTTCGTCGTCGGCTCGGCCGATCTGACGCCCGACGAATTGATTGGGTATGTCGCCCAAGAGCTTTCGATACACAAGCGGCCGCGTGAGGTGCGCATCGTGGATGCTCTGCCGCGCAATGCCATGGGCAAGGTGCTCAAGAAGCAGCTGCTCTCCGACGGCTGAACCCCACTCGTCAGTCGCGAGCATGCGCGGTGGTACGCCTGATCCGGCGTGTTGGCGTACGTGGCAATCCCCCAGAGCGGGCAAACCCACCCGCTTGCGGGCAACACGCAGGATGTTGCCAGCTCGTCCATCAAGCGAGACCGCGAACCTTCACCTACCGTCGTAACAGTGGATAGACGCAACCGACCACTCGGCGTTCTTCGTGGGTGAGGCCAATCACCCGGGTGGCTCAGCTGCGACGGTGGTAGCCCGCCCTGGGGCCACGCCGATGACGCGGGTGGCCACAGCCTGCCTCGTCGGCTCGGCGATCGAGTTTTACGACTTCCTCATCTATGGCACGGCGGCGGCGCTGGTGTTTCCGGCGGTGTTCTTCCCGCACCTCAGTCCCGCGGTGGCCACCGTCGCTTCGATGGGGACATTTGGCGCCGCGTTTCTGTCGCGCCCGGTCGGCGCCGCCGTCTTCGGCTACTTCGGGGACCACCTGGGCCGAAGAAAGACCCTGGTGGCCACGCTGCTGGTCATGGCGGTGTCAACCGTGACCGTGGGCCTGGTGCCCAGCACGCGAGCCATCGGTGCGGCAGCCCCATTGATCCTGGTCGCGCTACGGCTGCTGCAAGGCTTCGCGGTCGGCGGCTATTGGGCCGGGTCGGCACTGCTGAGCGCCGAATACGCACCGGCCGACAAACGCGGGCGGTACGGCATGTTCACCCACCTCGGTGGCGGCACCGCCTTGGTATTGAGCAGCCTGACCTTTCTCGCAGTGAACTTCACCATCGGCGAGGGCAGCACCGCGTTCCTGCAGTGGGGGTGGCGCCTACCGTTCCTGATCAGCGCGGGGCTGATCGTCGTCGCCCTGTTCGTCTGGTTCAAAATCGACGAAACTCCATTGTTCGCCGAGGAAAAAGGCCGCCACCAGGTACCCAAGGCGCCTCTCGCAGAGGTACTCCACCTCCAGGGCCGGGAAATCGCCCTGGCCGGCGGCAGCGTCCTCGTTTCGTTTGGTTTCGTGTTCATGGCCGGCACTTACCTGACCACGTACGCCCACACGCACCTGGGGTATTCCCGCAACCTCATCTTGTTCGCCGGTGTGCTGGGCGGGCTGGCGAGCATTGCGTCCGTCGCGCTCTCGGCCACTCTGTGCGATCGAGTCGGCCGCCGCCGCATGATGCTGGTGGGGTGGACGGGCTGCCTGCTGTGGTCTTTCGCGGTGATCCCACTGGTGAATACCGGCAACCCCGTCTTGTATGCGGTGGCAATCGTGGTCATGTACGCCGTCGGTGCGATCGGCAACGCACCGACCGCGGCGTTTATCCCCGAGTTGTTCTCCACCCGCTACCGCTACACCGGGTCGGCGCTGTCGGTGAACCTCGCCGGCGTCATCGGTGGCGCCCTGCCGCCCCTGATCGCCGGAACGCTGCTCGCAACCTACGGCAGCTGGGCGATCGGGCTCATGCTGGCAGCTCTCGCGATGGTGAGCCTGGTGTGCACCTACGTGCTGCCGGAAACCAACGGAACCGCGCTGCGCACCACGCAGGGTGTGCATGTCGGTCACGGGTCGGCCGAGCTGGAGTTGCCCGGCGGCCGGTAGTTCAGTTGGCGTGCAGGTCCTCGTTGAGCGCGATGCCCTGGCCGTCGCGGGCCACCACCTCCACGGCACCCGAGACCGAGTTGCGGCGGAACAACAGGTTATTGGCGCCGGAGAGGTCGCGGGCCTTGACCGTGGTGCCCTCGGCCGTGACGACCTTGGTGCCGGGGGTGACGTACAGGCCGGCCTCGACGACGCAGTCGTCCCCGAGCGAGATGCCCAGCCCGGCGTTGGCGCCGAGCAGACACCGCTTGCCCACCGAAATGACTTCGCTGCCACCACCGGACAGCGTGCCCATGATGGAGGCTCCGCCGCCGATATCCGACCCGTCGCCCACCACCACACCGGATGAGATGCGGCCTTCCACCATCGAGGCGCCCAAGGTTCCGGCGTTGTAGTTGACGAAGCCCTCGTGCATGACGGTGGTGCCCGGCGCCAGGTGCGCGCCCAGTCGTACCCGGTCAGCGTCGGCGATGCGTACCCCGCTGGGCACCACGTAGTCGACCATCCGGGGGAACTTGTCGACACCGTAGACGGTGACGGGTCCATGGCGGCGCAGCCGTGTCCGGACCGCCTCGAAACCGATGACCGAGCATGGTCCGCGATTGGTCCACACGACGTTGGTCAAGACACCGAACAAGCCGCCGGTGTTCAGCTCGTGCGGCGCCACCAGCCGATGCGACAGCAGGTGTAGCCGCAGGTAGGCGTCGTAAGCGTCGGCGGCCACATCGTCCAGCGTGCCGATGACCGTGCGCACGGCGATCGTCTCGGTGCGGCGGTCGTCGTCGCGGCCGATCAGCGCGGCCAACTCGGGGGGGACATCGGATATCGCAAGTCGCGAATTCGTGCTGGTGCCCGATACCGTCAGTTCCGGTGCGGGATACCACGTGTCGAGGATCGATCCGTCGGAGGCCAGCGTCGCCAGCCCAATGCCTGCAGCTCCAGTCACGGCGCACAGGTTACTTCCCCGGCCGGCGGGCGGCTTGCCCGGCTCGACAACGGATACCCTGGGGCCGTGCTGGACTTGGGCGGGGATCCGATCGAGTTGACCGCGGCGCTGGTCGACATCCCCAGCGAATCGAGGGACGAGACGCGCCTCGCCGACGAGGTGGAGGCCGCGCTGCGTGCCCAGACATCCGGGTTCGAGATCATTCGCAACGGCAATGCCGTGCTGGCGCGTACCCGGCGACAGCGGCCGTCGCGGGTGGTGCTGGCCGGACACCTCGACACCGTCCCGGTGGCCGGAAATCTGCCCAGTCACCGCGAGAATGGCGATCTGTACGGCTGCGGCACCGCGGACATGAAATCCGGTGACGCCGTCTTTCTTCACCTGGCCGCCACCGTGGCCGAACCGGTGCACGACCTGACGCTGATCTTCTACGACTGCGAGGAAATCGAAGCGGCGGCAAACGGTTTGGGCCGCATCGAGCGGGAGCTGCCGGACTGGTTGAGCGCCGACGTGGCCATCCTGGGCGAGCCCACGGCCGGCTACATCGAGGCCGGCTGCCAGGGCACCTTGCGCGTGGTGATCAGCGCCACCGGAACTCGCGCCCACTCGGCGCGTTCCTGGTTGGGCGACAACGCAATTCACAAGCTGGGCGCCGTACTGGACCGATTGGCCGGATACAGCGCACGCACCGTCGACATCGACGGCTGCGCCTACCGCGAGGGCTTGTCCGCGGTGCGGATCGACGGCGGTGTGGCCGGCAACGTGATCCCCGACGCCGCCTCGGTGACGGTCAACTTCCGTTTCGCCCCCGACCGGTCGCCGCCTGATGCCCTGCAACACGTGCGCGACGTATTCGACGGCCTCGACGTGCACCTCGAGCAGACCGACGCCGCGGCGGGCGCGCTGCCCGGTCTGTCGCAGCCCGCCGCCCAGGCGCTGGTCGAGGCCGCCGGCGGACTGGTCCGCGCGAAATACGGCTGGACCGACGTCGCGCGGTTCGCCGCGCTGGGCATACCGGCCGTCAATTTCGGCCCCGGCGATCCCAACCTGGCGCACCGGCGCGACGAACGGGTGCCGGTCGCCAACATCACCGCGGCGGTGGCGATGCTGCGGCGCTACCTGGGCGGCTGACGGCTCGGCGCTTCACGGCGTCACGACGACGTCGACGGTGTCGACGCCCGCGTTCGCCACGACGGTCAGCACCGGGGCGTTGGGCGCCGAAACGACCTGTCCGCCTGTGACGCTCACCTGATAGCCGTTCGGATACTCGATGGGGGGCACCGAGACGAGCGTCTGCGCGCCCGGGGCGAACCGGCCCTGGCGGTCGGGCCGTTCGGTCGAGTAGCACAGCCGGAATGTGCCGGAACTGAACGACCAGGACTTCGGTGTGCCCGCGACCACCTGGGGGTAGGGCGCGGCGAGCACCGCGAGCTTGGCCGTGTTGACGTTGCTGCCGGTCGGCGGCCGGCTGGGGTCGAAAACCAGCGCTTGGGCCGTCGGCGACGAGCTCGTCTTGTCGTTGCCGGTGTAAGCCCACTCCAGCCAGCCCATCCGGTGCCGGTCGGCGTGGCGCATCACCTCGGCGAGGTTCTTGAGGTCGTCGGTGGCACCGAACTCCGTCAACAGCGGCGGAATGCGGTAAATGTCCGCGTACAGGCTGGCATTGGTAAGCGTGACCCCGTCCTCCAGGCGACAGGTGACGTTGCGGTGCAGCACCGATTCGATGGCGCAGTAGTCGTGGAAGGAAAAGCCGGTGCTCGGGTCGACCACCTTGCCGACGTCGGTGTGGATTCCCTCGTCGAACAACACGTTCGGCTCGAAGAACACCAACGTGGT
Source organism: Mycobacterium sp. (assembly GCA_035693385.1). GTDB lineage: Bacteria > Actinomycetota > Actinomycetes > Mycobacteriales > Mycobacteriaceae > Mycobacterium. The sequence goes on from DASSGQ010000064.1 coordinate 12,017, forward strand.
CGGGTCCGCGGCACGAATCGCGGGCACGACTTTTCGGTAAAACTCGGTCAGCTTGTGGTCCTGGAGCGGGCAGCCTAAAACCGGGTCAAAGCATCCTTCCCACACAAAGCCCGGCCATGGCTCGTTCAACACGTCGTAGCCGAACACTCCCGGGTTGCCGCGGAAGAAGGCCGCGACATGTGCCCAGGCGCGCGTGTAGTGGTCGTGCAGCCCGATCCCGTCCGGCGCCGGGGCGTCCCGCCAGAAGGCGTTCCAGGCAAACTCCTCGGCCGGGTTGGCGAAGTAGTTGCCGGGAAAACCGAGTTGCGGATTGGGCAGCCCACCCGTTTGCACCGCCCACGCCGGCGCGCCCTCGCCCTGGAACGCCTCGTTGTAGAGGTCCTGATGGAAATCGAGCAGGCTGACGATGCCGTGCGACGTCAACGTGGCCACGGTCTGCGCGATCGAGGCGAGGTAATTGTCGTCGTAGCTGAGCGGCTGCGGCTCCACGGCTGCCCAGATGACGCCCACCCGCATCGCGTTAAAACCGTTGGCAGCCAGGAAGGCCGCGTCGTCATCGCCGAACCCGTCTGCGGAAGGCTCGTACGGGGGCACCTTGTACACCTGGTTGAGTCCGTGCAGCACCACCACGCGACCGTCGGTGTCGGTCATCCAACGGCCGACGTGGCCGAGCGGCAGCGTCGGCCCCGTGGACGCCGCCGACGCGGCCGGCGGGGCGATGACCGAGGACGCGTCAGTCGTCAGCGCGGCAATCAGCAGGCCGGCCGCGACCAGGCCGGCGGCGCGGTGAGGGTGGATACGCATGGTGCCTCCAACCCCCCCGGGTCACTGCAGCTCGCGAAATCACTCTGGAAACAGTGATGCGTAATAGTCACTCTGCTAACACGGGGGCGTTACGGTTCGCGCACAATGCGGCGTGCCATTTGCGAGCTCGGGCCTATCCGGTTTGGCACCGCTGCGCTTGTGCAGCGGCATCGGCGGCCGCAGCGTGCATCCCGACCGCCGCCAACTCCTCCGACACCGCCACCAGGGCGGCGGCGTCACCCTCGGCCCATGCGCGGGCATGGTTGGCGACGATGTTGCCCACCGGGCAATCGATTTCGGCGGCCAGCCGGCCCACCGGCTCGACGGCACGGACGTCGCCCAGCCGAACGGCGTCGTGCCAGGCCCGCACCGCCACCGCCGACTGGCCGGCACGCTCCGCCATGCGAGCGGCCTCACGGGCCTCCGCGATTGCTCCCGTCGCGTCCCGGGCGACGGCCTTGGTCCAGGCGCGAGCCAGCCGGAGTTCGGGTGCGAACAACGCCGACTTCGTCCCGTGCCGGGTCTCGGCGCGCCGCAACGCTTTTGCGGATTCCGGTATGTCGCCCTGCTGCGCCAGCGCCGTCGCCAGCAGCATCAGCGACAGCGGTCCCCACGAGTAGCCCGTGCGCTCCAGGGTTGCGGCCGCCGGGCCGAGCAGCCTCGCCGCCGGGCCAAATTCGCCCTGCGCGATGAGCACGTGCGCCAACAACACCTCACCGATGGCGCGGCCCGGCTGTTGGAGTTCGGCAAAGTCGGTGAACTGCTGGGCGAGGTCGCGCGCCGCATCGAGCCGACCCGCCATCAACAGCGTGGTGGTCTGGCCCAGTCCGATGGTGAAGCGCAGCAGCCCGGGATGCTCGGCGCCCAAGGCGCGCTGCGCCAGCGGCTCGACGTCACCGAAGCGGCCCTGGCGCGCCGAGCACAGTGCGGCGGCGCTGGCCGCCCACGCGACCGCCTGGTCGTCGGCCGACGCCGACGCCAGCACCTCGCGGGAGATCTCCACGGCCCGCCCGACGTTGCCGGCGTTCATCGCGAAGGTGGCACTCAGCGCGTCGAGAGTGATTCGCGCGCCGGCGTCGGGGACGCGGTTGCGGATGGTCTGCAGAAACGCGGTGGCCCGCTCGGGCTCGCTGAGCATGAAGAACTGATTGGCGGCCCGCAACAGTGTCCAGGACATCAGCTCCGGCTCGGACAACGCGGCGGGGTCGACGGCTGCCAGGAGCGCCTCCGCGTCGCGGCCACGACCTTGAAACGCCAGGGCATTCGCCAGCGGCAGCCGCGCAGCCAGGTCACCGGAGCGTTCCAGCGCCGAGCGGGCCAATCGTTCGGCGAGCACGGGGTCGCCCACGCGCAGCGCCTGCTGTGCGGCGTCGACGACCTCGGCGACCGGCTGCGGGGCGTCGCTGTCGAGTGCCAGGGACGCCAGCCGGAGCCGGTCGCTGAGGTGGTCCGACGGATGCCGCGACAGCAACGTGACCAGCTCGGTGCGCCGCCGTCGGGCGCCGTCATTGCCGAGCGCGGCACGCGCTCGTTCGGAGAACAGCGGGTGTGCCGTGTACACGACGGGGGTGTTCGCGGGTTCGCCGCGTACCCGGGTTTCGGCCGCGCCCCAGTCCGCTGCCTCCGCGACTGCGCCGTCGCCGGCGAGGGCGGTGAGATCCGCGACCGACAGCGGCTCCTCGACGGCCAGGTAGTCCAACACCGAACGCGCCGCGGCAGGCAACTCGGCGATGAATGCATCGACGTCAGCGGGCTCGGAGGGCTTGGTCGTACCGCCAGGCGGCCCGATGTCGATCCGGTCCAGCAGATCGTCGGTCCACAGCGCCGCTATCGCCTCGGGCGCGGGCCCAAATTCGGGGCCCCGCGCGGTGACGATCATCCGGGCCGTACCGGCCAGCGCCAACTGGTACACCAGGGTGGCCGACAGGACGTCCAGGTCGTGCGCATCGTCGACCACCAGCAGCAGATCGCGCTCCCGATCGTCGCGGCTCAGCGATGCCCGGGCCGCGCGTAACAACGCGGCCGGCTTGCCGACGTCGGCCCCGAAACTGGAAAAGTCGACGAGATGGCTGAAGGCCCCGAACGGCACCACTCGCTCGGTCGGGGTGCCGGTGACCCAGCGGGTGTGTGTGGTCGGGTGCCGGGCGACGAAGTGTTCGGCGGCCAAGCGGGCCAGGGTGGATTTGCCAACGCCGTCGGGTCCCAGCACAACCGCGCCGGCCGGAGCCGATGCGGGCCGCTGGTGGCCCGGTGATGGTGCGGGCATTTCGCCCGGCGGTGCCGCGGAGACGTCAGGGCCCAGCGCAGCGTCGAGCTGCTCCAAGGCCGCTGCGTGTTGGGGTACGTTCCATCGAATCGGCACCGACCGGATCATATTGCGCGCGGTTCGCACGCCGCACCGGGCGTGGTCTACGTTTCGTTGTATGCGCCCGGACAGCGATTCATCACGCAAGTGGGCGATTTGTGTGTACTGCGCGTCCGGGCCGACGGATCCCGAATTGCTCGAGCTCGCTACCGAACTCGGCGAGGCGATCGCCGAACGCGGCTGGACGCTGGTGTGGGGCGGCGGCCGGGTTTCTGCGATGGGTGCGGTGGCGAGCGCGGCACGCGCCCGCGGCGGTTGGACCCTCGGTGTCATTCCGCAGAACTTGATGCGCCGCGAGGTTGCCGACACAGACGCTGACGAGCTGATCGTCAGTGACACCATGCGCGAGCGCAAGCAGGTCATGGAGGACCGCGCCGATGCGTTCATCGTGCTGCCCGGCGGCGTCGGCACCTTGGACGAGTTGTTCGACGCATGGACCACGGGCTATCTCGGCGTACACGGCAAACCCATCGTGATGCTGGACCCCTTTGGGCACTACGAGGGCCTGTGGCTCTGGCTGGGCGGATTGCTCGACAAGGGATACATCACGCAAGCGGCGATGGACCGGTTGGTGCTGGTCGATAAGGTGGGTGCCGCGGTGGAGGCGTGCGCACCCGCCTGAAAGCCGGCGGCCGTACGTCGGCGGACAGGCGCCGAGGGGAGCCGAGAAGAATTGAGGGATGACGTGTCCGACCACGACGGGGGAGCCCGCACAGCGGTCAGATTGACCGATATCCTCACCCGGGCGCCGGCTCTGTTGGCCGACCTGCCGGTGATCGTGCGGGGATTGCTGACCGGGCTGCCGGTCCGACCGAGCTCCAAGAAATCGATCGGCACGGTGTTCCAGGAACGGGCCGCCCGCTACGGCCACCGGATCTTCCTGAAATTCGGCGACCAGCACCTGACCTACCGCGACGCCAACGCCGCGGCCAATCGGTACGCCGCTGTGCTGGCCGCGCGCGGCGTTGGCAGCGGCGACGTCGTCGCCGTGATGCTGCGCAACTCGCCCAACGCGGTGCTGACGATGCTGGCCGCGGTCAAGTGCGGTGCCGTCGCTGGCATGCTCAACTACCACCAGCGCGGCGAGGTGCTGGCGCACAGCCTGGGCCTGCTCAACGCCAAGGTGTTGATCGCCGAGACCGACCTGGTCAGCGCCGTCGCAGAGTGCGGCGCCTCGGGTGGCACCGAGACGCTGACCATCGAAGACGTGGAGCGATTCGCCGTGAGCGCTCCGGCCAGCAACCCTGCATCGGCGTCGGCGGTGCAGGCCAGGGACACCGCCTTCTACATCTTCACCTCGGGCACAACGGGATTCCCCAAGGCCAGCGTGATGACGCATCTGCGGTGGCTCAAGGCAATGGCCATGTTCGGCGGCGTCGGGTTGCGGCTGAAGAGCTCCGACACGCTGTACTGCTGCTTGCCGCTGTACCACAACAACGCCCTGACGGTGGCGTTGTCGTCGGTGCTCAATTCCGGGGCGACGCTGGCGCTGGGTAAGTCGTTCTCGGCGTCGAGATTCTGGGACGAGGTGATTGCGAGCAAGGCCACGGCGTTCATCTACATCGGCGAGATCTGCCGGTACCTGCTCAACCAACCGCCCAAGCCGACCGACCGCGCGCACCGGGTGCGCGTGATCGCCGGCAATGGGCTGCGCCCGGAGATCTGGGAAGAGTTCACGAAGCGGTTCGGCATCGCGCGCGTGTGCGAGTTCTACGCCTCCAGCGAGGGCAACACCGCTTTCATCAACGTGTTCAACGTGCCCAGGACCACCGGTGTCTTCCCGTTGCCGTTGGCTTACGTGGAATACGACCCCGACACCGGCACCCCACTGCGCGACGAGAACGGGCGGGTACGCCGGGTGCCGCCCGGGCAGTCGGGCCTGTTGCTCAGCCCGGTCAATCGGCTGCAGCCGTTCGATGGATACACCGACGAGGTGTCCAGCGAAAAGAAATTGGTGCGCAACGCCTTTCGTGAGGGGGACTGCTGGTTCAACTCCGGCGACGTGATGAGCCCACAGGGCATGGGTCACGCCGCGTTCGTCGACCGGCTCGGTGACACCTTCCGCTGGAAGGGTGAGAACGTCGCCACCACCCAGGTCGAAGCGGCGCTGGCGTCCGATCATTCCGTCGAGGAATGCACGGTCTTCGGCGTTCAGGTGCCCAATACCGGCGGCCGCGCCGGGATGGCCGCCGTCAAGCTGCGCGACGGCGCCGAGTTCGACGGCAAGTCCCTGGCCCGCGCGGTGTACAGCCACCTTCCCGCCTACGCACTGCCGTTGTTCGTGCGAGTGGTGAAGTCCCTGGAGCACACCACGACCTTCAAAAGCCGCAAGGTGGCGCTGCGGGACCAGGCGTATGGCGCGGGCGTGCGGGATCCGCTCTATGTGCTGGCCGGGCGCGCCGAGGGCTATGTGCCGTACTACGACGAGTACCCCGACGAAGTCGCCTCGGGAGAGCGTCCGCAGGGCTAGCGGCCCCGTCGAGGGCCCCGTCGAGATTGAAACCACGCACACTGTTGTCGGGGTTTCGTATGCGTGGGTTAAACGTCGCGATAGCCATGGCGGCGTAGCGCTTCACCGGCGCGGCGGACGACGTCGTCGGGCTTGTCCTCGGCGATCACTCGGACGATGATCCAGCCCAGTTCTTCCAGTCTGCGCACCCGCCACTGGTCACGCACGTACTGTCGACGGTCGCTGCGGTGATGGTCACCGTCGTATTCGACGGCCACTTTGTAGTTCTCCCAGCCCATATCGAGCACGCCAATGCAACGCCAGTTCTCCTGCACCGGTATCTGCGTCGTTGGGACCGGCAAACCCGCGTTGATCAGCAGTAACCGCAGCCACGTCTCCTTGGGAGAGGCAGCGCCGGCATCGACCAGCGAAAGTACGGACCTCAACCGCCGCAGGCCGCGCGCGGGGGTGCCGCTTGACGAGCAGTAGCACCTCTTCGATCGAGAAGGACTTGGCACGCTTTAGTGCATCGAGTCGCGCTACTGCCTCGCCGGTGGGCAGTTGCCGTGCCAGGTCGAACGCCGTCCGCGCGGGTGTCGTGACAGGAAGACCCGCGACACGGGCGAGTTCGTCACCGTCGAGTCGTCGGCTGCGGGTGACCACGCCGGCGGGTGGGTGCGGGTTACGCCAGACCATCTCGACGGGCTCGTCGTCGTCGATCCAGCTCGAACCGTGCAATGCCGCCGCCGCCAGCCCGGCTAGCACCCCGCGTCGACCCGACCACAGCCACGCCGCAATTGAGCGTGTGCGCAGCGAGGGCGCCGCACATTTCGGCACGTAAACATCGGGATAGATCGGACGGAAATCGGTTCGCAGCCGATACGGGGTTAGCTTTCCCTGTCGCAGGGCTTCGCTGCCTCGAAATACGTCATCCACACACCAAAGACGTCCCCACCAGACAACACGCTCCGCGAAAATTAAACGCCGCACACCCCGCCCGACGTGTCGTGTGCGTGGTTGCAGTGTCGCGGCGGGTGGTGGCTGGCCTGCCCGAAACGGCGCGGCCCGCAGTCACCAGGCACCATGGATGCGTGCAGTCGACTCTGTGCGGCCGACCGGTCGCGGGGGATCGCCCGCTGATCATGGCGATCGTCAACCGCACCCCGGATTCGTTCTATGACCGGGGTGCAACCTTTGGCGACGCGGCGGCCAGGGACGCGGCGCACCGGGCCATCGCCGAGGGCGCCGATGTCATCGACGTCGGTGGGGTCAAAGCGGGCCCCGGCGAAACCGTCGACTCGGCCACCGAGATCGAACGACTGGTGCCGTTCATCGAATGGCTCCGCGGCGCCTACCCGGACCAGTTGATCAGCGTCGACACCTGGCGGTCCGGGGTGGCCCGAGTGGCCTGCGCCGCCGGCGCGGACCTGATCAACGACACCTGGGGTGGCATCGACCCCGCCATGCCCGAGGTGGCCGCCGAGTTCGGTGCGGGCCTGGTGTGTTCACACACCGGTGGTGCGCTGCCGCGCACCCGACCGTTCCGCGTGAGTTACGGAACCACCCCGCGCGGTGTGGTGGACGACGTCATTCGCCAGGTCACCGCCGCTGCTGAGCGGGCGGTAGCGTGCGGGGTGGCCCGCGACCGGGTGCTGATCGACCCGGCCCACGATTTCGGCAAGAACACGTTCCATGGATTGGCTTTGTTGCGCCACGTCGGCGATCTTGTTATGACCGGGTGGCCTGTGCTCATGGCTTTGAGTAACAAAGACTTCGTCGGGGAGACTTTGGGTGTGGAACTGACCGAACGGCTTGAGGGAACGCTGGCGGCCACCGCGCTGGCGGCCGCGGCCGGAGCGCGGATGTTTCGGGTGCACGAGGTCGCAGCGACCCGCCGGGTGCTGGAGATGGTGTCCTCGATCCAAGGGATACGCCCGCCGGCGCGCACGGTGAGGGGGCTCGCATGACCGCGTCGGAGCTGGTGGCCGGCGATCTCACCAGCGATGAAGCCTTGGCCGCTCGCCCCGGAGACATCTGGCTGTCCGACCGCAGCCTGAACCGTCCCACCTGGACCATCGGCCAACTGGTAGAGGCGAAGGCCGGGCGGACCGTCTCGGTGGTGCTGCCGGCCCTCAACGAGGAAGCGACCATCGAATCGGTGATCGACAGCATCTCACCGCTGGTCAGGGCCTCTGGGGGTCTGGTCGACGAGCTGATCGTGCTGGACTCCGGTTCGACCGACGACACCGAGATCCGCGCCATCGCCGCCGGTGCCCGCGTCGTCAGCCGTGAACAGGCGTTGCCGGAGGTGCCCATCCGGCGCGGCAAGGGCGAGGCGTTGTGGCGGTCGCTGGCGGCTACCAGCGGTGACATCGTGGTGTTCGTCGACTCCGACCTGATCAACCCGCACCCGATGTTCGTGCCGTGGCTGGTCGCCCCGCTGCTCACCTGCGACGGCATTCACCTGGTCAAAAGCTTCTATCGCCGGCCCCTCAATGTCGGCGATGTGGGTGGCGGTGCGGGTGCCACCGGGGGTGGGCGCGTGACCGAGCTGGTGGCCCGGCCGTTGTTGGCGGCGCTGCGGCCCGAGCTGGGGTGCATGCTGCAGCCGCTCGGCGGCGAATACGCGGCCACTCGGGAACTGCTGACCTCGCTGCCGTTCGCCCCCGGCTACGGCGTGGAGATCGGCCTGCTGGTGGACACCTTGGACCGGTTGGGCCTGGACGCGATCGCCCAGGTCAACCTCGGGGTGCGGGAGCATCGCAACCGGCCGCTCGCCGAGCTGGGCGCGATGAGCCGCCAGGTCATCGCCACGCTGCTGTCGCGCTGCGGGATTCCCGACTCCGGGGTCGGGTTGACCCAATTTTTCGCCGGCGGCCCCGACGGCTTCGGCTACACCGCGCAGACGTCACCGGTGTCGCTTGCGGACCGGCCGCCGATGAAGGGGTTGCGGCCGCGCTGATCCGCCGGGTTGTCGGCGGTATAGGGCAATATCGTCCACGTGGCGTTGGTGTTGCTGTACCTGGTGGTGTTGGTGCTGGTCGCGGTGGTGCTGTTCGGCGCCGCCAGCCTGCTGTTCGGTCGTGGTGAGCAGCTGCCGCCGCTGCCCCGGGGGACGACGGCAACAGTCCTTCCGGCCTACGGTGTCACCGGCGCCGATATCGACGCCGTCAAGTTCACCCAGGTCCTGCGGGGATACAAAACCAGCGAGGTGGACTGGGTGCTGGACCGGCTCGCCCGTGAGCTCGAAGCGCTGCGGGGCCAGCTGGCCGCGGTCCATGCCTCGTCGGTTGTCGAGGCCGCAACCGAGGGCGAACGCGATCCGATGGAACCAGACGGCGGCGAGGATCGTCAGGACACAATGTGAACGACGACGGGCTGGTGCGGTGCAGCTGGGCGGTTACCCGACCCGGACCGGACGGTGAGCTGTATCGCGACTACCACGACCAGGAGTGGGGCCGCCCGCTGCACAACGGGGTGGGGTTGTTCGAGCGGATGAGCCTCGAGGCCTTCCAGAGCGGCCTGTCGTGGCTGATCATTCTGCGCAAGCGGGAGAATTTTCGACGCGCCTTCTCGGGGTTCGACATCGAGACGATCGCCGGCTATGCGGATGCCGATGTGCAGCGCCTCCTGGCGGACGAGGGAATCGTCCGTAACCGGGCCAAGATTGAGGCGACGATCGCCAACGCGCGTGCCGTCGCCGAGCTGGGGTCCGCCGACGACCTGTCCCAGCTGTTGTGGTCGTTCGCGCCCCCACCGCGCCCCCGGCCGATCGACGGCTCAGAAATAGCTTCGGCTACAACGGAATCCAAGGCGATGGCACGCGAACTCAAGCGGCGCGGTTTCCGCTTCGTCGGCCCGACCACGGCCTATGCGCTGATGCAGGCGACCGGCATGGTCGATGACCACATTCGCGATTGCTGGGTTCCTTCACCGCGGTGACGATGGGGGCTGCGAGCGGCCCGCGGAGGAGGCGGGCAATCCGGTTCAGCCCGGTGACGATGCGGCTCTGAGCGGCCCGTAGAGGAGGCGGGCAATCCGATTCAGCGGCCCCATGACGCACCGGCGAGGCGTCACAGGCGGGTCTTTGTGTAACTGCCGACTCGAATAGGGAACAATAGAGGGGTGATTTGGCAGTTCAATGTCGGGTATGGCTGGAAATTCATCGGCGGGGCATGCTCGGCGCCGACCAGGTCCGCGAAGGCGGGTCAGCTCGAATCTGGAGGGAGCACTCGATGGCGGCGATGAAGCCCCGGACCGGCGACGGTCCTCTGGAAGCAACCAAGGAGGGGCGCGGCATCGTTATGCGAGTACCACTCGAGGGTGGCGGTCGACTGGTCGTCGAGCTGACGCCCGACGAAGCCGCCGCCCTGGGTGACGAACTCAAGGGCGTTACCAGCTAGAGCCGGCTAAGCCCGCCGAACGGAAGCTGTCGAAGTCAGGCACCGACCTTCCGATAGATGTCAAGCGTCTGCTCGGCAACGTGGGCCCACGAAAATTCCTCGACGCAGCGCTGGCGTCCTGCCTCTCCGTAGCGTTTTGCTTTATCCGGGTTGGCGACCAATTCATTGACCGCTTCGGCCAATCCGGCTTCAAAACCGAACGGGTCGTCCGCGTCGTAGTGCACCAGCGACCCGGTGATCCCGTCGGCGACGACCTCCGGTATTCCCCCGACGTCGGAGGCCACCACCGCCGTAGCGCAAGCCATTGCCTCCAGGTTGACGATGCCCAACGGTTCGTACACCGACGGGCAGACGAAAACAGTTGCCGCCGAGAGTATTTCGCGTAGTTCCCCGATGGGAAGCATTTCCCGGATCCAGTGCACGCCCGTCCGGCTGCGCGCCAGCGCGGCTACCGCGGCCCGAGCCTCTTCGGCGAGCTCCGGGGTGTCGGGAGCACCGGCACACAACACCAACTGCACGTCGGGGTTGAATTCGTGCGCGGCGGCCACCAAATGGCCGACGCCCTTCTGCCTGGTGATCCGTCCGACGAACGCGACGATGGGCCGGCTTGGATCGACCCCGAGTTCGGCCAGCACAGACCCGCTTTCTGCCGGCCCTGCGGGATACCAGACGTTGGTGTCGACCCCGTTGCGGATCACGTGCACCAGGCTGGGGTCCAGGGTGGGGTAGACCCGCAGCACGTCTTCGCGCATCGCGGAGCTGACCGAGATGACGGCGTGGGCGGCGAGCACCGCGGTCTGCTCCACCCATGTCGACACCCGGTAGCCGCCGCCGAGCTGCTCTGCCTTCCACGGCCGCAGCGGCTCGAGCGAATGCGCCGTCAGGACATGGGGGATGTCGTAGAGCAACGCCGTCAGATGCCCGGCCATGCCGGCGTACCAGGTGTGCGAATGCACGACCGTGGCCGCCGACGCGGCATTGGCCATCATCAGGTCCGTGGACAAGGTGGACAGCGCCGCGTTGGCACCGTGAATCCGTGGGTCGGGCTGGTGGGCGAACGCATCCGGACGGGGTGCGCCCATGCAGTGCACGTCGACTGCGCACAGCCGGCGCAGCTGTGCGACCAGCTCGGTGACGTGCACCCCGGCTCCGCCATAGACCTCCGGTGGATACTCCCGCGTCATCATCGCCACCCGCATACACCGCACCGTAGTTCGGCGACGTTGCCGCCCGCGAGTCGGGCGGGGGAGGAGCCGGACAATTGGGTTGAGTTCGGCGACGTTGCCGCCCGCGAGTCGGGCGGGGCATCGGTTGCGGCGAGCGGGCTACCCTACGGAGCCAAATACATTGACGGACAGCCCGTCAGACAGCGGCCAATAGCGCGATCCCCCTGGCAGCGGTTCGCGGCGGCCGATAGTTTGGACCCCATGAGGGAAGCGCCACACGTGCTGGGCATCGTCCTGGCCGGCGGTGAGGGCAAGCGGTTGTATCCGCTGACCGCGGACCGGGCCAAACCCGCAGTGCCCTTCGGCGGCGCCTACCGGCTGATCGACTTCGTGCTCTCCAACCTCGTCAATGCTCGCTATTTGAGGATCTGCGTTCTCACCCAATACAAGTCGCATTCACTCGACCGCCATATTTCGCAGAATTGGCGGCTGTCGGGTTTGGCCGGTGAGTACATCACGCCGGTGCCGGCGCAACAGCGTCTGGGGCCGCGCTGGTATACCGGATCGGCAGACGCGATCTATCAGTCGCTCAATCTGATCTACGACGAAGATCCCGACTACATAGTGGTTTTCGGCGCCGATCACGTGTACCGGATGGACCCCGAACAGATGGTCCGGTTCCACATCGATACTGGGGCCGGCGCAACCGTGGCCGGGATCCGGGTTCCGCGCAGCGAGGCTCACGCGTTCGGCTGCATAGACGCCGACGAATCCGGTGGCATTCGCAATTTCGTCGAGAAGCCGCTGGAGCCGCCCGGGACACCGGACGACCCCGACAGCACATTCGTCTCGATGGGCAACTACATCTTCACCACCAAGGTGCTCATCGACGCGATCCGCGACGACGCCGACGACGACCACTCGGATCACGACATGGGCGGCGACATCATCCCTCGGCTGGTGGGCGACGGGATGGCCGCGGTCTACGACTTCTCCGACAACGAGGTGCCCGGCGCGACCGAGCGCGATCGCGGCTACTGGCGTGACGTTGGGACGCTGGACGCCTTCTACGACGCGCACATGGACCTGGTGTCGGTGCATCCGGTGTTCAACCTCTATAACAAGCGCTGGCCGATACTTGGCGCGTCGGAGAACCTGGCGCCCGCGAAATTCGTCAATGGCGGCTCGGCGCAGGAGTCGGTGGTGGGCGCCGGCAGCATCATCTCGGCGGCCTCGGTTCGCCACTCCGTCTTGTCGTCGAACGTCGTGGTCGACGACGGCGCGATCGTGGAGGGCAGCGTGATCATGCCGGGCGCCCGGGTCGGCCGCGGTGCGGTGGTTCGGCACGCGATCCTGGACAAGAACGTCGTCGTCGGTCCCGGCGAGATGGTCGGAGTGGATCTGGAGCGAGACCGGGAACGCTTCGCGATCAGCGCCGGCGGCGTGGTCGCGGTGGGTAAAGGTGTCTGGATCTAGCCCGGCGACGATGCGGCCCGGGTTGCGGGCCGAGGTGGGGCGCCGCCCTGCTGCGAAGCGGCGACGGGGAGAATCGGGCCATCGGATTCAGCCCGGCTGCCCGGGAATCTCCGGGATCAGCAGGTGCGCGTCGTAACGCGGTCCCCAGTGCAGTGTGACGCGGCCGCGCGGCGAACTCCTATAGGCCGTGGGGAATTGGCCGGTCAGTGGGTTGCGCCCGCACAACCAGCGCCCCGCGACCACCAGCCGCAGTTGCTCGCCGGCGCGGAACAGCGTCGCGGAGGGGCCCAGCGCAACATCGACGGAGACCACCTCGCCGGCCGGGATCGGCTGCGGCGTGGTGCATGCGGCGACCGGCTCCCACGGCCGCGAAAGTTCGGGATCCAGTGCGCGTAGCGCGACCCGCTGCCAGCCGGTGGTGACCCGGTCGCGGCCGTACCCGTACGATCCCTCGAATCCGACAAACATTCCGTCGCGCCACTTCTCGACACCGACGAACAGGTTCGCGTCGGCGCAGCCGTCCAGTTCCAGCCACAGCCGAGCAGCCATCGGCCCGGTCAGCTCGAGGTCGGCAGGCATCGTCCAGCTGAATCCCGCTGCGCTGGAAAGGGTTTCGAACGTAATACCGCCCGAGTCTTGCGGCTGTTCGGTGACCAGCATTCCGCCGCCGCCCAGATATAAAGGCCGCCAACGTGTGCGGGCCAGCGGCCACTCGCTTTCTTCGCGCACCGCGGCGATGGTGTCGCGATCCTCGCGCACCTCGAGACGCACGCTGCGGGATGCGGGCGCGCCGTCGAGCACGCCGCGGAAGAACTTGAGCTGTTCGGCCAGCGCGGCTTCGGAATAGAAGGTCACCCATTTGCCGCCGCGATGTGTGTAGAGACGAGCATGGCTGGAGCTGCCGCGGGTGAAAGCCCGTATCGAACCGCGGGAGTGCAGGTTGTTGTCCGAGAAGCTGCCACAGACCAGCATGGGGACGTGGATCGCCGACAGGTCTGGCGCCAAGGAGCGCCAGAATTCGTCCCGCAGTGGGTGGTCGGTTTGCATCTCGGCAAGGACGTAGGTCTGCCGGGTATCGCGTCGAAGGTTGCGCGACCACAGCCGGGTGAAGCCGGTCTCCCGAATTCCACCGGGAAACGTGAGGTCGCGGTAAGCGTCGGTCCAGCCTTCCCACGGGCAGATCGCCCGCAGCGCCGGCGGCCGCAGGGCCGCGACGGCGTACTGGGTGATGGCCAGATAGGACACACCGAGCATGACCACATTGCCGTCGCACCACGGCTGACCGGCGATCCACTGCACCAGGTCGTAGGTGTCCTCGGCTTCCTGGCGCGACAATAGTTTTCCGGTGCCGTCGGAATGGCCGCAGCCGCGCGCGTCGGCATTCACCACGGTGAAGCCATGGCGCACCCACCACACCGGGTCCGGCGCCTCCCAGCCGGTCAGCGTGGAGAAGGTCACCGGTACGGGCTGGCGTAACACGCGGTATTGCACGGAGAAGGTCGAGCGCTTACCTCGCCGGGTCGGCAGGTTGTCCTTGCCATAGGGGTGGATGCTCAAGATGACCGGTTTAGCGCCGGCATCGCTCGCGTGGAAGACGTTGATCCGCAACGTCGTTCCGTCACGGGTAGGGACGCTGACATCACGGTCGACGACGATGCCCGCCGGCGGATCAGTGACGGTTACCGGGGGTTTGGCGATGCCGCGAATTCGGCCCAGTGCGTAGTGGAGGGCACCGGAACGTCGCCAGGGCCGGTCCAGAGTGGGTGCCCGGTTTTTGGCCACATCCGCCACTGTAGAGCGAGTGGGCCGTCACCACACACGGGGAACCAACCGATAGCGCACCCGCTGCGTATATTCGCGGTAACCGCGCAATTCCTGGGTGAGTAGCTTTTCCTCGTCGAGAATGCGGAAGACGAGGACCATAGTTCCCGGGATCACGAAGAGAAGCCCCCAGTACGAGCCGAGTGCCAGGGGTATGCCCAGCATCATGATCACGTTTCCGACGTACATCGGGTGCCGGACGTACTTGTAGACACCGCTGGAGACGACTTTCTGGCCCGTCTCCACTGTGACCGTGGCAGCCGCGTAACTGTTCTGTATGACCACCAGAATCGCGACGCCGAGCCCGACCGCCACCAGGACGTCGCCGAGCCAGCACACCCACGCCGGCACCGTCGACCAGCCCATCCGATGATCGAAAGCGCTGAACGCCATCGTCGCGAAGAGCCCCAGAAACGACCCTGTGATGATGATCTTTTGAGCTGTCCTGGTTTCCGCGCGCGGGCCGGCTCGCATGCGTCGTTGCAGAGCCGCCGGGTTCGCCCTGGCCAGATAGATCGTGGGGAGAAGCGTCGACGCGGTGAATACGACGATGAAAACCCATGCCTGCCAATAGTCGAGCGTGCCGGCGGGTAAGAACAGGATCAAACCGAGCACGATAAGTCCGTAAACCGAGGATGCCGCCACCCGGATACCAGTCTTCATGAGCCCCACCATCCTTCCGGGGTTGCGCTGGCGCGTGTAATCAACACCGCAGATCACGCCGCCGAAAAGCGAAGATTCCCACAATGATCAGCGCCGCGTCGATGGCCAGCAGCCACAGCAGCGGCACGGCGGTGAAGTCGGCGCCGACCCTCGGAGCGTGGGAGAACGGCTCGAGGTCGAGCACCCACTGGGGGAACCCGGCCAACGAACCGACCAGGTACAGGGCGACGAACCCGACCAGCACGCCCCACGCGACGGGCGTGAAACGCGGTGCGAGGCCGAACAATAAGACTGTCACCGCGGACAGCAGCCAGACTGCGGGCAGCTGCACCGCGGCGGATCCGACGACGATGGCCAGCTTGCCGCCCACGTCGCCGGCCGCGACACCGTAGACGAGGCCGGCGGCCGCACCGCTCACCAGCATCGCGACTGCCGATCCCAGTAGAGCAGCCAGCAGATGGCTTGCCACCCAACGACTTCGCGACGCCGCGCCGGCCAATATCGTCTCGGCCCGCTGGCCGGCTTCCTCCTGATGCAACCGCAGGGTGAGCGAGATCGCGAAGGCGGCGGCCACCATGGCGATCAGTGTGAACGCCACCGCGATGAACGCCTCCTCCAACGAGCTGGTGCCGCCCATCCGCGCGACGATGTCGCGGGCAACACTGCTGTCGCCCAGCTCGTCGCCGATGCCGTGCACCACGCTGCCCATCACCACTCCGTACAGGCACAGGCCCACCGTCCACAGCAGCAGCGCGCCGCGGTCCAGCCGCCACG
This sequence comes from Mycobacterium sp., assembly GCA_035693385.1. GTDB lineage: Bacteria > Actinomycetota > Actinomycetes > Mycobacteriales > Mycobacteriaceae > Mycobacterium. The sequence goes on from DASSGQ010000064.1 coordinate 27,938, forward strand.
TCAGCCCGAAGACGTTGCCCAGAGTCGGCGCGGCGGTGCCGGGACCGGGACGTTCGGCGATGAGTCCGGCGCCGACGTCGCGGCCGGCGAGCAGTCGGTAGGCCACCGCGGTAAGGGCCACCGTCGTCGCAAGGTGCAGCAGCAGGACCCACCAGCGGTCGCCCGCATAAGGCCTGACCTGCAGCGACCACCCCAGCGGCGAGAGCCAGGACAGCTTGCCATCACCGGCGTCACCGACGGCGCGCAGCGTGAACGCGGCTCCCAGCACAGTGAACGCGGTACCCCGGGCTACCCTGGCGCTCGCCGACAGCTGCGCGGCCACCGCGGCAACCGCGGAAAAGACCAGGCCGGAGCCGCTCAGCGCCACCCCGAAGGCCAGCGAGCCGGTGGCCGGGATGTCCGTGGCGAGCAGTCCGGCGGCGCCGATCGCGCCGGTGGCGATCGACGCTCCGAACGACAGCATCAGCGCCGCGGTGAGGCCGGCATAGCGGCCGACGGCGGTCGAGTCGACCAATTCGGTGCGGCCGGTCTCCTCGTCAGCGCGGGTGTGCCGGATCACGGTGAGAATGACAGCCACCGCGATCAGCGTGTGAAACATCCCGGCCTTCCAAATGCCCACCGCCCCAACGCTGTCGTTGTAGACCTGCCCGTAGAGCGCACGTTGGGCCGGGCTGGCCATGATGGTGGCCGCCAATCCGGCGCGGGCGGCCTGGGTCGGGTAGACCTTCTCGATGCTGCCGACGTACACGGTGGCCAGCGGCACCGACAGCAGAAACACCCACAGGGGCAACGAGACTCGGTCGCGGCGCAGGTCGAGCCGCAGGATCCGCAGTGTGCCGGAGAAGTTGGAACCTGCCCGCGGCGCCGGGTGCGCCGGGTGGCGGGGCCGGTCCAGGGTTGCGGTGCTCATCACGCTGAAACCTTGCTCTCGCTGCGTCCCGTGTCATAGTGGCGCAGGAACAGTTCCTCAAGGGTCGGTGGCTGACTCACGAGGCTGCGCACACCCGCGTCGCCGAGCGCCCGGATGAGTTCCCCGAGGCTTTCGCTGTCCACCTGGGCGCGCAGCGTGTTGCCCTCGATGCTGAGGTCCTCGACCCCTTTGATTCGTCTGAGATCGCCTGGATCACCGGTCATTTCGGCCTTGATGGACGTGCGGCTGAGGTGCCGCATCGAGTCCAGTGAACCGCTCTCGACGGTCTTGCCGGCGCGGATGATGGTCACCCTTTCGCACAGCACTTCCGTTTCGGCCAGGATGTGACTGGACAACAAGACCGTCGCACCGCGATCGCGCGCCTCGCTGACGCACTGCTGAAACACGTTCTCCATCAACGGGTCCAGGCCACTGCTCGGCTCATCCAACAGAAGCAGCCTGGCGTGGGAGGAGAAGGCCGAAATCAGGGAGACCTTTTGCCGGTTGCCCTTGGAGTAGGTGCGAGCCTTTTTGTGCGGGTCGAGGTCGAAGCGCTCGATCAGCTCGGCGCGGCGTTTCTGGTCGATGCCGCCGCGCATACGAGCGAGCAGGTCGATGGTCTCGCCACCGGTCAGTGATGGCCACAACGTGACATCGCCAGGCACGTAAGCGATCTGGCGGTGCAATTCGACGGCGTCGGTCCATGGGTCGCCACCCAGCAACCGCGCGCTCCCGCCGTCGGCTTTCACCAGACCCAGCAGGATGCGGATGGTCGTCGACTTGCCGGCCCCGTTCGGCCCGAGGAATCCGTGCACTTCTCCTTCCCGCACCGTGAGGTCGAGACCATCCAGCGCCCGCACTGAACCGAAATTCTTTGTCAAGCCCCGGATTTCGATGGGTGCGGAGTTTTCAGTTGGCATGGGACTCTCCTTGATCGTCGGCGGCCAGGAATGCGTCGTACATGGTGCTGTCAGCCATTAATCCGTTGGTGTAGACCTCGAGAGCGGGCAACACCATGTCGCGGGCGTAGTCACGCAGGACTGCCCGGATATCCGTTGGGTTTTCGTGCATCTGCAGATACAGCAGCAGCCCGCCGCCCCCGGTGATGGCGAGATACTTCGCCCTGGCCCGCGGATCCCGGCTGGGTTTTATCGTGCCGGCGCGCACACCGTCTTCGAAGTACGATTCGGCGTTCTCAATCATCCTGTTCCACAACATGTTCGCCAGCTCACCGCCGCTCTGCAGGCTGCGCACCAGGTAGGCGGTCAGTGGCGCGTAGGACTCGATCTCGGCCAACTCCCCAAGCCAGGTCGCCGGGTCGCTGGACTGGAGCGCATCGGACTTGCTGGTGCGGATCTGTTCGGCGACGAACTCGTCACATGCTTTGCGCAGGCCTTCCTTGGACCCGAAGTGATGGATGACCAGCGCCGCGCTCACTCCCGCGGCATCGGCGATCGTGCGCAACCCGACACCGAAGCCGTGCTGGCCGAACTGCTCGATGGCCGCATCCCGGATCCGGGCGGCCGCGGTCAGATCGGTGGCTGAACGCATGTTCAGAACACTAAACGCGCGTTCAGCCGAACGTCAAGGAGACACCCGGTCAAGATTCCGTAAAGGTTGCGTTCCGCAGCTAGTCGCGGACCGCGGCCAGCACGCCGTCGCCCAGCGGCACCAGCACCGGCGTTAGCCGCTCGTCCTCGGCGATCAGCCGGGCCGCCTCCCGCACCGCGGCCACCTCGGCGTCGCGCGCCGCGGGATCCCCGGCCCGCCCGCCCAGCGCCGCCCGGTGCACCACGATGACGCCGCCGGAACGCAGCAGCCGCACGCCCTGCACGACGTAATCCGGCTGGTCGATCGGGTCGGCATCGATGAACACCAGGTCATACGACTCGTCGGCGAGCCGGGTGAGCACGTCTTGGGCGCGGCCGCTGATCAGCCGGGTACGCGACGGGCCGATCCCGGCTTCGGAGAAAGCCTGCTTGGCCAGCCGCAGGTACTCGGGTTCGATATCGATCGTCGTCAGCACGCCGTCGTTGCTCATGCCCGACAACAGCCAGAGTCCGCTGACGCCAGCGCCGGTGCCCACCTCGGCGACGGCTTTGCCGCCGCTGAGCTTGGCCAGCACGCTCAACAGCGCGCCGGCGGCGGGTGTCACGGGTGCGGCGCCGATCTCCACGGCTCGCTCGCGGGCGGCCACCAGGACCGCGTCTTCCGATATCGACCCCTCGGCGTGCGCGCAGAGGGATTCGGCTCGACTGGGGGCCGCTCGGCCTGGGGATTCTGCGTCGGTGCCGTCCATGTCCCGCAGCGTATTCCAATTCCCGGCGCGGCCGGGCAGGCGCGCCTGAGTCGGGCCGTGCCGACACGCCCGGAGCCGGTGCGGCGACGAAGCTCACTCGCGGTCGGGTTCGCCCTGCTCAACGCAGGTAACGATCTGATTTCTCAGGCAAACCTCAGATTGCTCCTATGCCGCGCATACGCCGATACGCGACGGTGTCCCTATGGAACGCGGTGTGCGCTCGATGGGGGATACAGTGCGCTGGAATGAGAACACCGGCAATACCGGGAATACGAAATGGCAGCTTCGTGTTGACGCGGCTGAGCGACTGCCAAACTTCGACGGCAGGCCAAATTCGGAGGATCCAACCATCACCACGCTTTTGAGCCCGAGCACTATGTCTCACGCCCAGGACCGTTGCGACGACGGATGGGCGGAAACCACGGATGCGCTGCAGGGCACCGCGGTTTTCGACGCGACCGGCGATAAGGCAGCGATGCCATCGTGGGACGAGCTGGTGCGTCAGCACGCCGACCGGGTGTACCGGCTGGCTTATCGGCTGTCCGGCAACCAGCACGACGCCGAGGACCTTACCCAGGAGACCTTCATTCGGGTCTTCCGCTCCGTCCAGAATTACCAACCGGGAACCTTTGAAGGTTGGCTGCACCGCATCACCACCAACCTGTTCCTGGACATGGTGCGCCGGCGTGCCCGCATCCGGATGGAAGCGCTGCCTGAGGATTACGACCGGGTGCCCGCGGACGAGCCGAATCCCGAGCAGATTTACCACGATTCGCGGCTTGGCCCTGACCTGCAGGCCGCGCTGGATTCGCTGCCGCCGGAGTTTCGCGCCGCCGTGGTGCTCTGTGACATCGAAGGCCTGTCCTACGAAGAGATCGGCGCCACCCTCGGGGTGAAGTTGGGCACCGTGCGCAGCCGCATACACCGCGGACGTCAGGCGTTGCGCGACTACCTCGCTGCGCACCCGGAAAACGGCGCCCGCGCAGACACATCGCCGAAAGCGTCGGCCTAGCCGACCACCCCGCACAATCGCTATAGAGTCATGCCATCGGCCTGTGCGCAGGCGATTGCCAGGATTGCCGCCAACCCGGCGGCTTTTGCCAGCTACAGATGCGGTATCGGGCGTGACGTCGCGCTACATTCGAGTGTGGGCGGCAACGGAAGGAGCTGGCGATGGCCGACCGAGGAGATGTGTTTCGCCGCGCGTTCTCCTGGCTGCCGGCACAGTTCGCCTCCCAGAGCGATGCGCCGGTCGGTGCCCCGCGTCAGTTCCGTTCCACCGAGCATCTGTCCGTCGAGGCGATCGCGGCATTCGTCGATGGCGAACTGCGCATGAACGCCCACCTGCGCGCCGCACACCACCTCTCGCTGTGCCCGGAATGCGCGGCCGAAGTCGATGATCAGGGCCGGGCGCGCGCGGCCCTGCGCGACTCGCATCCCATCCGGATACCCAGCGCATTGCTTGGGCTGCTTTCCGAAATTCAGCACTATCCGGCGGATGACGGGGCCGCTTCCGAGGCCCCCGCGCCGGACCGCATCGCCGACCGCGACGCGCGCGGGCAGCGTAAGCGCCGGTAGCTTGACAGCGTTGTCGCTGCGTGTCGGGGGCGCGTGTGCTCATGCCGACTAACTCCGAACTGTGGATACTAGGGTGGACACGGACCGCGCCGGTGCGGTGTATAGCGCCCGGTGAGGGGCCAATCGCGAGCGCTCAAGAAGAACATCCAAAAGGGGTAACGTGACCTCCGACCACGGCGACGACAGCGGCAACAAGGACTCCGGGGGCGGAAGCCGCCTGGCGCCGCGGCCCATCTCTCGGCCCCCGGTCGACCCCGCATCGCGTCAGCTGTTCAGTCGGCCCGCTGGGCTGCAGGGCTCGTTCGTGGCCGAGCGCGTGCGCCCGCAAAAGTACCGCGACCAGGCCGAATTCAAGCCCGGCGAGCAAGCCGCCGACCCGGTGCTGCAGGAGGCGTTTCACCGGCCGGCCGGGACACCGAGCTCGCTGCAGCGCCACCCCATCGATGCCGGTGCGCTGGCCGCCGAAAAGGACGGTGCCGGGCCGGACGAGCCCGCCGATCCCTGGCGAGACCCCGCGGCCGCGGCCGCCCTGGGTACCCCGGCCGTCGCGCCGTCGGCACCGCAGACCGCGCTGGGCTACGGCGGCAAGCTCGGCGTCCGCGACGTGCTGTTCGGACGCAAGGTGTCCTACCTTGCGCTGGCCGTCCTGCTCCTGATCGCGCTGCTCATCGGGGCGCTGGGCGGCTTCATCGGTCGTAAGACCGCCGAGGTCGTCGAGGCGTTCACCACATCGAAGGTCACGCTGTCGACCTACGGCAACGGCGAGCAGCCCGCGGGCCGGTTCGCCAAGGTGGCGTCCGCGACCGCCAACGCGGTGGTGACCATCGAGTCCAAGAGCGACCAGGAGGGCATGCAGGGCTCCGGCGTGGTCATCGACGGCCGCGGCTACATCGTCACCAACAACCACGTCATCTCCGAGGCGGCGAACAATCCCAGCCAGTTCAAGACCACCGTGGTCTTCAACGACGGCAAGGAAGTGCCCGCCAACCTGGTGGGCCGCGACCCCAAGACCGACCTGGCCGTGCTCAAGGTCGACAACGTCGACAACCTGAGCGTGGCTCAACTGGGCGATTCCGACAAGGTCCGTGTCGGCGACGAGGTCCTCGCCGCCGGCGCGCCACTGGGGCTGCGCAGCACCGTGACCCACGGCATCATCAGCGCGCTGCACCGACCCGTCCCGCTGTCGGGGGAGGGCTCCGACACCGACACCGTCATCGACGCGCTCCAGACCGACGCGTCGATCAACCACGGCAACTCCGGCGGTCCGCTGATCGATATGAATTCCCAGGTGATCGGCATCAACACCGCGGGCAAGTCGTTGTCGGACAGCGCGAGCGGGCTGGGCTTCGCGATCCCGATCAACGAAGCCAAAGAGGTCGCCCAGACCCTGATCAAAGACGGCAAGATCTTGCACCCGACGCTGGGGGTCAGCACCCGGTCGGTGAGCAACGCGATCGCCGCCGGCGCCCAGGTCGCCAACGTGAAGGCGGGAAGCCCTGCGCAGAAGGGCGGGATCTTGGAAAACGACGTGATAGTCAAGGTCGGCAACCGGAAGGTCGCCGACGCCGACGAATTCGTCGTCGCCGTGCGACAGCTGACCATCGGCCAGGACTCCCCGATCGAGGTGGTCCGCGACGGGCGGCACGTCACGCTGACGGTGAAACCGGACCCGGACAATGGCTAGTTGAGGGCTAGGTGTTCGCGAACCTGAGCTGGGAACACATCCTGGTCCTCGTCGTGGTCGGGCTGGTGATCCTTGGTCCGGAACGGCTCCCAGGTGCCATCCGGTGGACTTCGACCACGTTGCGGCAGGCGCGTGACTACCTCAGTGGTATGACGAGCCAGCTGCGCCAGGATCTCGGGCCCGAGTTCGACGAGCTGCGCGGTCCGATCAGTGAGCTGCAGAAGCTGCGAGGTATGACGCCACGCGCCGCGCTCACCAAGCACCTCCTGGATGGCGACGACTCGTTCTTGACCGGGAACTTCGACCGGCCCGTCAATGGGGCTCCGCCGAATCCGGTGGAGCCGTCAGGCCCGGTTGCGCGCACCGATGAGCAGCACGCTCCCGGACCGGCGCCGTTCGACACCGACGCGACCTGAACCGATTCGGCCGCGGGGCCGGCTCCTCAGCGTCGCGTCGGGTCAACTCCCAATGACACGCCCGCCAGTCCCCGCCGCCGCGACGACAGGCTGTCCGCCACGCTGAGCAGTTCCTTGCCCGCCGGCGAGTCCGGCGCGTTGAGCACCATCGGAATCCCTGCATCACCCGCGGCGACCAGCGCCGGGTCCAGCGGGATCTGACCGAGCAGCGGCACGTC
>DASSGQ010000065.1:0-2167 GCA_035693385.1 Mycobacterium sp.
GACTCGATGTAGGTCGCCGGCCGATATACCGAAGTGTCGATCTTGATGCCGCCTAGGCCGGGCCGCAGCGCCTGGAGAGCATCCTCGACCTCGCGGGTGACCTCCAGCGTATTGGCGCCGGGGGCCTTCTCGACCACGAGCATCAGGCCCGGGCCGTCATCGACGACCGCGTCACCGATGAGTGGCTGGTGGTCCTCGACGACGTCGGCCACGTCGCCCAGGCGCAGCGGCACGCCCGCGACGTCCTCCACCGGCACCTGGGCGAGGTCCTTGGCGGTGGTGATCGGCAGCACGTGCTGGATGGTCAGGCGTTGGGTGGGTGTTTCGATGAATCCGCCGGTGCCCGGGGTGGACGCCTCGATGAAGGTCAGCGGGGAGACCCACAGCGCGTTGCCGGTGGTGGCCACGACCTGGTTGAGCGTGACGCCGGCGGCGGCGAGCCGCTTCGGGTCGACCTGTACCTGCAGCTGCCGCTCGCGCTGGCCCCAGATCGCCACGTTGGCGACTCCGGGCAGGCCCTGCAGGCGGGGCTTGATCTGCCAGCGGGCCAGCACCGACATGTCGATCAGGGAGATGTCGGGCGAGGAGAGCCCGATCACCATCACCCGGCTGGTCGACGACACCGGGTCGATCATGACCGGCGCCTTGGAGACGTGCGGGAGCGCTACCGCCTGGGTGAGCCGTTCGCCGACCACCTGGCGGGCTTTGATGACGTCGGTCCCCGGCTCGAAGACCAGATCCACCTGGGACAGCCCGGCGACGGACTGCGACCGGATGGTGGACAACCACGGCACCCCGTTGAGCAGGTCTTGTTCGAGGGGGACGGTGATGAACTGCTCGACCTCCACCGCGGACAGGCCCAGAGCTTCCGTCTGCACCTGCACGGTCGGCGGGCTGAACTCGGGGAGCACATCGACCGGCGCGGCGCGCAACTGGGCGACGCCGATGGCGGTCAGCGCCGCGGCGACGGGCAGCACCAGAAGCCGGAACCTGAGACTCGATCCGACGATCCAACGCATCATTGCCGCGACCTCCCGCGTTGCGCGACGTTTCGGTATGGCTACTCCGCGCCAATGGCGCGCACAAGCCCGTGCCGAAGCCGCTGGTCGGGGGTGTGCGGAATTTGCGGCTATTGGCTGTCCGATTCCCGACGCAGGCCCGGAAACCATGACCTGGCTGTGTGTTGAATATGAGCTGCGTCACGCCAGCGGCCGATCCGCTACGGCAATGTTTCTCGGCTGATCGGACACATAGTGTCCCTCTTGACAACTGCCTCGCACCGGCCACAGTGGACCTACGACTGGCCGGAGGTAACGATGGCGCGATGGACAATCGGCGCGAAGCCACAGCGCATGAGCTGGGCACTTGTCGCGTCAACCGTGCTGCTGGCCCCACTGCTCGTCGGGGCGGATTCGGCTTTCGCCGCCAACCCTACAACGAGTAGTAATTCGAAAGTCCCTACAACGAGTAGGAACTCGGCGTCGCATGCCGGCCATTCCTGCGTCGCGTTCAAACGATTCGACGCGGACGATTTCCCGCACTCGACGAGAATCACGGGCAAATGGTTTCCACTCGTCCCCGGTACGCAGTTTGTCTACAAAGGAACTGTTGTCGAGGACGGGGCCTCGGTGTCGCATCGGGTGGTATTCACGGTGACTGATTTGGTCAAGGTCATCGACGGTGTGCCGGCCCGGGTCATCTGGGACGTCGACTACGACGGCAACCAGGTCGCGGAGGCCGAACTCGCCTTCTTCGCGCAGGACGACGGCGACAACGTGTGGACCCTCGGCGAGTACCCCGAGGAGTACGACAACGGGAAGTTCGCCGGGGCCCCGAGCACCTGGATCCAGGGCGAGGCGCACGCACGTGGCGGCGTGCTGGTTCCGGGCCACCCCGAGCTCGGCTCGGCCCGGTTCATCCAGGGCGTGTCCCGGTCCATCGACTTCCTGGACTGCGCCCAGGTGTTCAAGGTGCGCCAGCACACCTGCGCCCCGACCGGCTGCTACCAGAGCGTCCTGGTCATGGACGAGAACAGCCCGCTCGACACGGACAGCGGCCACCAGCGCAAGTCCTACGCGTCCGGGGTCGGCGTGGTACGCATCGGCGCGGTCAACGACCCGCAAGCCGAGACCCTGGAGCTCACGAAGATCGTGCACCTCGGGCCGAG
>DASSGQ010000066.1:0-2073 GCA_035693385.1 Mycobacterium sp.
ATATGGGAACGCCGGAGAGCCAGTCGTGGGGCCGTCTAGCCCAGCCGCACCGAGTTGATCGTGACGGTGCTCGCGGGCATGCCCCGCGTGCGGTTGCCGGCCACACCCACCTTGGCGATCTTGTCGAGGGTTGCCAGGGCCGCCTCGTCGACCGAGCCGAACACCGTGGACGTCGGCTCTATCTCGGCGTCCCGGAACACCACGAAGAACTGGCTTCCGTTGGTGTTGGGTCCGTTGGTGGCCATCGCCACGGTCCCGCGCGGATAGATCACGGTTGCTGATTCTCGACTAAGCCGGGCCGGTGTTGCGCGGCGCCGGGGCTTAGTCGAGCAGCAGTGACTTGATGGTGACGTCGGTGGCCGGGGCCCCGTCGTCGCCGCCGCCGGAAACGCCGCCGCCGGCGATCTTGTCCAGGGTGGCCAGCCCGTCACTCTGAATCGTGCCGAAGACCGTGTATTGCGGAGGTAGCTGGGAGTCCTTGTAGACCAGGAAGAACTGGCTGCCGTTGGTGTTGGGTCCGGCGTTGGCCATCGCCATGGTGCCGCGCGGATACAGCACCGGCTGCTGCGCCTTGGGGTCGTTCGGCGGGTATTGGTCGGTCGGGTACTCGTTGGCGAATTGGTAGCCGGGACCACCGCTGCCGTCGCCCTTGGGGTCGCCACATTGCAGGACGCCCAACGTGTCCGAGGTGGTCAGCCGATGGCATTTGGTGTTGTTGAGGTACCCCTGGTTCGCCAAGCTGGCGAAATTGTTGACGGTGCAGGGCGATTCGTTGTTGGCGAGCATCAGCCCGAGGTTGCCCTCGTTGGTCACCATGCTCGCGCTCACCTGGGCCGGAGTGGTGGGGATCTTGCCGGGCCGCGGCGGCTTGACCGCCTTGGCGGACGGGTCCGACGACGCCGGGTACTGGCAGTTCGCGCCCAGACCGGCCGACGGCTTGAACGCCGGCAGCGGCGGAACCGGTCCCGTGTCGGCCGGCGCGGTTGTCGGGCTGGTCTCGGGGGCGGAGCTGCTGGTGGACGACGCCGCGGTGTTGCTGGTGTGCTCGTGTTTGACGTCGATGATCGCGATCACCACCACGACGGCCACGGCGATCGCGCCGATCGCGGCGGCGGCGATCACCAGGATCCGCCGCCATCGGGCTTGCTTGGCGCGGCGCTCCAGCTGTCGTTCCAGCTTGCGTTTGGCGGTGGCACGTCGCTGTTCGTTGGTCGGCACGGCCGGTATGCCTCCATGGTTGTAAGTGGGGGCGGGTTAGCAGGCTTAGGCTAATGCGGGCGGCGCGAGCGGTGTCAAGTGGCCCCCGTGGGAAACTGGGAATCGTGTTGATCACCGGATTCCCCGCCGGCGCGTTGCAGTGCAACTGCTATGTGCTGGCCGAACGGCCCGGGACCGATGCCGTCATCGTGGATCCGGGACAGCGTGCCATGGGTCCGTTGCGGCGCATCCTCGACGAAAACAGGCTGACCCCGGCCGCGGTGCTGCTCACCCACGGACACATCGACCACATGTGGTCCGCGCAGAAGGTTTCCGACACCTACGGCTGCCCCACCTACATCCATCCCGAGGACCGGTTCATGCTGAAAGACCCGATCTACGGCATCGGGCCGCGGCTGGCCCAGGTGTTCACGGGCGCGTTCTTCCGCGAGCCCAAGCAGGTGGTGGAGCTGGACCGCGACGGCGACAAGCTCGATCTGGGGGGTGTGATCGTCAACGTCGACCACACCCCGGGGCACACGCGCGGATCGGTGGTGTTCCGGGTCGCATCGGATGCCGACGTGGTGTTCACCGGTGACACGCTGTTCGAGCGCTCGGTGGGTCGCACCGACCTGTTCGGCGGCAGCGGGCGCGACCTGCTGACGTCGATCGTCGACAAGCTCCTGGTGCTCGACGACAAGACCGTCGTCCTGCCGGGACACGGCAACTCCACCACTATCGGCGCGGAACGGCGCCTCAATCCGTTCCTCGAAGGCCTGAGCCGGTGACGGAGTCAGTCGCGGCGCCCAAGGGGGTGCCGGACTCCGTCCCGCCGGAGTCGGCGCAGGTCGTCGCGGTGCGCGACGGCCTGCTCAC
>DASSGQ010000067.1:0-2179 GCA_035693385.1 Mycobacterium sp.
TGTGTGGCGCCGGCATCCACCGCGGAACCGAGAATGGATTCCATGCGGTTGAGGTCGTATAGCACCAACTCAATGGATTTGCGGGCGTAGTAGTATTGCGGCGTTAATCCGTCGGCCTGGTACTGGATGCCAAGCTGGACGAAGTCGGTCTGAATGTCCTTGGGCTGGATACCACCTCGCTTGGCTGTGTCGAGGACCGCCCGGACGCGCCGGTCGTTTTCGCGCCGCGCCTCGACAAGCGATTTGGCGCGCACCTCTACTCCAAGCGAGATCAGTACCCTGTCCGGTACTACCTTTACCTCAGCATCGCCGGTTACATTGATGGTCTGTTGCGCAGCGGCCGCGATTCCGGCGCCTAGCAGCGCCACGGCAAGAATAGTCTTCATACCGTGGTAATGCCACGGTCGAATGCATTCCTTTCGAAATTCCGCTCAGTATTACTGCACCTGCAGCGCGACCTGATTCGATGTGTCGCCATTCGGATTCTGCACCTGGATGGTCCAGTTGCGCGGGGTGTTGCCGACGTTGATCAGCACCGTGATCCTGGTTTCCGAGACGCTGGTGATCTGCGAGCCTTGCAGCACGCCGGAGAAACCAGGATAGCCGGCCAGCACGCGCAGTCCCGCGCCTGACGTGAATCCCGTTCCGTTGATGGTCAACGTCTGGCTGGCCGTCGACCGCGTCATCGGGTTGGGCGTCACCGACGTGATCGCCGGCGGAGGAGGCGGCGCGACCACCGTCAGACTGGCGGCATTCGATACCAAACCGCTCGGATTGGTCACGGTCACGCTCCAGGTGCGCGGCGTGGTGCCGACCGCCACCAGCGCGAGAATCTGGCCGCTGTTGACAAACACGATCTGGCCGCCGGTCAGCGTCGTGATCGGACCGCCTGCATAGGCCAGTTTAGCCGCAAGCCCGGCTCCCGATTGGAAGCCGCTGCCGTTAATCGACAGCACCTGCGGGTTCGCCGAGCCCGTCATCGGATTCGGGCTCATTCCGGCGATCGCCGGAGTCGGATTGGGCGCAGTCACCTGTAGCGTCGCCGCAAAGGACGATTGGCCGTTCGGGTTTGTCACCACGATACTCCAGGCGCGCGTCACGGCGCCGGTCATGATGGTCGCGGTGATCCTGGTGGCGGTCGCACTGGCCACGGTCAGAGTTGTCACCGCGCCTCCCGGATAGCTGGCCTGCACCGTGGCTCCCGCGACGAAGTTTGATCCGTTGATGGTCAGCGTCTGCGCGGCGGTCGACGCCGTCATCGGGTTCGGGTTCAGCGATGAGATAACCGGCGCGGTCGCCGGGTGCGCGCCCCAGTTGAGCACCATCGCGTACGCGTCCACGGAGCCGAGCCCGGTGGCGAGATCGTACCCCGGAGTCGCGGGGAAGCCGTTGATCACACCCACCGAGCCGGCCACCGTCGACCCACAGCCGGATGACCCGCCCGCGCAGGGGACCGCGATGGTGCCGGCGGTGACGTCGTGGTAGGCCGCCGGGGTTTGCGCCGCCAGCGCGTAGAAGCGCGGGTTCAGATTGCCGTTGCGCCCGCCGGAGTGCTGGTTCAGGATAGCGGCCAGTCCCGCGAAGGCCGGCGACGATGCCGAAGTGCCTGCCACCATGTACAAGCCGCCCTGCCGGTAGACCAGGTAGCCATCGTGGCCCGCCGCGGCCAGCGACACGTCGGGCAGGTAGCGATGATGCTGCGTCGCCGCGCCCGGGTCGGCCGGCGGGACACCCGCGCCGCTCTGCCACACCGGAGTCGGATAAATCTGGCTGACGCCGCCGCTGCCCGCGAACAGGTTGTTATTGCCCGAGCCGCTGAGGTACGAGCTTTCGTTCCACACGATTTCCGGAATGTAGCTTCGCGCGGAGGCCTTGTAGCCGTCGTTGGTCTCGTTCCAGTAGGCCGCCGCGTTGGCCGTGTCGTCAAACTGCGTGCCGCCCACCGAGATGTTGTACGGCGTGGAGCTGAGCCCGTTGACCCCGAGGCCGCTCTTGGCCGGCAGCGTCGAGCTGGGATTATCGCACCCGGCCGCGCCGGCATCGCCCGACGATACGAACACCGACATCCCCTGCGCTGCGGCCTGCTGCCACAGCGAATTGTAGAAGCTGTTGCCCGTGCCCAGGGCGGCCTCGCAGGCTCCAAAGCTGACGCTCACCGCCGATGCAAGATTGTTGGTGA
>DASSGQ010000068.1:0-3472 GCA_035693385.1 Mycobacterium sp.
CCGGCGGGCACCGTGATCGGCTCACCGACGCCCGATAGGCTGGGGAATCGGTTCTCGAAAACGACGACGTCGTAGTCGGGGGCGGGCACCTCGCTGGTCAGACCTGTTGGGCCCGGACACAGCGGGCACTGGTCGGCGGGCGGCTTGTAGGTGCGATCTTGGCGCCGCGCCGCGACGATCACCCACTGTCCCGTTGACCGGTCGAACCGCAATTGCGACTGGTCGGGGTCACGCTCCGGCAACGGCCTGCGATCTTCCACCGGCGCCGGGCAGTGCCCGGGCAACGCGAAGAACAACAGGTCACGGCCATCGGCCAGGTTTGCCCGCATAGGCACCCTCACGACGTCGAAGACTAGCTTGGTCCGCGCAGCGAAGTTCGGGTAACCATGTGGTGTTCGGTGGACGAGGGGGGTCAGGAGATAACGGTTCTCTACGAAAGAGCCCGGGACTGGTGGATCGGCTCCGATCCCGGACTGCTGCGGTTACGGATGGCGACTCGGACGACGGCCGCGCTCGGCTGTTCCCTGCTGATCCTTTACTTGGCGACGCGGGCATCAGGACAGCCGCTGACCGTCGCCCTGCTGGGCGTCGTCATCACCATGGTCGCCTCACGATCCGTCAACGAGCCTGATCCCGGCCAACAGCGGATCACGATGGCGCTGCTGCCGGTGGCCGCCGCCCTGGCCATCACCGCCGCCGCACTGCTCGCGCCGCACAAGGTGGCCAGCGACGTCGTTTTCGTGGCGATCGTGTTCGCCGCGGCATACGTCCGCCGTTTCGGTGCCCGGGGCAGGGCTCTGGGCATGGTCGGGTTCATGGCCTATTTCTTGACTTTGTATCTGCGAGCCCGCATTTCGGAGTTGCCCTGGATGATCGGGGCGGTCGCGGTGGGAACCGCGTGCACGTTCGTGATGAGCACCTACATGCTGCCCGATCGACCCGAGCGCGTGCTGCGAGCCACCGTACGGGCGTTGCGGGCGCGGATGGCGATCGTGGTCGACACCACCGCCGAAGCAGTACGCACGGGCCGGTTCGACGAGCGGCGCCGGCGTCGCATGCGCGCACGCACCATCCGGCTCAACGAAACCGCGCTGATGGTGCAAGGTCAGGTCGAAGACAGAGCCGACCCCGCCATGCTGTGGCCCGGCGTGACCAGTGAACAACTGGCCCCTTGGCTCTTCGACGCTGAACTGGCCATCGAATGGGTCGCCACCGCCGGTCGACGAGCCGCAGCCCTCGCGTCAGACCCGCCCGGCGCCATCTCTGCCAGCGCCCGCGGCGAGCTGGTCGGGGCGCTCACACAGCTCGCACGGGCAATTCGCACACCGCAACAGGGCGGGCTCCAAGAGGCCGCCGGCGTCGCACAACAGGTTCTGGATCAGCAGCCGGGCCCCTCCGACGACCCCGGCACCACCGCCGTACGCCGCCTTGCACTGGCGATCATCAATGCGGCGACGGCGACTGCCGAGGTCCGCGCAATTGTCGAGGGCACCGCCACCCGAGCGGCCGGCACGCCGGAAATCGACGCAAGTTCACCGCCGGTATCCAACAGCATCGGCTCGGAGGTCGGCTCAGCCCCAGGCGAGCAACAGGAGAAGCGTCTGCTGCCAACAACCCGGCAAGCCATCCAGGTGTCGGTCGCGGCTTCGTTGGCCATCGTCGTTGGCGAGCTGGTGTCGCCTGCCCGCTGGTATTGGGCGGTGATCGCGGCGTTCGTGATCTTCGCCGGAACCAACTCGTGGGGCGAAACCCTGAGCAAGGGGTGGCAACGGCTGGTCGGCACCGTGCTTGGCGTGCCAAGTGGAGTGCTGGTGGCCACGCTCTTCGCCGGCAACAAGACCGCGTCGCTCGTTGCGATATTCGTCTGCTTGTTCTGCGCCTTCTATTTCATGACGGTCACCTACAGTCTGATGACCTTCTGGATCACCACCATGCTGGCACTGCTGTACGGCTTGCTCGGCGAATTCTCCTTCGGCGTATTGCTTTTGCGGATCGAAGAGACCGCAATTGGTGCCGTGATCGGCGTTACCGTGGCAATTCTGGTGCTACCGACCAATACTCAGACCGCCATCCGTAACGACACCCGAGAATTCTTGACGGCGTTGTCCGCGCTGATTGAGATATCCACCGCAACCATGTTCGGCGCGCACGAGGCGGTCAGCCCCACCGAACAGGCACGTGAACTCGACCGAAAGCTGCAGCAGTTTCGGCTCAGCGCCAAACCACTTTTGGCAGGGGTCGCAGGCCTCTCCGGCCGGCGAAGCATTCGACGTAGCTTGCGGCTATTCACCGCCTGCGATCATTTCGGGCGCTCTCTGGCGTATAGCAGCGAGCGCTACCAAGCCCCCGACCGCCCGCACCGGCTGGACCATGATCTGGGCGATGCCTTCATGTCGGCCTCAGTGCAGACGCGAAGCAACATCGACGCGTTGGTCGCGCTCATCGACGATGCCGACGGCGTGACTGTCAACCCCACGACCGACGAACTCGATGCGGCAGAGGCGTTGGCCCGACGTCTGGACGGAAAAGGCCAGACTTCGCCCGATACCCAACGGTTCCTCAGGGCGGTGCACGCCCTTCGCCAAATCGAGCAGGCGATCGTCACCGCGGCGACCAACCTCGGCGCGCGCGACAGCCTCAAGCTGCCCAGCCCGGCGGCGAGCTGAACCTCACGGGTTGCCGGTCCGCCGCTGACTCGATGCCGGGCCACAAATGACCCGCGGCGTATGGTCCCAGAGGTGACAACGGCCAAGACGCCGGAAGGCGCCCTACTGGTATCAGCGGACAATTTCACCAGGGCCGAAAGTGACCGGTATTTCGGCAACGTCGTCAAGGACGGCGGGTTCGGCAATTTCACCCATATCCGAGAACTCACGCCGTTGGACAAACAGCTGGTGGTGCGGTCGAACCGCGACACGCTGTATTCGGCGGGTGTGTTCGACCTCGACGCCGGGCCGGTCTCCATAACGCTGCCCGACCCGGGCGGCCGCTTCATGTCGATGCAGGTGATCACCGAAGACCACTACGTGCCCGGCGTGTTCTACGGTCGGGGCGAACACAGGCTCATCCGCGACGACATCGGCACACGGTATGTCATGGTCGCCGTCCGCACCCTGGTCGATCCCAACGACGAGGCCGACCTCAACGAGGTGCACGCACTGCAGGATGCCGTCGCGGTGCGGCAGGACCACCCCGGCAGCTTCGAGATACCCGACTGGGACCCGATCAGCCAGAAGGCCGTACGGGACGCGCTTCTTCAACTTGCGGCCACGCTGCCGGATTCGAAGCAGATGTTCGGCACCAAGGACGACACCGACCCGGTGCGACACCTGATCGGCTCGGCGGCGGCATGGGGTGGCAATCCGGAGAAAGACGCCATCTATTTCAGCGTCCTTCCGGCCGACAATGGCGGCGCCACCGCGTATCGGCTGTCCGTGGACCGGGTCCCGGTGGATGGGTTCTGGTCGGTCAC
>DASSGQ010000069.1:0-5563 GCA_035693385.1 Mycobacterium sp.
TCGGCGTAAGGATCGTCGATGACGGCGGCGCGCTGGGTCATCGACAGGCGGGCGGAGGCTCCGACGATGGCGGCGACGGCGGCCACGCCTGCTCCTCCCGCAAGCCAAGCACTGCCCTTCAGGCGCCTGCGGGTTTTATTACGGCTCAATGGTTTCGGCCTCGCGGTAGGTTCTGGTGATCCGCCCACGGGGGCTGGTGACCACCTCGTAGTGGATGGTGCCGAGCAGGTCGGCCCAGTCCTGTGCGGTGGGTTCGCCTCTGGTGCCGGGCCCGAACAGGATGGCCTCGTCTCCTTCGGCGACATCGAGCGGTCCCGGACCCAGGTCGACGAGGAACTGGTCCATGCAGATCCGCCCCACACCGGGCCGCCGCCTGCCGTTGATCAGCACGTCCAGGCGCCCGCCCAGCATACGAAAAACACCGTCCGCGTAGCCAATCGGCAATAGGGCCAGATTGGTGTCACGGTCGGCGATCCAGGTGTGTCCATATGACACGCCTTCGCCGGCGCGGATCGACTTCACCAGCGCAACAGCGCATTTCACGGTCATCGCTGGTATCAATCCCATGTCGCCGAGCTCCGGAACGGGGCTCAGGCCGTAGACCGCGATGCCCGGTCGCACCAGGTCGAAGGCCAGGTCGGGACGCGACATCGTGGTCGACGAATTCGCCAGGTGCACGACCTCGAACAGCAGCCCCTGGTTGCGCGCCTGCGCCACCATGTCGGTGAACCGTTGCGCCTGAACATTATTGATCGGGCTGTCGGGCCGGTCCGCGTGCACCATGTGCGACATCAGCCCGCGCGGCCGGACGGCGTCCTCGGCGACGGCCTGGCGCAGGGCGGCCAGCATCGACGGGTACTGCGCCGGCGGGACACCGTTGCGGTTGAGCCCTGTGTCGACCTTGACGGTCACCGTCGCGGTTCGACCGGTCCGGCGCACCGCATCCAGCAACTCGTCGAGCTGACGCACCGAGGACACGGCGATCTGCACGTCGGCCAGCAACGCCGGACCGAAGTCGATGCCGGGCGGGTGCAGCCAGGCCAGCACCGGTGCGGTGATTCCGTCAGCGCGCAGTGCCAGCGCCTCGTCGACGGTGGCGACACCCAGTTCGGCCGCTCCAGCGGCCAACGACGCGCGGGCGACCTGGGTGGCCCCGTGGCCGTAGCCGTCGGCCTTGACGACGGCCATCACCTGCGCACGGCCGGCATGCTCGCGCAGCAGCCGAACGTTGTGCTCGATGGCACCCAGGTCCACCACGGCCTCGGCGAGGACGCCCGGAGTCAGGGATAGCGGTGTAACGGCCAACGAAGTTTTGCTCCCGTGTGTCGGTTCGTGCCGACATTCTCCCAGAACCGTTCGGGCACGGGATCGAAGAGGCACACCCCTAGTCCAACTTTGTTCCATGGGTCGCGGTTGCCACATCAGCCGGAGGCGGGGACAACGAGGACCCTTCCCGAAGGTGACCGATGTCACGGATGAGACAAGACGGCGCCGGCCCCTCAGTGCGCGAAGTGCTGCGCTTCGTAGTGCCCGGCCGGCTTGACCTTGTCCAGCGACGCCAGCGCGGTGCGGGCGTCGTCGTGCAGCGCCCGGGCCAGGTCGGCGGAGAGCCCTTCGCGTACCACGACGCGCAGCACGGAGACGTTGGTGGCGTTCTCGGGCATGGTGTACGCGGGCACCTGCCAGCCGAAGGTGCGCAGCTCGTGGGACAGGTCGAACTCGGTGAATCCCCGGTCTTTGGCCAGCCGGAAGCTGACCACCGGGATCGCCGAACCGTCCGAGATCAGCTCGCACTGGTCCGCGTCGCGCAGCTGGTCACCCAGCCAGCGGGCGGTCGACGACAGACTATGCATGACCTGCGTGTAGCCCTGGCGGCCCAGCCGCAGGAAGTTGTAGTACTGGCCGATCACCTGGTTGCCCGGGCGGGAGAAGTTCAGCGTGAAGGTCGGCATGTCACCGCCGAGGTAGTTGACGTGGAAGACCAGGTCCTCGGGCAGGTACTCCTTGCTGCGCCATACGACGAAGCCGACGCCGGGATAGGTCAGCCCGTATTTATGTCCGCTGACATTGATCGACACCACGCGCGGCAGCCGGAAATCCCATCTCAGTTCGGGATGCAGGAATGGCACCACAAAGCCGCCGCTGGCCGCATCAACGTGCACCGGCACGTCCACACCCCCGCCGGCGGCCAGTTTGTCCAGTGCGGCACAGATCTCCGCGATCGGTTCGAGTTCACCGGTGTAGGTGGTGCCCAAGATCCCCACCACCCCGATGGTGTTCTCGTCGACGGCGTCGACGACCTGCTCGGGCGTGATGACATAGCGCCCCTCCTCCATCGGCAGGTAGCGGGGTTCGACGTCGAAATAGCGGCAGAACTTCTCCCAGACCACCTGGACGTTGGAGCCCATCACCAGGTTGGGGGTGCGCGTTTGCCAGCCGTCTTCTTTTCCGGAGCCGACCTTGGCCCGCCAGCGCCACTTAAGCGCCAGCCCGCCGAGCATGACCGCCTCGCTGGAGCCGATGGTGGACACCCCGATAGCACTCGAGGGGTCGTCGTCGCGCAGGTCATCGGCATGAAACAGGTCGGCCACCATGCACACGCATCGCTGCTCGATGGCCGCGGTCGCCGGATACTCGTCCTTGTCGATCATGTTCTTGTCGAACGTCTCGGCCATCAGCATGCCGGCCTGGGGGTCCATCCAGGTGGTCACGAACGTCGCCAGGTTCAGCCGCGAGCTGCCGTCCAGCATCAGCTCGTCGTGGATGAAGCGGTGGGCGGCGTCGGGATCCATCGACTCCTCAGGGAGCCGCAGCGCGGGGACCGGCGCGGTGAACAGGCGGCCGGTGTATGCGGGCGCGATCGAATGCGAAGGCAAAGACGGGTGTCGGGCCACGAGAAATCCTTTCGTTGGGGGAGCTAGAGGGCGGCCAGGGCGGCCCGGATGTGCGGAACCATCCGTGACGACGACGTCGGCGCATCGCCGGGGCCAGGGTCGGCGGCCGACAGCGCCGCCGTACGCGCGTGCACGAACGCCGCGGCCGCGGCGGCCTCGGCCGGCGGCAACCCTGACGCCAGCAGCGCGCCGATCATCCCGGACAGCACATCGCCGGAGCCGGCGGTGGCCGCCCAGGACTGTCCGGCGGGATTGAGGTAGACCGGGCCGCCGGGGTCGGCGATGACGGTGACATTGCCCTTGAGCAGCACGGTGGCGCCGAACGCGTCGGCCAGCTTGCGGCAGGCGCCGACCCGGTCGTCGCCGGGCGGATGCCCGGCCAGCCGGGCGAATTCACCCGCGTGCGGAGTCAGCACCGTCGGGGCGCCGCGCTTGGCGCGATTTTTTAGCAGCTCGGGGTGGGCGGCCAGGATGGTCAGCGCGTCGGCGTCCACGATCACCGGAAGATCGGTCTCCAGCGCGAACCACAACGCCGCAGCCCCGGTGTCGTCGGTGCCCAGGCCCGGCCCGACGACCCAGGCCTGCACCCGCCCGGCCGCCGCCGGGGTGGGTGAGGCGATGACCTCGGGCCACCGGGCGAGCACCTCGGCATGTGCGCCACCGGCGTAGCGGACCATGCCGGAGTGGGCCGCGACGGCGGCACCGGTGCACAGCACGGCCGCCCCCGGGTACGTCGACGAGCCCGCCAGCACACCGGTGACGCCCTGGGAGTACTTGTCGTCGTGGGGGCCGGGCACCGGCCAGCGCGCGGCCACGTCGGCGGCCTCGAAACCCAGGACATCCGTGTCCGGCAGGCTCAGCCCGATATCGATCAGCTCGACGCGGCCGCAATCGGCCAGGGCGTGCACGGGTTTGAGTCCGCCGAAGGTGACGGTCAGCACGGCGCGCACCGCGGGCCCGGTGATCGCCCCGGTCGCCACGTCGACGCCGCTGGGGATGTCGACGGCGACCACCGGGATCCCGGCGTCACGAACACCGGCGAACACCTCGGCCGCCGCCGGTCGCAGCGGACCCGAGCCGGAGATGCCCACCACTCCGTCGATGACGAGATCGGTTGCGGGCAAAACGTTCTCCACAATGCGACCGCCGGCTTTGCGAAACGCGGCCAGCCCTTCGCGGTGGGTGCGCTCCGCATTGAGCAGCACCGCGTCGGCGGCTGCGCCGCGACGGCGCAGAAAGGTCGCCGCCCACAGCGCGTCGCCACCGTTGTCTCCCGAGCCGACGACCGCGCACACCCGGCGGCCGGCGACTCCGCCGGTGCGGGCGGTCAGCTCCCCGATGATCTCGGTGGCCAGCCCGAACGCCGCGCGCCGCATCAGGGCACCGTCGGGCAGGCTGGCCAGCAGCGGTGCCTCGGCGTCGCGGATAGCGTCCACAGAGTAGTAATGCCGCATCCGAGTCAGCGTTCCATGCTTGCGTCAGCTCCTCTGCTCGCGGCCGATCCTGTCCGCGCTCACCAACATTACGTGTCACCATCGAGGCGTACAGTCGCGCTCGGCTCGATTCAATCGGCACACAGGGGGCGCAGATGGCACGAACCGATAACGACAGCTGGGATCTGGCGACCAGCGTGGGGGCCACGGCCACCGGCGTCGCTGTGGGGCGCGCGCTGGCCAGCCGCGGCGCGGACGCTCTGATCAATGACCCGTTCGCCGAGCCGCTGGTGCGCGCGGTGGGGGTCGACTTTTTCACCAGGCTGGCCAGCGGCGAATTGGATCCCTCCGAGGTCGACGACGGCGCCGAGTTCGGCATGGCGCGGATGCGGGACATGATGGCGGTGCGCACCCGCTTCTTCGACGACTTCTTCATCGAGGCGACGAACGCGGGAATCCGCCAGGCGGTGATCCTGGCGTCAGGCCTCGATGCCCGCGCTTACCGGTTGCCTTGGCCGCCCGGCACCACCGTCTACGAGGTCGACCAGCCGCGGGTCATCGAGTTCAAGACCGCCACGCTGAAGCACCTCCGCGCCGCGCCGACCGCCGACCGCCGCACCGTCGCCATCGACCTGCGCCACGACTGGCCCGCCGCGCTGCGCGAGGCCGGGTTGGACCCCGCCAAACCGACCGCGTGGAGCGCTGAAGGCCTGCTGCCATTCCTGCCTCCGGATGCCCAGGACGCGCTGCTGGACAACATCGGCTTGCTCAGCGCGGCGGGCAGCCGATTGGCGACCGAGAACCTGCCGGACGCCAGCCGTTCGGTCCCGATGATGGCCGATCGGATGCGCGAGGCCACCGATCGTTGGCGCGACCACGGCTTCGACGTGGAGATGACCGACCTGTGGTATGGCGGCGACCGCAACGATGTGCTCGAGTACCTGAACGCCCACGGCTGGCAGGCCGCTGCCACCAGCGCCATGGATCTATTTGCCGCCCAAGGCTTTACGTTGCCAGCAGCCGCCGGAGAAGGGGAAGCGGCGTTCGCCTCGCTGGGCTACGTCACTGCTAGCCGAACCTAGCCAGGCGGTGTCGAATACGCTTGCCGGACGACGACTTTCGCCGACGCCCCGGTCAGGTTGATGCCTCGTGGGATCGGAGTCGCCGCACGGTCTGCTTGAACCGCGCGGGATTCCACTGCGGCTTCTTGTTCGCCCGGGCCATCGGATAGAAGCA
>DASSGQ010000070.1:0-21457 GCA_035693385.1 Mycobacterium sp.
ACAGCGCAGGCCAGGTGGTAACCGCCGATGCCCTTGATGGCGACCACCACACCGGCCGCCAGGGCGCCTTGAGTGGCCGCCAGGGCCGCATCCGATGCCTGTGTCCGTTCTCCCCCTTGGGTTGCGCCCGCTGGACGGAACCACAGCGAGGGTCCGCAATCGGGGCAGGCGATCGGCTGCGCGTGGAACCGGCGATCCGACGGATCGTGGTATTCGGCGGCGCATCGCGCACACATGGTGAATGCGGACATGGTGGTGGCCGGGCGGTCGTACGGCAGCTCGCGGATGATGGTGAACCGCGGCCCGCAGTTGGTACAGGTGACGAACGGGTGCCGGTAACGCCGGTTGTGCGGGTCGAACAGCTCGGCGACACAGTCGTCGCACACCGCGACGTCGGGCGGAATGGGCGTCTTAGGGGTGTGAGCACCGGCGACCGATTGGCTCGCGACGATCCGGAACTCGCGGCGGCAGGCCGTATCGGCGGTGAGGTCGGTGACGGTGACGGCGCCGATCCGGGCCAGCGGCGGGGCCTCGTGACGAAGCCGACGATCGAACTCGTCGACGCGGGCGCGTGCGCCCTGCACCTCGAGGAAGACCGCACCCGAATCGTTGCCGACGAAGCCGGCCAGGCCCAGCTCGCTGGCGATCCGGTGGACGAAGGGACGAAAGCCGACCCCCTGAACTACACCGGTCACCGTGAAGTGCTGGCGGACGACCTCGGACCCCGGAGACGGGGCAAGCATCAGGGGGGAGTCGGTCATCTCAGCCGTCCCCCTGGCTGACAGTCGTGTCGGTACGGCCCCTGCCCATCAGCTCGAGGCCGGCCATCGCTTGCTCGGCCCCGGCCCTGTCCGTCTTCTCGACGGCGAAGCCCATATGGATGATGATCCAATCACCTGGCGAGAACGTCACTTCCGGCAACATGCCGACGTTGACCCTGCGCTGTTCGCCGACGACGTCGACCAGCGCGAGCTGTCCCTCGTAACCGTCGAGCATCCGGATCACTTGACCGGGGATCCCCAGACACATGCTCAATCCTCCTGCCGCAGCGGCGATTGCAAGGTCGCGGGAGTCTGCAACGCCGCGACGATCTCCTCGACGGCTCGGGCGGCGCGCGGCACGGCCTTGGCCACCGGCTCGGTGAGGCCGATGCCCTCCTCGACGCTGCCCGCCTCGCACCCGATGACGACCGTGTACGGCGGGTTGCCGCCCAGCGCTCTCAGGCTGGCGAACACCGCGGCCGGATCCATGCTGTGGCCGTCGAGGCCGGTTGCGCCGGAGCCGGATACGCGGCCCGGCGCGGAAGGTTCTTCGTGGTCGGCCTGGAAGACGTGCAGCATCCCCGGATTCCCGCGGCTGGGCACCGCGTCGACGAGGACCAACGTGTCCCACTCCTCGAGCAGGTCGTAGGCCAGGTGCATACCCCTGATGCCGTAGTCGATCACGCGGACACTCGGATCGTTCTGCGGGATCTCGGCGTTACGGACCACCTCCGAGCCGAATCCGTCGTCTCCCAAGAAGATGTTGCCGATCCCGGCTACCAGGATGCGCGCTGTCATCGGGCTTCCCGGATGACTACATCCGCCGCAGTCGAAGGTAGCGGCGGGCGTCGGGCAGCGACACCAGTCCCAGCCCGACCGCGACTCCGAGCACCAGCGCGACGATGGCAACGAATATCCAACCCAACACTTCCATTTCGAACTCCTTTCAGGGGTTTACGGTTTGTTCGGCTTCGACCGGCTGTATTTCGTCGGGGGAGAAGTACAGGTAGCGCCCGTACCAGTCGTGCAGTTCGGCGGCGGGGTCATCGTCGACGACCACCCCGACGTGCTTGTTGCCTTCCACGTCCTCGTGCACCGACGCGACGCGGGCGATCTTGCCGGCGACGAAGATGTCCTGCGCGTCGGCGTTGCGTCTTGGCCGCAACCTGACCCGGCTGCCCCGGGCGACCCGGACCCCGTTCACCAGTACCGCGTCGACTTCGGGGCGAACAGCGTTGTCGGCCAGCGGATCCCACCAGTCGACTCCCTCGGGGATCTCCGGGACCAGTCCCGCGGAATCACCGGGCGCGGGTGGATTCCGCAGCACACCGTGCAGGCGTGCCATCGCCTCGGGCGACATGGCGTCGCATTGGTCGATGATCTGCGCGGCCCGCGGATCGGTGGCCCGGGCCTGCGCCTTCTCCTCGTCGGTCATGGTCATCACGCGTAGCGTGAGGATCTCGTCGATTTCCGTGCAGTCATAAAGCGCGGTGCTGCTCTGTTCGGCGACCTCGGGGTGGTCGTAGAGGATGATCGGCGAGATGAGCAGAATGTCGTGGGTGCCGGGCGGGCCGGCCAGCACCGGGAAGCAGCGGTGGTGGCGGCACCGGGACACCGCAGCGGTGGCGGCCGGCGGCGGCTCGAGCAACGAAACGAACTGGCCACCAATGACTTCGGCAATGATGTGGGTCCCGATCATGGACCGCGCGATCGTGTCATTCTTGTCGGCCCCGGCAGCCCCGACGTTGCTCAGCCGAACCGCGACCCTGCGCAGCTCCCCGTCCGGCTCGCTGGACAGGCTCAAGACGCCACGCACCGCACGCCGTTCGCGGACCAGGCGCCCGCCGTCGACCAGCTCGATATCGGTCGACGCGTCGGCGCGCACCGGCAGCGTCCACGGCTGATCGTCGAAGGCCAAGGGGCCGAACGATCGTTCGCATTCGACCGCCTCGTCCCAGGTGAGCCAAGACCCCTGCCGGGTGGTCAGCTCGTGGACGGGTTCGAACTCGCCGTGGGCGAACTCGCGTTCGGCGCCGCGGTGCTGCAGCTGCAGGAACCGCACCACCAGGTTTATCGCCCGGGCACCGTCGACCAGAAACTCCGCTGCCAGGGTGTCGTCTTCACCCAGCCCGGCGTCCGCCGCGCCGGGAGGGCCCAAAACACCGAACTGCCAACGCGATTGGTTCTTGCTCGATGTCCCCCGGTAGGGGTAGAGGAGATAGCCCTCGTACAGCACCGCGTCGGCGACGGCGCGGGCCCGGTCCCAGTTCGAGGTGGAAGAAATCATTGCGCCGTCTCCCGCTCGGCGTCCAACAGCGCGGTGACCGCGTGGTCCAGATCGAGCAGCCCCTGCGCGGACTTGTAGCCGGCCAGCGCCGCGATGGTTTCATGGCTCAGCCGAACCCAGCCGGTATTCGGATAGTGCTGCGTGATCAGCTCCCGCCAGGCCGCGACCGGCATGTCATAGCGATACTCGCAGTCCCAGGGCACCTGCTGCACCGAGAATCCGCGTTCGGATTTGACGAAAATTGTTCCGCTGAACAGAAACTGGAGCGGTATGGTGCCGTCGCGCAGCGCGTGCATGTACTTTGCGGCGGCGACCTCGAAGTCGTAGGTGCAGTCCAGCGGAAGGCCGACCGTGGTGTTGCCGGCGAAGCCCGGCACCATCGTGCTGCAATGTTGCCAGAGGAACGTGCGTTGGGTGGTTGCCCACCGCTCGCGCAGGCCGAACAGGTCGATCAGCCCGTCGGCTTCGGCGTCGGAGTAGGGCCGGCGCAGCGGTTCGATCCGAACCTGACAGCGCAGCGCGATCGCGTGCACCGGATCCTCGCCGTCGGTGGCGACGCTGACCCGGGCGGTCAGCACCGGGCTCACGCGGTAGGGCTCGGGTGCCACGTCGAGAACCGCGAAGTCCACGCCGAGCTGCTGTCCGGTCATGGCGGCGTCCCGGCCTGCGTCGTTACGGCGCGGGCGGCGATCTGCGCGAAGAAGTTGTCGATGAAGGCCCGCGCCTCCTGGCCACCGTCGAAGCCCCGCCAGAGCAAGCGCAAGCGCCCGACGAACTCGTAGCAGGCGTCGATCGGAACCAGATAGCTTTGCGGCTGCGCGGCCTCGCCGTCCGCCGGGACCCGGACCAGCAGCGCCTCGACGTCGTCGGCCAGCAGGCCCACCCGCGAATCCGCGCCGCTGATGGCGTTCCAGGCGTCCAGGTCCAGCTCGGATTCGGTTGCCCCGGCCGGGCCCGGATAGAACGCGACGGTGCGGCCCAGCGCGGAGTTGGTGAAGAAGAAGGCCACACCCACCGGGATCTGCAGGGCGTCCCATGCGCGGCGGTCCAGCGCGAAGTCCGGAAACGCCAGATAGCGGTCCGGCACCGCCCGGTAGCGCAGCTCGGCGCCGCCGTCGGTGAACAGCAGGTAGCAGGCCCGGCACACGCACATCAGCTGGCGGCCGGTCACGTTCACCACATGCTGGTGCTCGTCGGCAACAAGTTCCGAGCACATCTCGCACCGTTCGCCGGCCGGCCCGGGGGCCCGCTGGTTGCTTCTGATGCGCGCCAGGACGTCGTAGGCACCAGTCATGAGCGCCGCTCCTCCTCATCGCTTCGTCCCCCGCAAGCGGGCGGTGCCCCCACTGCATCGTCGCCGGCGCCGGTCATGCCGGAGCCCCCATCGGTTGGCCCCGCGATGCCACCGACAGCACGCCGTCGCGGGTCAACAGCGGAATCGGGTCGAGGTGGTCACGCGACCCGCCAGTCACACCCGCCCCGGCGTGCACGACGTCGAAATCCGTCTGACAGCGCCGGCATCGCAGCAGGGGACCGTGCAGTTGCGAGCCCGCCAGCGTGTCGTCGCAGACCGGGCAACGATCCCGATAGGCGAACAGCCGCTCGTCAACACGGCACGCCAGCACCGTGGCCCCGTCGATCGCGAAACCCGCGACCTCGCCGGGTCCGAGTTCGGCCAGCTCGGGCACCGCATGCCAGGTGGTCGCGCCGTGACCGTTGGAAGGCCCGTTCGAGTGCACGCGCGCCAGTAGCGATTCGGCGGGAATCATGCCCGCGGGAGTGGTGGCGGGTTCGGCGGCCACCACTTCGATCGCGGAGATCTCCGGTGCCGCCGCACGGACGGCGTCCTCGACGGCCAGCTCCAGGGTCACCGCCGACGACGGACAGCTCTTGCAGCTGCCCCGGAAAGCAAGGTGCACGGTGTCGCCGGTGATGTCCAGCAGATCCACGTCGCCCCCGTGCGAGCCCAGGTACGGCCGCACCCGGTCCAGCGCGTCCGACACTCGCCGGTGCACGTCATGCGGGTGCAGGCCGTGCACCAGGAGCAGGCTGGCCACCAGGTCGTCGGCGGCCAGCCGCTCGGCAAGAGCAGGGCCCTGGCCCGGAGCCTGAGCCAACAGCATGACCCGTTCCAGCCCGGCCCCATAGAGCTCGACGACCTCGCGGACCAACTGCTGGGCGCGTTCGTACGCGGTCGCCCCGCTCGCCGCGCAGGAATCCAGCAGTGTCTGGATCCGATCGCCCGCTGTACGCCACTTCGCGTCGCTATCGGGGCCTTCAGGGGGCGCCGTCGGGCGATCAGCCATGCGTCACTCCCCGGCGGGTGACTGCGTTGGTGAGTGCAGTCTGTCGAGCGTCTTGCCCTCCCCGAGGTACATGTGCACACCGCAGGGCAGACACGGGTCGAAGCTGCGCACCGTGCGCATGACGTCGATTCCCTTGAAGTTCTCCCTGCTGTTCTCCTCGAAAATCGGCTGGCCCTGCACCGCATCCTCGTAGGGGCCCGGCGTGCCAAAGCTGTCGCGCGGGTTGGCATTCCACGGGGTCGGCGGGTACGGGTGATAGTTGGCGATCTTGCCGTCCCGAATCACCATGTGGTGACTGAGCACACCCCGGACCGCTTCGGTGAAGCCGCAGCCGATGGCCTCGTCGGGCACCTCGAACTTCTCCCAGGTCTTGGTGCGTCCGGCGCGGATCTCGGCGAGCGCCTGCTCGGCGAAGTGCAGCGCGCACGCCGCCGCATAGGCCTGGAAGTAGGTACGGGCCCGGTCGCGTTCGATCGTGTTGCTGCCGTGCTGGGGGATCTTCCACTCCAGTTCCACCGGCCCCTTCAGGACGGTCTTGGGGAGGTTGATCTTCACGCTGTTTCCGGTCGCCTTGACGTAACCGATGTCGACCAGGCCGGCCAACGCCGTCGCCCACAGCCGGGCCAGCGGGCCGCCGCCGGTGTCCAGCGCCAGGTGATCCTTGCCGTCGAACCAGCGCGGCGACATCACCCAGCTGTACTTGCCGCCGTCCATGTCACGCTTCTGCGGGTGCGGGTTGGTGTGCTGGTTCCACGGGTGGCGCCGGTCCACCGGGTTGCCCAGCGGATCGGTCTTGACGAACATCTCCTGTTCGGTCCAGTCGTCGTAATACGAACTGCCCAAAAGGATTCGGATACCGAGGTTGATGTCCACCAGCGAGTGGGTGACCAGCTCGCCGTCGACCACCACGCCGGGTGTGACGAACATCGCGTTGCCCCAGCGCTCCATGTCCTTGTAGTTGAAGTTGCACACTTCGGGGTCCTGGAAGGAGCCCCAGCAGCCGAGCAGGGTCCGCCGCAGTCCCACCTTCTCGTAACCGGGCAGCGCCTCGTAAAAGAAGTCGAAGAGGTCGTCGTGCATGGGGACGACCTTCTTCATGAACTCGACATAGCGCATCAGCCGCGTCATGTAGTCGGTCATCAGCTGGATGGTCGCGACGGTGCCGACCCCGCCTGGGTACAGCGTGGACGGATGCACGTGACGCCCCTCCATAAGGCAGAACATCTCTCGCGTCCAGCGACTGACCTGCAGCGCTTCCCGGTAGAACTCACCGCTGAACGGGTTGAGCGACCGCATGATGTCGGCAATGGTCTTGTACCCGTGCGCATCCGCGTGCGGCGCGGGCGTTTTCTCCGCCAGTGAAAGCACGCTCGGGTTGGTCTCGGAGACCATCTTCTCGCAGAAGTCAACGCCGACCAGGTTCTCCTGGAAGATGTTGTGGTCGAACATGTATTCCGCGGCCTCGCCGAGGTTGACGATCCACTCACCGAGGTGGGGCGGCTTGACGCCGTAGGCCATGTTCTGCGTGTAGCACGAGCAGGTGCAGTGGTTGTCGCCACAGATCCCGCAAATGCGGCTGGTGATGAAGTGGGCGTCGCGAGGATCCTTGCCCTTCATGAAGATCGAGTAGCCGCGGAAGATCGACGACGTGCTGTGGCACTCGACGACTTCCTTGTTCTCGAAATCGATTTTGGTGTAAATGCCGAGACTGCCCACGATCCTGGTGATCGGATCCCACGCCATCTCGACCAGCTGGCCGGGTTCGCGGGTGGCATGTGACGGCTCAGGGATGATCGTTGTCATCGGCCTTCGCTCTCTTTAGAGACGATCAAGAAACATGGGTGGTGTCACCTGATGGCGCTGCTTGCTCAACGCCGGTGCACCTACCAGGTGCGACGGGCTCCGGTGGTGAGTTGGTCGCCCTTGTGGCGCCAGCGCGGCTCCTTGTCGACGGTGCGCGCCGTGATACCCCGCAGGTTGCGGATCACGGTCCCGTACAGACCCGACGCGGTGCTGGAGAATTTGCCCCCCGGCGGCTCGTCCATGAACGGCATGAACTTGTCCGGGAAACCCGGCATCGTGCACCCGATGCAGATGCCGCCGACGTTCGGGCAACCCCCGATGCCGTTTATCCAGCCACGCTTAGGCACGTTGCACTTCACGACCGGTCCCCAACAACCAAGCTTGACAATGCATTTCGGTGACCCGTACTCGGTGGCGAAATCGCCCTGCTCGTAGTAGCCGGCGCGGTCACAACCCTCGTGCACGGTGTTGCCGAA
Organism: Mycobacterium sp.; assembly: GCA_035693385.1. Lineage (GTDB taxonomy): Bacteria > Actinomycetota > Actinomycetes > Mycobacteriales > Mycobacteriaceae > Mycobacterium. Next base: position 7,634 of record DASSGQ010000070.1, read on the forward strand.
CAACCACTTGGGGCGCAGCGCCTCGTCAAGCGGGATCATCGGCGCCTGACCGGTCGCCATGTAGAGCAGGTAGGTCAGCGTCTCCGAAAGGTTGTCCGGGTGAATCGGGCAGCCCGGAACGCAGACGATCGGGATGCCGGCCTTGCTCTTCCAATCCCACCCGAGGTAGTCGGGCACGCCCATCGCCCCGGTCGGGTTGCCGGCCATCGCGTGGATGCCGCCGTAGGTGGCGCACGTTCCGACCGCGACGACCGCGGTGGCTTTGGGTGTTAACCGGTCCAGCCACTCGCTGGTGGTCATCGGCTGGCCCGTGGCGGGGTTGTTGCCGAACCCGCACCAGTAACCCTCGTCCTTGATCTTCTCGTTGGGGATGGAGCCTTCGACGACGAGCACGAAGGGCTCCAATTCGCCGCGATCGGCCTTGAAGAACCATTCGAGGAAGTCGTCGGCCCCTCCGGTGGGCCCGCATTCGAAGTCGATCAAGGGCCAGTGCACGGCGACCTTCGGCAGACCCGGGAGGGCACCGAGTGCGATTTCCTCGACGCTGGGCTGGGTGGCGGCAGTCAACGCCACCGAGTCGCCGTCACAACTTAGCCCCGCATTGATCCATAGAACGTGGATCAGTGTTTCTTCTGCTTTGACTGCCGCTTCTGTTGGCATGCTGCAGCTTCCCGGGGCCGGGCTGAGGCCCCTACGCCGCCGGAGTCGACCATCGGCCCACTTGCGCAGCGCTGTTTTTGGGTCTACGCCTGCGGCTCAAAGTTGTCAACGGTTCCCACTTTTCGGGCAATCAAACAGCTGTTGCATATCAATTCTTGCCCTATTATCTTCCGTTGTGCGGCAGTGTATTTGGACGATTCAAGGCGCACCGCGTGGAGCAATGCGGCCTGGCCGAAATTGTGTGATTTTCACACGATTCGATGCAAATCATTTGCAACAATAGGGCCGTAAATGTATTCCCTGACGGTGACGCCGGGCTCAGCTGTCGGCATCATCGGCGAACCGCCGCAGCCACCCGAACCAGGCGCCCATGCCGGCTCCGGTGCGCGCACTGACCGGCAGGATCGTCGCTGTCGCGTTGACCTCGCGGACGTGTGCGATGTAGCTGTCCACGTCGACGTCTAGATAGGGCACCAAATCAATTTTGTTGAGGAGGACGACGTCCACCGATCGGAACATCACCGGGTACTTCAGCGGCTTGTCCTCGCCCTCGGTGACGGAGTACACCATCGCCTTGGCGTGCTCGCCGACGTCGAATTCCGCCGGACAGACCAGGTTACCGACGTTCTCGACGATCACCAGGTCCAGGCTCGCCAGATCGAGTCCGGGCAGGGCACGGTTGACCATGGGCGCGTCCAGATGGCATTCGCCGCCAAACCCATTGCTGGTGTTCAGCAGTGACACCTGGGCGCCGCGGCCGCTGAGCTTGGCCGCGTCCAGATCCGTCGCGATGTCGCCTTCGATCACCCCGATCGCGAACTCAGCGGAGAGCTCGTCCAGCGTTGCCTGCAGGATGGTCGTCTTGCCCGATCCCGGTGAGCTCATCAGGTTGAGGGTGCGGATCCCGTTGCTTTCGAACGCCGCTCGGTTGGCATCGGCGAGGAGGTCGTTCTCCGCGAAGATCGCCTCCAGCACGTCGATGCGCTGTTTGCCCGTCTCGTAGCCACTGTGATCCCCGTGGTCGTGCTCACGGGGAAGATGATCGTGCTCGTGGGTGTGCACGGTTCCGTCGTCGTGGCGGTGAAATCTACCCATGGTCAAATCCGTTCACGGAGAGGATCTTTCATGAGACGTCCAATGACGTCACCAGGAATTCGTTGCCGCGTAGCACCTCGACGTCGGCACTGTCGCACAGCGGACACCAAATCGACCAGGCCGAGGTGATCTCCGATTGGCGGCCGCACGAACGGCATTTCACCTCGGCGCTGACACACTCGAGTTCCAACTCGGCGTCCGGCATGTCCTCGGAGTCCCGCACCAGCGTCCAGCAGAACGACAGCGAGTCCGGTACCACCTGGCGAAGGGCGCCGATCCGGACACGCACCACGTCCACGTGCCGGCCGTCGGCATGGGTCTTGACCACACCGGCGATCGCTTCGCACAGCGACAGCTCATGCATCGCTGATCACCGGCCTCGGATCAAGGGCAGGCCCATGAGCACTGTTCTACACCCGAATCGTGGTTATCCTGAACCTCACGGGGCGCAGCGTGAAGGTTGACGAGTTATTCGCCTCGATCGAGGCGCACCGCCCCGGTCGCGATGACGTCGTGTACCTCGAGCGCCGTGGCGCCGAATATGACTGGCGGATCGTGCCCCTGCACGGCGCGATCACCCCGGTCACCGGGGCCGGGTGCGAACCCGACGCGTGGATGTCGTTCTCGGCGTCGTGGCCGTCGGACCCGCAGCGGTTGCGGGCGTTCTTCGATGACCTGCTCGCCGAGTTGGAATCCATGGTCGCTCGTGCGGATCGCTGTCGCTGGCCGCTCGACGAGCCCTGGCCGCACTCGCATTGAGCGGCGGCGGCCATCGTGAACTATCGGATCACCGAAGACGACCGCGTCCGGTTCAAGCGCTGTCGGCGACAGTGGGATTTCGCCTCGCCGCACCGCCGAGGGCTAGAGCCCGTCGGGCCGGTGCATCCGGTGGTGCCTGCCGTGCTCAAGGATGCGCTGGCCGTCTACTACTACCCGGGCACGTGGGACTGGCAACCCGAGGTGAGGCGATCGCTGGTGCACAAGGCCGTGGTCCGGGCGCTGGACGATGCGGGCCCGCCGGAGGCGCAACCCACCGCCCTTCCCGCCCTGCAGGCGCTGGTCGACGCCTACGACGCCTGGGCGGTGACGGTCGACGACTTCGCTCCGGTGCGGATCGGCCACGACGTCGCGGGGCTGGTGCCCGACCCGCGCGACCCCGAGCGCGGCTTGACGACCCCGGACGGATCCCCCGTGATCTACACCTGCCGGATCGATCTGCTGGTCGTCGACGCCGGCGACGAATATTGGGTGGTGCGGCACCTGATCGACGACGAATGGCCGCAGTTGGGGACGCTGATCGGTGATGAGGCGGCGGTTGCGGCGTGCTGGGCCTGGGAACAGGAATACCTGGGCATGGAGATCTCGGGCACCATTCACAACCAGGTGCGCATCGCCGGCCCGCTCGATCGGCCTGCCGCCGGAGGCGCCGCGAGGGTAAGCCGGGTTCAGCAGAGCGAGCCCAGCGGCGGCGGTCGTGCGATCCCGCAGCATCGGCGGCTGTCGGCGCGTACGTCACGAAGCGACGAGTCGGGCCATATTCAGGAGGCGACCGCCGGGCTGGTGCGGCGAACTCGCATCCGGCGAAGCCGCGCCGACATCGGCGCCGCCGGCGAGCTGATCGGTGCCGAGGCAGTGCAGATGAGCAGTGAGCCGGCGATCTATCCGACCTTCGCCGCCCACTGTCAGGCGTGCGAATTCATCGCCCCGTGCCTGGCCATGGTCGAGGGAACAGACCCAGAACCGCTATTGGCGGCAGAGTTTCGCCGGCACCCGGCCGACGATCAGCGAAAGCCGCGACTGGGTCAGTCGACATGGGGCTTCGGTCGCGGCGCCGCACCGCCGCAGTGGTGAACGGCGGCGGCTAACTCGCGGTTTCGGCCGAATTCCACTTTTCGTCGAAGCGCCCGTAACGCCAGACCAGCACCGCGACCGCCCAGGTCAGGACGAACATGCCGACGACGACGAAGCCGACGGTGTTGAGGTCCAGGCCGCCCAGCCAGTCCCAGAAGGGGCCCCGCCAGCCGAGCTGGCCCGCGAACAGGCCGAGCAGTTCGACGGTGCCGATCAGCAGCGCGACGGCCACCGACAGCGCCGTGATGGTGATGTTGTAGTAGATCTTGCGCACCGGGTTGGCGAAGGCCCAGCCGTAGGCGAAGTTCATAAACGAACCGTCGATGGTGTCCAGCAGACACATGCCCGCGGTGAACAGCACGGCCAGACACAGCACGGCGTACCACGGCAGGCCGGCCGCCGCGCTGGTGCCCGCGAGGACCAGCAGCGCGATTTCGGTGGCGGTGTCGAACCCCAGCCCGAACAGCAATCCGACGAAATACATCTGCCAGGACTTGGTGACCGACCTGGTGAAGCGGCCGAGGAAGCGGTTGAGCAATCCGCGGTTTTGCAATTGCTGCTCGAGTTCGGCGCGGTCCATGGCGGAGTCAGAGCCGGCGTCAGAGCCGCCGCGGCGCGTCCGCGCGAACACGCGCAGGATGGACACCAGGACGATGACGTTGAGGATGGCGATCAGATACAGGAACACGCCCGACACGCTGGTGCCGATGAGGCCCGTGTAGTGGTGCAGCGTCGAGGAATCCTCCTCGACCGGTCCGACGAGGGCCTTGACCCCGGTCGCCAGCAGCAGTGCCAGCGCAAAGACCACCGTGGAGTGGCCCAGCGAGAAGAAGAAGCCGACGGCCAGGGGCCGCTGCCCGTCGCCCATCAGCTTGCGGGTGGTGTTGTCGATGGCGGCGATGTGGTCGGCGTCGAACGCGTGCCGCAGGCCCAAGGTATAGGCCGTCAACCCGACGCCGAAGCCGAATGCCTTGCCGCCCAGGCTGAGTCGTGCCGGATCCACGATCAGCACCAAGGCGAGCCAGCCGACCAGATGCAGCGCGACGATCACCGACAACATCGCTAGGAGTCGCCACCACTCCGTCGGCGTCAGGGCGCTGCGCACCTTCGACCGCCATGAAACGAGCCCACCGGCCATGTCGGTCCTTCCAGCATTGGGCAGACACAACAGCCAAAACTGTAGGTTCGTCCGCCGACCGGATGCAAGTGACTTGCAGGAAACGCACCGGCCCCTGTTGCCCCGGGGCACTGGTAATCGGGGGGTGTCCGGCGCGACACTGAATGGGTGACGCCCAAGCCGTCGGCTCTCGACCCCGCCGTCACCCAGCGCATCGGTGACTTCCTCCGTGCTCGCGGGCTGCGAAGGATGGCCTCACGGATCCAGGTGATGGCGGTGCTCGAGCCGGTCAACGGGCACCTCGCCGTGGCGGAGATCCACGAGCGGGTGCGGAAGTTTCTGCCGCCCGGCGCGCAGCCCCCCGACGTGGCGACCATTTATCGCACGGTGACGACCCTGGTCGCCCAGGGCGTATTGCACGCGTTGACCGTCGACGGTGGCGTCACCACCTACGGGCTGGCCACCGCCCCCCACCACCACGCGGTGTGTACGCAATGCGGCTCGATCATCGAGGTGCCCGCACGGCAGCTCCGCTCGGCGCTCGAGCACGCGATGGCGGGCAGCTCGTTCGCGCTGTCGGAGGCGGCGGGCCTGACGCTGCACGGGCTGTGCCCGCTGTGCCAGGGCGACCAGCGTGATCCGATGTCAGTGCAGGCCCAGTAGCGCGTTTTCGACCACCTCGGGCAGCGCCGGATGGATCCAGTATTGCCCGCGGGCCATCTCGGCGGCGGTCAGCCCGAAGCTCATCGCCTGGATCAGCGGCTGGATGATCGACGATGCCTGGTGGCCCATGATGTGGGCGCCCAGCAAGTGGCCGCTGCCGCGCTCGGCGATGAGTTTCACGATTCCGGTGGTGTCTTCCATCGCCCAGCCGTAGGCGACGTCGCCGTAGTTCTGTATCGCTACCGAGATGTCGAATCCTCGTGCGATGGCTTGGTTTTCGGTCAACCCGACGGTCGCCAGCTGGGGGTCGGTGAACACCGCCGAGGGGACGAAGCGGTGGTCGGTCACGGCCATTGACGCGGTGTCGTCCCAGTCGCACAGCAGGTTGTGCTGCACGATTCGGGCCTCGTGATTGGCGACGTGTTTGAGCTGATACGGCGAAGAGACGTCACCGAGTGCGAAAACATCGCGTGCCGACGTCCGTTGGTATTCGTCGACCACCACCCGGCCGTCCTGGACGTCGATGCCGGCTTGTCCGGCGTCCAGCAGGTCGGCGTTGGACGACCGGCCGGTCGCGACCAGCAGCAGGTCGGCGTCGACGGTGCAACCATCGTCGAGCTCCAGCGCGACGCCGGAGCCGCGATTGGCGGCATGCGTGACGTTGCGGTGCGTGCGCAGCTCCCATTTGGCCGAGGCAATGCGGGTGAATCGTTCGCAAATGCTGTCGTCGAAATGCCGCAACATGCTCCGACCACGGATCACCACGGTGACTCGTACGCCGAGAGCGGAGAAGATATGCGCGAATTCCGCTGCCACGAAGCCACTTCCGATGATCACCAGGTGTTCGGGCAACTCGGCGATCCGCATGATGGTGTCGCTGGTGTGGTACTCGACGTCGGATGCGAGGATCGCCGGCGGGATCACCGGGCGCGAGCCCGCCGCGATCACCACCTGGTCCGCGGTGAATTGTTCGCCGGTGTCGGTACGCAACAGGTAGCGCCCGTCGGGTTGTACCGGTCCGAACCGGGTGTGCTCGCCGTATACGTCGATGTTGGGTGCCGAGCGCCGGTAGTCTTCGCCGCTGAGCGCGATGGGGTCGATCCGTCCGAAGATGCGGGAGACGATGTCGTCCCAGCGCACCCGGTCGACGTGCGCGTCGACGCCGTACCGTGCCGCATCCCGGACGGTGTTGGCGACCTCTGCGGCGTAGACGAACATCTTCGTCGGGATGCACCCGACGTTCAGGCAGGTGCCGCCGAAGGTGCCCTGCTCGCAGATCGCCGCTCGTTTGTGGGCATAGCGATGGTTCAAAATGATGTTGCCCGAACCGGTTCCGATGATCGCGATGTCGTAGGTTTCCATTTTTGCGTCGTCACCCCTTTTCCGAGGGTGCCGAGGCTTCGGTGGTATCGGTGGTATCGGTGGTATCGGTGCTCAGGTGGTCATCCAGCCAGAGGTCCAGTTGCCGATAGGCCGTCTCCCGCGGCTGCGCCAACGACAGGAACACATCGTGTTTGGCGTCCGGCACCGGCACGATGCTGGTGCGATTCCCGATACAGCCGGCCCACCTGGCGATCTGGCTGACGTCGAGGACCGCGTCGCCGCATTGCATGGACGCCGGATCGCTGGTTTCGCGCACGGTGTGATCCGAACGCAGGATCAGATTCGGCACCCCCACGTCGAGTCCGCGATGCAGCCGTGCCTGGCCGTGACGTATGGCGTGCAGCCACCCGAGGGTGATCGGAAAGCCGCCCAACGGTTTCCACTGCAGGTTGTAATCGAACTCGCCGTGGTAATCGCGGTGCAGGGTGGTGCCGTAGCCGCCTTCGGTGGGTTGGCGGACCACACCCTTGGACCGCACTCGAGACAGGCCGGAGATCAGCGCCGAGGTCATCGGGTGACGTAGGACGGCCGGGCCCTGCAGATCCAGGAACGGGCTGTTGAGGACCAGGCCCTCGACGGCGGCGTGTGCCGCCGGGTCGCGCCGGTGCAACCGGTCCAGCCACAACGACACGATGAGCCCCCCGGCGGAATGGCCATACACCAGGACGCTGATGGGCTGGGCGGGTCGGCCGGGTCCGCCGGGACGGGGTAGCTCGCGGATGGCTGACAGCGCGTGTTCGAGTTCGGCGTCGTAATGGGCCAGGTTGGTGATGAAGTGTGGGGTCTGGCCGTCGCGCCGCGACCGGCCGCACTTCCGCAGGTCCAGCGCATAGAACGCAAAGCCGCGATCGGCGAAGTGATCGGCCAGTGCGGTGTTGAAGAAGTAGTCCGTGTACCCGTGCACCGCGAGGACCGCATGATCGGCCCCGGTGGGCTGGCCGCGTCGTATCAGGGTCGCGACGATGTCGCCCTCGCCGGCCGGATCGGGCCCGAGCGGCATCGTGCGCTGCCAATAGCCGGGCAGCACATCGGGCGCCCACTCGGTCACCCCGTCTGTCACGGGGCCAGCTTAGAGGGTGGTCACCGGACGTCAGTGCCGACGGCAAGAACGGATCGGATTCGCCACCCTTATGTCCTCAAAAGAGCTCGTGGCGAGACTGCGAGAGGATCACTCGCATACCGATATTCCCGTCGTGGAGGAACCACGGTCTGATCCGGTAGGTTCGCGCGCCGCTGGTGTGCATGGGATCCCCGTCGGCGATGGCCTGGGCCTCGCTGATCGAACCGGCGCGATAGATCAACATGCCGTCGCCTGTGAAGTACTCGCCGTCATCGGTCCACAGCGGTCCGGCGGCGAAGAGCACTCCGCGGTCTTCCAGCTCACGCAGGTAGGCAAGGTGGCCGTGCAGATGTTCTTGCACCGCGGCCAATCCGCGTGCCGCGGAGGTGACGACGTAGAGTTTCAACCCGGCCGGTTCGCCCGAATCCTCGCTGACTTTCGGCGCGTCGTTTCCGTTGGGCACCATCAACTCCTTGTCCTTGGTCGTTCTTGAGTGGCGATGCGACCTGTCGATTCCGCGTAACGGTCCGCCCGCGAAGTGGCACTTTGCGAAGCCGGCCTGCGGTGACGCTTCCTATCGGGATAACCTGGGAGACCAGCATAGGGAAGGACCAGCGATCCGGTGTCAGAGCTAGCCAGAACCGCACGGACCGATGTCGTGCTGGTCGGCGCGGGCATCATGAGCGCGACGCTGGGTGCATTGCTAAGGCGGCTGGAGCCGGATTGGTCGATCACCCTGGTCGAGCGTCTCGACACGGTCGCCGCCGAAAGCAGCGGTCCCTGGAACAACGCCGGCACCGGGCACTCGGCGCTGTGCGAGCTCAACTACACCCCACAGAGACCCGACGGCTCGATCGACATCACCAAAGCGGTACGCATCAACGAGCAGTTCCAGGTGACCCGCCAATTCTGGGCGTACGCCGTCGAGAATGGCATCCTGACCGATCGCGGTTTCCTCAACCCGATCCCGCACGTGAGCTTCGTGCAGGGGGCTCAGCGGGTCGATTATCTGCGCCGTCGGCAGCGGGCGCTGGCCGGCAACCCGCTGTTCGCCGGTATGGAGCTCATTGACGACCCGGACGAGTTCGCCCGCCGCTTGCCGTTGATGGCCGCCAAGCGTGACTTCGCTCAACCCGTTGCGCTCAATTGGGCCGAAGACGGCACCGATGTCGACTTCGGAGCGTTATCCCGACAGCTCATCGGCTTTTGCGTGCGCAACGGCACCACTGCGCTGTTCCATCACGAGGTCCGGAACCTGACCCGCCAGCCCGACGGCAGCTGGACGCTGTTGATCGGCAACCGCCGCACCGGCGAAAAGCACCGGCTCAACGCGAAGTTCGTGTTTGTCGGCGCCGGTGGCGACGCGTTGCCGCTGATGCAGAAGTCGGGCATCAAGGAGATCAAGGGTTTCGCCGGCTTCCCTATCGGCGGCCGGTTCCTGCGCGCCAGCAACCCGGCGCTCACCGCCGCACACCGAGCCAAGGTGTATGGCGTTCCGGCACCGGGAGCCCCGCCGCTCGGCGCGCTGCATCTGGACCACCGGTTCGTCAACGGCAAGTCCTGGCTGGTGTTCGGGCCGTACGCCGGTTGGTCACCGAAGTTCTTGAAACACGGCCACTTCACCGATCTTCCCCGCTCGGTCAAGTCGGACAACTTGCTGTCGTTGCTGGGCGTCGGCGTAAGCGAGTTGGCGTTGGTCAACTATTTGATCAGGCAATTGCGGCTGTCCGAACCCGACCGGGTGCGGGTACTGCGCGGATTCGCCCCCAGCGCAGTCGATTCGGACTGGGAGCTGACGGTCGCCGGTCAGCGTGTTCAGGTCATCCGGCGCGACAAGCGCAAAGGGGGGGTGCTCGACTTCAACACCACATTGATCGGTGCCGCTGACGGCAGCATCGCCGGACTGCTGGGCGGCTCTCCAGGCGCGTCGACAGCCGTACCGGCCATGCTCGACGTGCTGCGGCGATGCTTTGCCGACCGCTATGGGTCGTGGCTGCCCACACTCAAAGAGATGGTGCCGTCGCTGGGTTTTGAGCTGTCAAGCGAACCCGCGCTCTACGACGAAGTGTGGTCGCGGGGATCCAAGATATTGCAGCTGGAGGCCTGACGACCTGCGACGGCGACGATGCAGTGGGGGCACCGCCCGCTCGCGGGGGACGTGGCGATGAGGAGGAGCGGCGCCCATGACGGAAGCACTGCGTCGCGCGTGGGCCAAAGACCTTGATGCCCGGACTCTTTACGAGCTACTCAAGTTGCGGGTGGAGGTTTTCGTCGTCGAGCAGGCCTGTCCGTATCCGGAGCTGGACGGGCGCGACCTGCTTGCCGAAACCCGGCATTTCTGGCTGGAAACGCCTGGCGGCGTGGGGGTACTCCCCAGCAGAGCGGGGACCCCACCCGCTCGCGGAGGCGTGATCTGCACACTGCGGTTGATGGAGGAGCACGCGGGCGGGGAGAAGGTGTTCCGGATCGGCCGGTTGTGCACCAAACGCAGTGCGCGCGGTCAGGGCCACACCACTCGGCTGCTGCGGGCGGCACTGGCAGAGGTCGGCGACTACCCCTGCCGGATCGACGCGCAGACTTATCTGGCCGACATGTACGCCCAACACGGATTCGTGCGTGACGGAGAGGATTTCGTCGACGACGGTATTCCGCATGTGCCCATGCTGCGGCCCGGCTCCCATCCGGCGGCCAAGACGTGAAGCCATATCCGTTCAGCGCGATTGTCGGCCACGATCAACTGCGGCTGGCGCTGTTGTTGTGTGCGGTGCGGCCGGAGATCGGTGGTGCGCTGATCCGCGGCGAGAAGGGCACCGCCAAGTCGACCGCCGTGCGAGGGCTCGCGGCGCTGCTGTCCGCCGCGACCGGCGGCACCGACTCGGGCCTGGTCGAAATGCCGCTCGGCGCAACCGAAGACCGGGTCATCGGTTCGCTGGACCTGCAGCGGGTCCTGCGCGATGGCGAGCATGCGTTCTCACCCGGACTGCTGGCCCGCGCACACGGGGGCGTGCTCTACGTCGACGAGGTCAACCTGTTGCACGACCATCTGGTCGACGTGCTGCTCGACGCCGCGGCCATGGGACGGGTACACATCGAGCGCGACGGGATCTCGCATTCGCACGATGCCCGGTTCGTCCTCATCGGCACCATGAATCCGGAGGAGGGCGAGCTGCGTCCGCAACTGCTGGACCGGTTCGGTCTCACCGTCGAGGTGCGCGCGTCGCGCGACGTAGACGTCCGGGTGCAGGTTATCCGGCAGCGAATGGCCTACGAGGCCGACCCGGACGCGTTCGCGGATCGTTACGCCGACGCCGACGCGGAGCTGGCCGGACGGATCGCCGCGGCGCGCGCTCTCGTCGACGATGTGGTGTTGCCGGACAACGAATTACGGCGCATCGCGGCGCTGTGCGCGGCGTTCGACGTCGACGGCATGCGGGCCGATCTGGTGGTGGCCCGCACCGCCGCGGCCCACGCGGCCTGGCGCGGCGCGAGCACGGTCGAGGAGCAGGACATCCGGGTGGCCGCCGAGCTGGCGTTGCCGCACCGGCGTCGGCGAGATCCCTTCGACGATCCCGGCATCGACCGCGACCAGCTGGACGAAGCCCTGGCTCGCGCGGGTTCTGAAGAACCGCAGCCCGATCCGGACCCGCCGGGTGGCGGTCAGTCCGTGAATGAGCCGGCTTCCCAACCAAACTCACACCCCTCATCGAGCGCGCAACCACCGAGGCCCAGCGCGCCGCCGTCGAAGGTCTTCCGCACCCGCGCGCTGACCGTTCCGGGCGTCGGCGAAGGCGCACCGGGACGACGGTCGCGGGCCCGCAACACCGCAGGCAGCGTGGTGGCCGCCGCCGACGGCGACGACGCAAGCGCTCATGGCCTGCACCTGTTCGCGACCCTGCTGTCGGCCGCCGAGCATGCTCGGGCGGGGCCGCTGCGGCCACGACCTGCGGACGTGCGCCGGGCGATCCGCGAAGGACGCGAAGGCAACCTGGTGATCTTCGTCGTCGACGCGTCGGGTTCGATGGCCGCCCGCGATCGCATGGCCGCGGTCAGCGGCGCCACCCTGTCACTGCTGCGCGACGCCTACCAGCGCCGCGACAAGGTCGCGGTGATCACGTTCCGCCAACAGGGGGCACGGCTGCTCCTCCCGCCCACGTCGTCGGCGCACATCGCCGCGCGCCGCCTGGCCGGCTTCGACACCGGGGGCAAGACTCCGTTGGCCGAAGGCCTGCTGGCCGCCCGTGAGCTGATCGTCCGGGAGCGGGCGCGTGACCGGGCCCGTCGTCCCCTGGTGGTGGTGCTCACCGACGGCCGGGCCACCGCCGGACCGGACCCGTTGGGCCGCAGCAGAATCGCGTCGGCGCGGCTGCTCGCCGAAGGCGCGGCCGCGGTGGTCGTCGACTGCGAGACGTCCTATGTGCGGCTCGGGTTGGCTTACGAACTCGCCCGTCAGCTCGGTGCGCCCGCCGTGCGGCTGGAGCAGCTGCACGCCGACCACCTGACGCGGGCCGTGCGCAGCGTGGCCTGAGAAAGGTAAGTGCTTATGCCACAAGGCCGTCCGATCCACGTGCCCGATGACGGCCTGACCACCCGGGCCCGGCGCAATACGCCCGTGCTGGCGGTACACACCGGTGCGGGCAAGGGGAAGTCGACGGCGGCATTCGGAATGGCGTTGCGCGCCTGGAATGTCGGCCTCAGCGTGGCGGTGTTCCAGTTCGTCAAGAGCGCCAAGTGGAAGGTGGGCGAGGAGGCGGCCTTCACGCAACTCGGCGAGTTGCACGACCGGCACGGGATCGGGGGAGCCGTCGAATGGCACAAGATGGGTGCGGGCTGGTCCTGGACGCGTACGTCGCGTAGCGAGGGCAGCGAACTCGAGCACGCAGCGGCCGCGGCCGACGGCTGGGCCGAGATCTCCCGCCGGCTGGCCGCGCAGCGGCACGACTTCTACGTGCTCGACGAATTCACCTATCCGCTGAAGTGGGGTTGGGTCGATGTCGACGAGGTGGTGGACGTCCTGCTGGCCAGGCCCGGTCACCAGCATGTGGTGATCACGGGACGCGACGCCCCGCCGCGCTTGGTCGAGGCCGCCGACCTGGTCACCGAGATGACCAAGGTCAAGCATCCGATGGACGCGGGACGCAAGGGCCAGAAGGGCATCGAGTGGTGACCCCGCCTTCGGCCGGCGAGCGTGCGCGTCTGTACAACGACACGCCGTATACCGTGGCATTTTGCGCACGCTCGCGGCACTGGGTCACGCAGTGGGCCGCAAGGTGACCCGAGTCCCCGCGGTGGTCATCGCCGCGCCCGCATCGGGAAGCGGAAAGACCACCGTGGCAACGGGTTTGATCGGGGCTTTACGACGGGCGGGCCATACGGTCGCGCCGTTCAAGGTCGGGCCGGACTTCATCGACCCCGGCTATCACGGCCTGGCCGCCGGACGGCCCGGCCGCAACCTCGACCCGGTATTGGTGGGGGAGCGGCTCATCGGCCCGCTCTACGCCCACGGCGCCGGCGGCGCGGACATCGCCGTGGTCGAAGGCGTGATGGGGCTGTTCGACGGGCGCATCGGACCCACTCAAAATCCAGTGACCGCCACGCCCGGTTCCACCGCGCACGTCGCCGCCCTGCTGGGCGCCCCGGTGATCCTGGTCGTCGACGCGCGCGGCCAGAGTCACAGCATTGCGGCTCTGCTGCACGGCTTTTCGACGTTCGATAGCGCGACCCGGGTCTGCGGTGTGATCCTCAACCGCGTCGGGTCGCCCAGACACGAGCAGGTGCTGCGTCAGGCCTGCGAACACGCCGGCGTCCCCGTGCTGGGCGCCATCCCGCGCACCGCTGAATTGGAGCTGCCGACAAGGTATCTCGGGCTTGTCACGGTCGTCGAGTACGGCCGTCGGGCGCACGTCGCGGTCGAGGCAATGACCGCACTGGTCGCCCGCCACGTCGATCTGGCCGCGGTGTTCGCGGCCGCCGGATCCCGGTCCGCCGATCCGCCATG
>DASSGQ010000071.1:0-17947 GCA_035693385.1 Mycobacterium sp.
CACCGGTGGGTTTCGACCCGAACATTCCGATGCCTCCGGCACCGGACGTTCCGCCGCCGCCCCCGGTGCACGCCTACAGCGTGAACTGGGACGCCATCGCGCAGTGCGAGTCGGGTGGAAACTGGTCGATCAACACCGGTAACGGCTACTCCGGTGGCCTGCAGTTCACGTCGGGCACCTGGCACGCCAACGGTGGCTCGGGTTCGGCGGCCGGCGCCAGCCGCGAGGAGCAGATTCGGGTGGCCGAGAACGTCCTGCACAGCCAGGGCATTCACGCTTGGCCGGTCTGCGGTCGGCGTGGCTGATCAGCGGCTGCGCCTGACGGCCTGACAGCCGTCGTCAAGTAATACCGTCGTTAAGTGATAGAGGAATGCCGGGCCCTGTGCCCGGCATTTCTTTGTTTTCTTGCCCGTTGCGCCCACCGGTTACGCCTGACCTCCGTCGGGGTAGCGTCGGACCCGTGACCGCAACGCCGCGCGAGTTCGACATTGTGTTGTATGGGGCGACCGGCTTCGTGGGGAAGCTGACCGCCGAATACCTGGCGCGGGCCGCAGCGGGCGCGCGGATCGCGTTGGCCGGCAGGTCCCAGGACCGATTGCTCGCCGTTCGCGAGAGCCTTGCGGAACCCGCGCAGTCTTGGTCGGTCCTGACCGCCGACGCGGCATCGCCGTCGACGCTGGACGAGATGGCCGCCCGGACACAAGTCGTCGTCACCACGGTCGGGCCTTACACCCGCTACGGGCTGCCGCTGGTGGCCGCGTGTGCCGCGGCGGGCACCGATTACGCCGACCTGACCGGCGAGCCGCCGTTCATCGGCGACAGCATCGACCTGTATCACAAGCAGGCCGCCGACAACGGCGCCCGCATCGTGCACGCCTGCGGATTCGACTCCATCCCCTCGGACTTGAGCGTGTACGCGCTGTACCGGGCGGCGCGAGACGACGGCGAGGGCGAGCTCGCCGGCACCGACTTCGTGGTGCGCTCATTCTCGGGTGGGCTATCCGGTGGCACCATCGCGTCGCTGGTGGAAGTGCTGAACGCCGCCTCCAGCGACCCCGACGTTCGCCGCCGGCTTGCCGACCCGTACTCGTTGAGCACCGACCGCGGCGCCGAACCTGAGCTCGGCCGCCAACCCGACCTGCCATGGCGTCGCGGTCGCCAGCTCGCGCCGGAACTGGCGCGTCAGTGGACGGCGGGATTCATGATGGCGCCCAGCAACACCCGAATCGTGCGGCGGACCAACGCCCTGCTCGACTGGGCATACGGCCGCCAATTCCGCTACAGCGAAAACATGAGCCTCGGGTCGTCGCCTATCGCGCCATTGGCATCGGCCGTCGTCACCGGGATCGGCAACGCCACCTTTGGATTGGGCGGCCGTTATTTCCGGCTGCTGCCCCGTCGGCTGGTGGAGCGCATTCTCCCCAAACCCGGCACCGGCCCGAGTGCGGCGGCCCGGGACCGTGGCTACTACCGGGTCGAGACCTACACCACCACAACCACCGGTGCCCGTTATGTAGCACGCATGGAGCAGCAGGGGGACCCCGGTTACAAGGCGACCTCGGTGCTGTTAGGCGAGTCGGCTCTGGCGCTGGCATTCGACCGCGACTCGCTGTCGGAGCTGCGCGGCGTGCTGACGCCCGCTTCGGCGATGGGGGACGCCTTGTTGGCGCGATTCCCGGCCGCCGACGTCTCACTGCGAACCGAGCGGCTGAGCTGACTCTCGCGGCGGTGCGGGGTGCGGAAGGTCCGAGCAGTCGACCTACGGCCGGGAGTTAACTCCGTCCTGGGAGAAGGCTGTCGACCAACACCGCATGCGTCTAGTGTCGTAATGGACTTGGCTTTACATCCTGTTAACGAAGGTGGACACATCGATGGCCGGTCTCGACGATCTGTACAGCCAGATTCCCATCTCTGATATCGCCAACAAGCTCGGCGCCAGCCAAGGCGACGTCGAGAAGGCTGTTCACACGCTGGTGCCCGCACTGCTTACCGGGATGCAGCAGAACGCGGAAGACCCCGAAAACGTAAGCAAGATCGAATCCGCCGCCACCAGTCACGCCGCACGCGGTCTACTCGACGTCGGCGGTGGCGAAGGCGGCGACGGGCACCAGGCGGTCGCGTCGCTGTTCGGTGGCAATGACGCCGACCAGGTCGCGTCGGCGCTGGCCGATCGGGGAGCCGGCAATCGTGATCTGCTCAAGCAGCTGTTGCCGGTGGTGCTCCCAATTGTGCTGGCATACATAGGAAAGCAGCTCGGTTCCGGCGGCGCGAGCAGTGCGCCGCAGAAAACGGCGTCGGGCGGCGGCCTGGGTGACATTCTGGGCAGCATCCTCGCTGGTGGCTCCGGCGACAAATCCCTTGGCGGCATCCTCGGCAATGTGTTGAGCGGCAAGGGAGGACTCGGCGATATCCTCGGCGGCCTGCTCGGCGGGAAGAAGTAGCGCGACGCGCGTCCGGATTGTTCACGGGTAGTTCCCGGATTGGTTTCGATTGCGTCGAATTCAAGGCTGCCCAAGACAAATCAAGGTAAGTAGGCTCGGTTCTATCGAAGATGGGCAATGGCGTCCGACCCGAGTCGGCCGGGCGTCGACGACGAGAGGGAGATGCCATGGCGGACACGCTCACTGCAGGACAAAAGCTCGTGCGAGGTGACTCGATCGCCTCGAACAACGGCGCCTACACCCTCACGTTGCAAGACGACGGCAACCTGGTGCTGGCGTCCCGCGGCCACGCGATCTGGTCCACGGCGACCGACGGCCAGGATGTGGTGCGCGCCGAAGTGCAACCCGACGGCAACTTCGTCCTCTACACGCCGGACAAACCGGTATGGCACACGGACACCAAGGGCAAGAAGGACGTCAGGCTGGTGCTGCAGGACGACCGCAACCTGGTGCTCTACGCCGGTGACGGCGCGGCCTGGTCGACCAAGACCGAGACTGACGCCCCGCCGCCGCCCGAGCCCGTCGCCGAAGAGCCTGTCGCCGAGGAAGCCGCTGGCGAGGCGGAGCCCGTTGCGGAAGCAGCTCCTGAGGCGGCCCCGGAGCCCGAGGTTCGGACGTACACGGTTGTCTCGGGCGACAGCCTGTGGGCGATCGCGGAGCGTTTCTACGGCGACGGCAGCAAGTACCAGGTGATCGCCGATGCCAGCGGAATCCCTAACCCCGACCTGATCCAGCCCGGCCAGGTGCTGACCATTCCCTGATCGGCACGGCTGGCGGCCCCCATCGAATCGCAAGTATTCGCGAGAATTCGCGTGACCTGCGGATTCGGGCGCTTACACGCGCGTCAATGCGTCTCCCTAGAATTGACCGGTGACCGCCAGCCATAACCCTGCCGCCGACCTGCCCAAGTCGTGGGAACCCGGCGTGATGGAGCAGGCGATCTATCAGCGGTGGCTGGACGCGGGCTATTTCACGGCGGATCCGGCCAGCGCCAAACCCGCGTACTCGATCGTGCTGCCGCCGCCGAACGTGACCGGCAGCCTGCACATGGGCCACGCGCTGGAACACACGATGATGGACGCCCTGACCCGCCGCAAGCGGATGCAGGGCTACGAGGTGCTGTGGCAGCCGGGCATGGACCATGCGGGCATCGCGACGCAAACCGTTGTGGAAAAGCAGCTTGCGGTCGACGGCAAGACCAAGGAGGACTTCGGCCGCGAACTGTTCGTCGACAAGGTGTGGGACTGGAAGCGTGAGTCGGGTGGCGCTATCGGCGGCCAGATGCGCCGGCTCGGCGACGGCGTGGACTGGAGCCGCGACCGGTTCACCATGGACGAGGGCCTGTCGCGGGCGGTGCGAACCATTTTCAAGCGCCTCTACGACGCGGGGCTCATCTATCGGGCGGAGCGGCTGGTCAACTGGTCGCCGGTGCTTCAGACGGCGATCTCCGACCTAGAGGTCAATTACCAAGACGTCGACGGCGAGCTGGTGTCGTTCCGGTACGGCTCCATGGACGACGCGGAACCCCACATCGTGGTCGCCACCACCCGAGTCGAGACGATGTTGGGCGACACCGCGATCGCGGTTCATCCAGACGACGAGCGCTACCGCCACCTGGTCGGCAGCAGCCTGCCGCATCCGTTCGTCGACCGCCCGCTCGCTATAGTCGCCGACGAACATGTCGACCCCGAATTCGGCACCGGCGCGGTCAAAGTCACGCCCGCGCACGACCCGAACGACTTCGAAATCGGGCTGCGGCACCAGTTGCCGATGATCTCGATCATGGACACCAAGGGCCGGATCACCGGCACCGGAACGCAATTCGATGGCATGGACCGCTTCGAGGCGCGAGTCGCGGTGCGCGAAGCTCTGGCGGCGCAAGGACGCGTGGTCGCGGAGAAGCGCCCCTACCTGCACAGCGTCGGGCATTCTGAGCGCAGCGGCGAGCCGATCGAGCCGCGGTTGTCGCTGCAGTGGTGGGTCCGGGTGGAGTCGCTGGCCAAGGCCGCCGGCGATGCAGTGCGTAACGGGGACACTGTGATTCACCCCGCCAGCCTGGAACCCCGCTGGTTCGCGTGGGTCGACGACATGCACGACTGGTGTATCTCGCGGCAGCTCTGGTGGGGCCATCGCATCCCGATCTGGTACGGGCCCAACGGCGAACAGGTGTGCATCGGTCCCGACGACACACCTCCGGAGGACTGGGAACAGGACCCCGACGTGCTGGACACCTGGTTCTCGTCCGCGCTGTGGCCGTTCTCCACGTTGGGCTGGCCGGAGAAGACTCCCGAACTGGAAAAGTTTTATCCGACAAGTGTTCTCGTGACCGGATACGACATCCTGTTCTTCTGGGTCGCGCGGATGATGATGTTCGGCACCTTCGTGGGCGATGACGACGCAATCACCCTCGGCGGCCTGCGCGGCCCGCAGGTGCCGTTCACCGATGTCTTCCTGCACGGCCTCATCCGTGACGAATTCGGCCGCAAGATGAGTAAATCCAAGGGCAACGTCATCGATCCGCTGGATTGGGTCGAGACGTTCGGGGCCGACGCGCTGCGGTTCACGCTGGCCCGCGGCGCCAGTCCCGGCGGTGATCTGGCCGTCGGCGAGGATGCCGTCCGCGCGTCGCGCAACTTCGGCACCAAGCTGTTCAACGCCACCCGCTACGCACTGCTCAACGGTGCCGTACTGGCACCGCTGCCTGCGCAGGATGAGCTGACCGACGCCGACCGATGGATCCTGGGGCGGCTGGAACAGGTTCGCGCCGAAGTTGATTCGGCCTTCGACAGCTACGAGTTCAGTCGCGCGTGCGAGGCGCTCTACCACTTCGCGTGGGACGAATTCTGTGACTGGTACCTCGAATTGGCCAAGTCGCAACTTGCCGACGGACTGGCGCACACCACCGCGGTGCTGGCCGCGGTGCTGGATACGTTGCTGCGGCTGCTGCATCCGGTGATCCCGTTCATCACCGAGGCGCTGTGGCAGGCTTTGCAGAATGGGGAGACCAACCAGGAGTCACTGGTGGTCGCAGACTGGCCGACCGCGTCGGGCGTTGACATGGATCCTGTTGCTGCACAACGCATCACGGACATGCAAAGGCTGGTGACCGAGGTGCGGCGGTTCCGCAGCGACCAGGGCCTCGCCGATCGGCAGAAGGTACCGGCCCGACTGACCGGCGTCGAGGAGTCCGACCTCACGGGCCAAGTGCCCGCCGCGACCTCGCTGGCGTGGCTCACCGCACCGGGCCCCGACTTCCGCCCGTCCGCGTCGCTGGAGGTCCGGCTCAGCCGCACCACCGTCGTCGTCGAACTCGACACCTCGGGCACCATCGACGTGGCCGCCGAACGTCGCCGCCTGGAAAAGGACTTGGCCTTGGCGCAAAAGGAATTGGCGTCGACGGCCGCCAAGCTGGCCAACGCGGACTTCCTGGCCAAGGCGCCGGAGCAGGTCGTCGGCAAGATACGTGAGCGGCAGCGGGTGGCACAGGAGGAAACCGATCGGATCACCTCCAGGTTGGCCGGGCTGCAATGACTGAGCCGCCCGAGTGGGAATCGGCGACCGGACCCGAAACCGGCACCGCTCCCACACCGGACGAGATCGCGTCCCTGCTGCAGGTCGAGCATCTGCTGGATCAGCGCTGGCCGGAGACCAAGATCGAGCCGAGCCTGACCCGCATCAGCGCACTGATGGACGTGCTGGGCTCGCCACAACTCAGTTATCCGTCGATCCACATCGCGGGCACCAACGGTAAGACCTCGGTCGCGCGGATGGTGGACGCGCTGGTGACCGCGCTGCAGCGGCGCACCGGGCGAACCACCAGCCCACACCTGCAATCGGCGATCGAACGCATCGCGATCGACGGCCGGCCGATCAGCCCGGCCCACTACGTGGCGACCTACCGCGAGATCGAGCCGTTCGTGCAGATGATCGACGCGCAGTCGGAGGCTTCTGGGGCTGGCCCGCGCTTGAGCAAGTTCGAGGTCCTCACGGCGATGGCGTTCGCCGCGTTCGCCGACGCGCCCGTCGACGTCGCGGTGGTCGAGGTGGGCATGGGCGGGCGTTGGGATGCGACCAACGTGATCAACGCACCGGTTGCGGTGATCACCCCGATCGGCATCGACCACGTCGACTATCTCGGCGACGACATCGCCGGGATCGCCGCGGAGAAGGCCGGCATCATCACCAGGGCTCCCGATGGGGCACCGGACACCGTCGCCGTCATCGCGCGTCAGGTGCCCGAGGCGATGGAGGTGTTGTTGGCCCAATCGGTGCGCGCCGACGCCGCGGTCGCCCGCGAGGACGCGGAGTTCGCGGTCCTGGGCCGCCAGGTCGCCATCGGAGGGCAGGTGCTGCAGCTGCAGGGTCTGGGTGCGGTGTACTCCGACGTGTACCTGCCGCTGCATGGCGAACACCAAGCGCACAACGCGGTGGTGGCGTTGGCCGCGGTCGAGGCCTTCTTCGGCGCCGGTGCCCAGCGTCAGCTCGACGTCGAGGCCGTTCGGGCGGGTTTCGCCGCCGTCAGGAGCCCCGGCCGGCTGGAACGAATGCGCAGCGCCCCAACGGTTTTCATCGACGCCGCGCACAATCCGGCCGGGGCGGCGGCGCTGGCGCAGACGTTGACCACGGAGTTCAACTTCCGATTTCTGGTCGGCGTGCTCAGCGTGCTGGCCGACAAGGATGTCGACGGCATCCTCGCCGCGCTGGAGCCGGTGTTCGATGCCGTCGTCGTG
Source organism: Mycobacterium sp. (assembly GCA_035693385.1). Classification (GTDB taxonomy): domain Bacteria; phylum Actinomycetota; class Actinomycetes; order Mycobacteriales; family Mycobacteriaceae; genus Mycobacterium. Next base: position 7,172 of record DASSGQ010000071.1, read on the forward strand.
ACCCACAACGGCTCGCCGCGGGCGCTGGACGTGGAATCGCTGGCACTGGCGGCGGGTGAGCGGTTCGGACCCGACCGGGTGACGACCGCCGGGAACCTGCGCGACGCCATCGACATCGCGACCGCCCTGGTCGACGACGCCTCCATGGACACCGCCGATGGCGCCGACGGCGGCGGGTTCTCCGGCACGGGGATCGTCATCACCGGGTCGGTGGTCACCGCCGGCGCCGCACGGACCCTGTTTGGTCGTGATCCGGAATGACCGACAGTCCGGGAGACCAGTCCCCGGCGCCCCGGGCCGATCCGTGGAAGAGCTTCAGCGCCGTGATGGCCGCGACGCTGATTTTGGAAGCGATCGTGGTGCTGCTGGCGATTCCGGTGGTCGGCGCGGTCGGCGGCGGCCTGACCGCCGGTTCGCTGGCCTATCTGCTGGGGCTGGCCGCGGTGCTGATCCTGCTTGCCGGATTGCAGCGCAAACCCTGGGCGATCTGGGTGAATATGGGCGTGCAAGCGATCCTGCTCGCGGGGTTTGCGGTGTACCCGGGTGTGGGTTTCATCGGGGTGTTGTTCACCGGCCTGTGGGCGTTGATCGCCTACTTCCGCGCCGAAGTGCGGCGACGGCAGTAGCGTCCAGCCAGCTACGCCGGGCTAATCCGCACGGGGTTCTGTACGCTGTCCGCCGTGACCGAACGGACCCTGGTACTGATCAAGCCGGACGCCGTCGAGCGGCACCTGATTGGCGAGATCATCAGCCGCATCGAGCAAAAAGGCCTCACCATCGCGGCGCTGGAGCTCCGGCATACCAGCGAAGAGCTGGCCGTCCAGCATTACGCGGAGCATGACGGCAAGCCCTTCTTCGCGTCGTTGCTGGAGTTCATCACTTCGGGGCCCGTGGTCGCGGCAATCGTGGAAGGACCGCACGCGGTTGCGGCGTTCCGCCAGCTCGCCGGCGGCACCAACCCGGTGGAACAGGCGACGCCCGGCACGATTCGCGGTGATTTCGGGCTGGAAACGCAGTTCAATCTGGTGCACGGCTCGGATTCGGCCGATTCCGCCAAGCGCGAAATCGCGCTCTGGTTCCCCGGCGCCTAGGGTTGGACGGCAGGCGCCCGTAGCTTCGGCCCCGGTCCTGGTTCGCGGAGCCTTCGGATCAGGGGCGGGTGAGCGCGCCCGGTCATGTGGGATACTTACAGCGGGTGAACGTCGCCGGACCGGCGTCAGACACCCGAATGAAGACTTAGACAAGCGCGACCATCGCCACCCCGCGATGTTGCGCCGCATGTCAGGCCGTCATTCAGCACGGCGCCGAGCGAGTTCTACCCGGGCTGCTCGGGGCAAGACCCTCACAAGCCTGGGAGAAGTGACCCTGGCATATAACGAAGCCCTCGCGTGGCCGCGTCGCAACGACGCGCCCGGGGGCTAAAGGAGAATACGTGGCAGACGGTGCACCACCTTCAGAACCAACACAGGAGCAGACCCGGCCCGAGGACCTGCCGGACCGGCTGAGAGTCCATCAGCTGGCACGCGCGCTGGGCAGCACCAACAGGGAGGTGCTGGAAGCGCTCAATACCCTCGACGGGCGGCCCCGCAACGTGCATTCCGGCGTCGACCGCGAGGACGCGCTCCGGGTGCGTGACCTGCTCTTCGCCAAGCCCCTGCCAAACATCCCCGGCTTCAGCAGCGCACCGGTCGCCCAGCAACCGCTGCTGCTGCCGACCTCGACCGACCGGCCGCAGTACATGCCGCTGTTCGTCGCCCCGCAACCGCTCGAGACGGCCGATGACGATGACGTCGACGACGACTCGGGCGACGACTCCGACAGCGACGACGACGAGGAGCAGACCGACCGGCCGGCGAACCGGCGTCGGCGTCGTGGTCGTCGGGGTCGTGGCCGAGGACGTGGTGAACAGGGCGGATCGGACGGCGGTGACGACGATGGCGAGCCCGGCCGCCGGGGACAGGGTCCGGCCCAGGCCGACGCGGAATCCGAGGACACCGACGGCCGAGACTCCGACGAGGAAGACGACGCTGACTCCGGCGACGACGAGAACGGCTTGTCGGAAGCGGGGAGCCGGCGCCGCCGCAGGCGTCGGCGACGCAAGTCGGGATCCGGTGACGACAACGACGAGGGTCTGTCGCCCGATGATCCGCCGAACACCGTGGTGCACGAGCGCCCGCCCCGCAGCGGCCAGAACGGTTCCGATGGGGGTGGCTCCAACGGCTCCGGTAGCACCGAGATCAAGGGCATCGACGGCTCCACTCGGCTAGAGGCCAAGCGGCAGCGCCGACGGGACGGGCGCGACGCCGGACGTCGCCGCCCGCCGGTGCTGACCGAGGCCGAGTTCCTGGCGCGCCGCGAGGCCGTCGAACGGATGATGGTGGTCCGCGACAGGGTCCGCACCGAGCCGCCGCACCCTGGCGCGCGCTACACCCAGATCGCGGTGCTCGAAGACGGCATTGTCGTCGAACACTTCGTAACGTCAGCGGCCTCGGCTTCCCTGGTGGGCAACATCTACCTGGGGATCGTGCAGAACGTGCTGCCGTCGATGGAGGCGGCCTTCGTCGACATCGGTCGCGGCCGCAACGGCGTGCTCTACGCGGGCGAAGTCAATTGGGAAGCCGCGGGATTGGGCGGGTCTGACCGCAGGATCGAACAAGCGCTCAAACCCGGCGATTACGTCGTGGTCCAGGTCAGCAAGGACCCGGTGGGGCACAAGGGTGCGCGGCTCACCACGCAGGTGTCACTGGCGGGGCGCTACCTGGTCTATGTGCCGGGCGCCTCGTCGACCGGGATCAGTCGCAAGCTGCCGGACACCGAACGTCAGCGGCTCAAGGAGATCCTGCGTGAGGTCGTACCGGCGAACGCCGGGGTGATCATCCGCACGGCGTCCGAGGGCGTCAAAGAGGACGACATCCGCAATGACGTCAACCGCCTGCAGGAGCGCTGGCAACAGATCGAGGCCAAGGCGGCCGAGACCAAGCAGAAGGCGGGGGGCGCCGCGGTGGCGCTCTACGAGGAGCCGGACGTGTTGGTCAAGGTCATCCGTGACCTGTTCAACGAGGACTTCGCCGGGCTCCTGGTGTCCGGCGACGAGGCGTGGAACACGATCAACGAATATGTGAATTCGGTTGCGCCCGAACTGGTTTCGAAGATTACGAAATACGAGCCCGCGGCGGGGTCGGATGGCGCGACGGGACCGGACGTGTTTGCGGTACATCGCATCGACGAGCAGCTCGCCAAGGCCATGGACCGGAAGGTGTGGCTGCCGTCGGGTGGCACGCTTGTCATCGACCGCACCGAGGCGATGACGGTGATCGACGTCAACACCGGCAAGTTCACCGGTTCCGGGGGAAACCTCGAGCAGACCGTGACCAAGAACAACCTGGAGGCGGCCGAGGAGATCGTGCGCCAGCTACGGCTGCGCGACGTCGGCGGCATCGTGGTCATCGACTTTATCGACATGGTGCTTGAGTCCAACCGTGACCTGGTGTTGCGTCGGCTGACCGAGGCGCTGGCCCGCGACCGCACCCGCCATCAGGTCTCCGAGGTGACGTCGCTGGGCTTGGTCCAACTGACCCGCAAGCGGTTGGGAACCGGGCTGATCGAGGCGTTCTCGACATCGTGCCCGAACTGCGGCGGCCGCGGGATCTTGCTGCACGCCGACCCGGTCGATTCGGCTCCGGTGAACGGGCGAAAGTCCGAGCCGGGCGGTGGCCGCCGAAGCAGGCGATCGAAGAAGGGCAGGCCCGAAGAGCCTGCCGTGGCCAAGGTGCCGGTGCATACCCCCGGCGAGCACCCGATGTTCAAGGCGATGGCCGCCGGCTCGACCGGGGTGTCGGAGGAAGCCGATCGCGGTGACGAGGAATCCGAGGAGGCCGGTGACGAAGCCACCGCCAAGCTCGACGTCATCGCCAAATTAGATGGCGAGACCGAAGAGCGGGCGGTCGCCGACCTGGAAGACGCCGACCAGGAGGACTTCGAGGACTCCGAAGACGACACCGACGACGACGATGAGGACGAACTCGACGATGAGGACCTCGACGATGAGGACCTCGACGACGACGATGACGATGACGATGACGACGACGAGGATCTCGACGAAGACCTCGATGACGACGACGATGACGATCTCGATGAAGTGGATTCCGACCCCGGGCCCGACGAGCACAGCAATGCCGGGACCGGTAATGACCTCGCCCAGAGCACCGCGCCGGGCATCACCGGGTCGCCTTTTGGCCGCCCGCGACGTCGGCGCGCAGCAGGAAGGCCGGCCGGACCGCCCATCCACGTGGACTGACCCCGGCCCGGTTGGGCACCGGATCAGCAGCGGTTGCAGCTGGTTTGACCCTGTAGCCGCTGGTCAAGTACCCTTGGACAGTTGTCGTCAGGCCTGGACTGGCCGTCGACTGGCGGGACTGCCGGAAAGTCGGCGCAGACCCGCACCCAGACCCACCACGCACACACCGGTGGCACGCGCGCGACGCGCCGAGCCGGCGGAACAAGAAAGAGGCAGGAGCAACGATGGCGACCTACGCAATCGTCAAGGCGGGCGGCAAGCAGTACAAAGTCGCCGTCGGAGACGTGGTCAAGGTCGAGAAGATCGAATCCGAGCCCGGCGCGCAGGTGTCGCTGCCGGTCGCCCTGGTCGTCGACGGTGCCACCGTTACCACCGACGCCGCCGCGCTGGCCAAGGTCGCGGTGACCGGTGAGGTGCTCGAGCACACCAAGGGCCCCAAGATCCGTATCCACAAATTCAAGAACAAGACCGGCTACCACAAGCGTCAGGGTCACCGTCAACGGCTGACGGTCCTGAAGGTCACCGGCATCAAGTAGCGAGGCGACGAACAGATGGCACACAAGAAGGGCGCGTCCAGCTCACGCAACGGTCGCGATTCCAACGCTCAGCGGCTGGGCGTCAAGCGGTTCGGTGGCCAGGTCGTCAAGGCCGGCGAAATCCTGATCCGCCAGCGCGGCACCAAGTTCCATCCCGGCGTCAACGTCGGACGTGGCGGCGACGACACGCTATTCGCCAAGGAAGCCGGAGCTGTCGAGTTCGGGGTCAAGCGCGGGCGCAAGACGATCAGCATCGTCGCGGCCGGCCAGAGCACCGACTGAGCTTCTTCCCCGGGCCGTGCTGGCCCGCATCGTCGCCGGGCTGAGGTTAGGATTGCTCGGCTCCTCAGCGGGCCGTGGTGGCCCGTATCGTCGCCGGGCTGAAGGTGGGAGGGCACTCGATGCCTCGGTTTATCGATCGCGTCGTCATCCACGCGCGCGCGGGTTCGGGTGGTAACGGCTGCGCCTCGGTCCATCGGGAGAAATTCAAGCCGCTTGGCGGCCCTGACGGGGGCAACGGCGGCCGCGGCGGCAGCATCGTCCTCGTCGTCGACCCGCAGGTGCACACCCTGCTGGACTTCCATTTCCATCCCCACGTCACCGCACCATCCGGCAAGCAGGGAATGGGCAACAACCGCGACGGCGCGGCCGGCGCGGACCTGGAGGTGCACGTCCCCGACGGCACCGTCGTGCTGGACGAAAACGGCCGCATGCTGGCCGATCTGGTGGGCGCGGGCACCCGCTTCGAGGCCGCGGCCGGCGGCCGTGGCGGTCTCGGCAACGCCGCGCTGGCATCCCGCGCCCGCAAGGCCCCGGGCTTCGCGCTGCTCGGCGAGGCGGGCCAGTCCCGCGACCTGACACTGGAGCTCAAGACCGTCGCCGACGTCGGCCTGATCGGGTTCCCGTCGGCCGGCAAGTCTTCGCTGGTGTCCGCGATTTCGGCAGCTAAGCCGAAGATCGCCGACTATCCGTTCACCACGTTGGTCCCCAACCTCGGTGTCGTCTCGGCGGGCGAGCACACCTTCACCGTCGCCGACGTGCCCGGCCTGATCCCGGGTGCTTCGGCGGGCCGCGGCCTGGGCCTGGATTTCCTGCGGCACATCGAGCGCTGTGCCGTGCTGGTGCACGTCGTCGACTGCGCCACCGCGGAGCCCGGACGCGACCCGATTTCCGACATCGACGCACTGGAAGCGGAACTCGCCGCGTATACGCCCACCCTGCAAGGGGATGCGGCGTTGGAGGACCTCGCCGAGCGGCCCCGGGCCGTGGTGCTCAACAAGATCGACGTGCCCGAGGCTCGTGAGCTCGCCGAATTCGTCCGCGACGAGATCGCCGAACGTGGCTGGCCGGTGTATCTGGTGTCGACCGTGACGCGAGAAGGCCTGCAGCCGTTGATCTTCGGGCTCTGGCAGATGATCTCCGACTACAACGCCGCGCGGCCGCAAACCGTCCCGCGACGGCCGGTGATTCGTCCGGTGCCCGTCGATGACAGCGGCTTTACAGTCGAACCGGACGGAGAGGGCGGCTTTGTCGTCACCGGTGCGCGGCCCCAGCGCTGGGTCGGCCAGACCAATTTCGACAACGACGAAGCCGTGGGCTATCTCGCCGACCGGCTGGCGCGTCTGGGTGTCGAAGAGGAACTGCTGCGGCTGGGCGCGCGACCGGGGTGCGCCGTGACGATCGGAGAAATGACGTTCGACTGGGAGCCCCAAACGCCCGCGGGACAACAGGTGGCGTTGTCGGGACGCGGTACCGACGCGCGGCTGGAGCGCAGCGATCGCGTCGGCGCCGCCGAGCGCAAGGCCGCCCGGCGTCGGCGCCGCGAACACGGTGACGGCTCGTGACTGTGTCGGCGACGGTGCAGGGGGCACCGCCCGCTTGCGGGGGAGAGTGGCGCTCGTGACTGAGCATCGCGAAGCCATCCGAACGGCGCGCAGCCTGGTGGTCAAGGTCGGGACCAACGCGCTGACCACACGGTCGGGAGTGTTCGACGCCGGCCGGCTGGCCGGGCTGGCCGACGCGATCGAGGCGCGAATGAAGGCGGGCACCGACGTCGTCATCGTGTCGTCCGGAGCCATCGCCGCTGGCATTGAGCCGCTCGGATTGTCGCGCCGCCCAAAGGATCTGGCGACCAAGCAGGCCGCGGCCAGCGTCGGGCAGGTCGCCCTGGTGAACTCGTGGAGCGCGGCGTTCGCCCGTTACGGCCGCACCGTCGGTCAGGTGCTGCTGACCGCACACGACATTTCGATGCGGGCCTCGCACACCAACGCCCAGCGCACGCTGGACCGGCTGCGCGCGTTGCACGCGGTGGCGATCGTGAACGAGAACGACACCGTGGCCACCAACGAGATCCGGTTCGGCGACAACGACCGGCTTTCCGCGCTGGTGGCCCACCTGGTCGGAGCCGAGGCCTTGGTGCTGCTCTCCGACATCGATGGGCTGTATGACTCCGACCCTCGAAAAACCAAGGGGGCCAAGTTTATTCCTGAAGTGTCGGGTACGGCTGACCTGGACGGCGTGGTCGCAGGTCCGGGCAGCGACCTGGGCACCGGCGGAATGGCGTCGAAGATGTCGTCGGCGCTGCTGGCGGCCGACGCCGGGGTCCCGGTGTTGCTGGCCGCCGCGACCGACGCCGCGACGGCGCTCACCGACGCGTCAACCGGCACTGTGTTCGCCGCGCGCTCGGATCGGATGTCGGCCCGCCGGTTCTGGGTGCGGTATGCCGCCGAGGCGGCCGGTGCGCTGTCGCTCGACGAGGGCGCGGTGCGCGCTGTGGTGCTGCAACGCCGCTCGCTGCTGCCCGCCGGCATCACCACCGTCTCGGGCCGATTCTATGCGGGAGATGTCGTCGAATTGCGCGACCCGGACGCGACGATGGTGGCCCGTGGTGTGGTCGCCTACGATGCGACCGAACTCGCGACCATGATGGGCCGGTCGACCTCCGAGCTGCCCGGGGAGCTGCGCCGGCCCGCCGTGCACGCCGATGACCTGGTCGCCGTCTGACAATTCAGCTCGGCGGCACTGGCTTGAGATACAGTGTGCCCCAAATGATTTCAGTCATCGACGCGGCCAGCTCGGCATCGTAGGAAGGCGGAGCGGTCGGTAGATTCTGCTGGCACGCGCGCTCGACCATCCAGGTCAGCGCACTGGCTGTGGTGGCCGCGGGCAGCTCACTGCGGATGGAGCCGTCCGACTGGCCCTGTTCGATGACGCGGGTCACCCGTCCGGTGATGGCGGTCAACAGATTGCGGTAGGTCGCTCCGACCACGGGGTCATAGGAAGCCATCTCGTTCAGGGCGACGAGCACGGGCTGATGACGCCGGTAGGTGGCGACAATGCCGTCCATCGCCACGCGGACGTCGTCGGGATTGTGCCGCCACGCCACGCTCCACCAGCGATTCGCGCTGGCGGCAAGGTCGGCGAACACCTGCCCGGCCAACCGGCGCAGCAGGTGGCCCTTGTCCTCGAAGTAGACGTAGAAGCTGGCACGCGAAATGCCGGCCTCGGTTGACAGCCGGTCCACGCTGAGCTCGGTGAAACTGGCGCCATCGCGCATCAGCCGCTCGGCGGCGTCCAGCAGCCGGCGCTCCATCTGCTCTCGCCGCTGCTGGCGTCGCTGTTCGCGATTGGCCTGCGGTTTCCGCGTCACCGACGGCATTTGCCGAGCATAGCGAACCTTTGGACACATTGACTAGACATGGCGTCTAGGCATATTGTCGGTCGAGATTGTGACAGGTGTCATAAGTGACGGAGGATCTGCAATGTCTGTGATGACCGGGACGTCCGGCACCGAAAAGCCGGGCCGTGCCTACGACGCGATCGATCTGTCGTCGCGTGCGTTCTGGTCCACGACCGCGGCCGATCGCGAACGATCATTTGCGGTGCTGCGGGCCGAGCGGCCGGTGAGCTGGCATCCTCCCGTCGAGGACGCCCTGATGCACGATCCCGATGACCCCGGCTATTGGGCGATCACCCGACGCTCCGACATCGTCGCGGTCAGCCGCAACAACGAGGTGTTCCTGTCTGGCCAAGGGGTGCTTTTCGAGAATATCCCGGTGGAGTTGCTCGAAGCGTCGCAGTCCTTCCTGGCGATGGACCCGCCTCGGCATACCAAGCTCCGCAAAGTCGTCAGTGCCGCATTCACCCCGCGCCAGGTGCGGCGTATCGAGGACTCGATCAAATCGAATGCCAAGACCATCGTCGAGGAGTTGCGCGCGGCCGGCAGCGGTGCCGATTTCGTCGACCGCTGTGCCAAGGAAGTGCCCATCCGCACCCTGTCGGACATGGTCGGGATTCCGGAATCCGAGCGAGAACGCATGGCGCACGCCACCGACGCGCTGGTGTCCTGGGCCGACCCGGTCTACTTGGATGGGCGTAACCCGCTGGAGGTTCTGCTCGAAAACCAGATGTACCTGCACCAAGTCGCCGGCATGCTGGCCGCGCAGCGCCGTGAGCATCCCGGCGACGACCTGCTCAGCAGTCTGGTCAACGCCGAGGTGGACGGCGATCGGCTGACCGATGCGGACGTGGCCGCGTTCTTCGTGTTGCTTTCGGTCGCCGGCAACGACACCACCCGCCAGACCATCAGCCATGCCATGAAGGCGCTCACCGACTTTCCCGGTGAGAGGGCCTGGCTGCTAGAGGATTTCGACAATCGGATCGGCACGGCGGTCGAGGAGTTCATCCGTTGGGCAACGCCCGTCATGACCTTCCGTCGCACGGCCGCAACGGATTCCGAGTTAGGTGGGCAGAGGATCCGGGCGGGGGAGAAGGTGGTGATGTTCTATCCGTCCGGTAACTGGGACCGCGAGGCGTTCGACCATCCGGACCGTTTCGACCTGAGTCGCAGTCCCAACCCGCACCTGGGCCTCGGCGGTGGCGGAGTGCACTTCTGTCTCGGAGCTAGTGTGGGCCGGGCGCAGTTGCGTGCCATCTTCGGCGAACTGCTGACGCAGTTGCCCGACATCCAGGCGGGCGATCCGGCCTACGTGCCGGGTAACTTCATCCACGCCATCCGCAGCTTGCCCTGCACCTTTTAGCGCGTCGCCGCCGCTGGCGCCCGTGCCGGTGCCCCCACCAATTCCGAGGCGAGCAGCGCCAGCAATTCGGAGCACCCGCTGTCGACCTTGACGGCGGCCAGGTTGTCGCCGCGCGTGTGGCCGCGGTTGACGATCGCGACCGGGATGCCCAGCGCGGCCGCGCGGCGCACGAATCGGTAGCCGGAGAACACGGTCAGCGACGAGCCCGCGACCAGCAGCGCTTCGGCCTGGTCGACCAGTGAATAGGCTTGGGCCACCACGGCTTTGGACACGCTCTCGCCGAAGTAGACGATGTCCGGCTTGAGCATGCCGTCACAGCGCGGGCAGTCGAGATAGCGGAACGACGCGGTATCGGCGACAACGGCGTCGGCGTCGGGAGCCACCGCCAGCCCGCCGACCGCTTCGGCTCGCTCGATGAATCCCGGGTTGAGCGCCTCGAGCCGTTCGGCCAGTGTGGCTCGGCTCATGCCGTAGCTGCAGCCCAGGCAGATCACCCGCGCGTAGGTGCCGTGCAGATTGACGACGTTGAGGCTGCCCGCTTTGGTGTGCAGCAGATCGACGTTCTGGGTGATCACGCCGGTGACCACCGAAGCGCGCTCGAGCGCGGCCAATGCCCGGTGCGCCGCGTTGGGCAGGGTGTCGTGCATGTGGCGCCACCCGACGTGGTTGCGCGCCCAATACCGTTGCCGGAACACGGGATCCGAGGTGAACTGGCGGATCGTCATGGGATTGCTCGGCGGCGAATCGGGTCCCCGGTAGTCGGGAATGCCGGAGTCGGTGGATATCCCCGCGCCGGTCACCGCCGCGACCCGGCGACCGGCCAGCAGTGCGACGAGCTCCGGTGATTCTGCGCAACGGGCGGTCACCTACTCGAGGATAATCGGCTTCAGCCAGCGAGCCCGGT
>DASSGQ010000072.1:0-13514 GCA_035693385.1 Mycobacterium sp.
AGGTGCGCTTGGGTCAGCTCGACCAGGTCGTCCTCGTCCTTGCCCACGATGGCTTCGCCGCACGGACACGTTATGTGTGTCTTCACGCTGCCGCCCTTTCTCCTTAGCCACTCAGCAGCTACTCGGCCGCTTTGGCCGCCGCTTTCCGCTGCTTTTTGTATGAGCGCACCTTCCCAAGGGACTGGGCGTCGACGATGTCGGCGACGGACATGCATGTGCCGGGCTTGCCGAACTCCCCGGCCGCCGCCTGCCAGCCCGCCGGCGTCACGCCGTACTGCTTGCCGAGCAGTGCCAGAAAGATCTGCGCCTTCTGCTCGCCGAAGCCGGGTAACCCCTTGAGCCGGCGCAGCAGTTCCTGCCCGTCGGGCTGGCCAGCCGTCCACAGGCCGGCGGCATCGCCGTCGTAGCGGTCCACGATGATCTGCGCCAGGGCCTGGATACGTTTGGCCATCGACCCCGGAAAGCGGTGTATCGCAGGCCTTTCCGAGCACAATGCGGCGAACTTGTCCGGGTCGTGATCGGCGATCTCGGCGGCGTCGAATCCGCCCATCCGATCCGCGATCTTCTTCGGTCCCGCGAAGGCGGTTTCCATGGGCACCTGCTGGTCTAGCAGCATGCCGACCAGCAACGCGAACGGGTTGTCATCCAGCAGTGCGTCGGCGTCCGGATCTTGGACAAGCTGCAAATTCGGCACCCCCACATAGTAAAACTGCGCCGAAATCCCGACACTGGCGGCCGAAGTCGACGGCAACCGCGACGAACACGTTGACGGCCAGTGAACTATGGCCTAGCCGCTCTTGCGGCGGAATTCCCGACGATTCTCGACCGGACCGTGCGTACGGGATTGCTTGTCGCCGCCGTCTTTATGAGCGGACGCGCCCGCCGATTTGGCCTTCTTGCGGTCGAGGGCTTCACGGAACTTGCGCTTGGTCTCGTCCTCTTCGTGCGAGTTCGATTCAGCCATACCGGCAGCCTAGCGTCGACAGGCCCGGCCTGGCTTGTGATTTACCGTTTGCCCGGCGGCATGCCGTACACGTGCGAGATCCGCAGCGTCAGCAGCACCCGCCGGTCGGTGACCATCGCCTGCCGGTACTCGTCCCAGTCCGGATGCTCACCGGCGATACTGCGATACAAGGCAATCAGCGCCTCGACGGTGTCGTCGTCGGGCGCGGCCGCCGGCGGCGTCAGTTCCGCGGCGCCCTCAGCGACGGCATACGACCATCCATCATCGGCGGCCACCAGGATCGATGCCCGCGGGTCGCGGCGCAGGTTGCGCGTCTTGGCCCGCGGCTCGGTGATCGAGACCTGCACCAGTTGCTCGCGCGGGTCGAAGTGATAACTCACGTTCGACAGTTGGGGCCGTCCGTCACGCTTGATGGTGGCCAGCACCCCGAGTGAGTTCCCACTGATCACGGCCAGCAACTTGTCGTCGAAGACTTGGCGTCCCATGTCGAAAGCCTACGTCGCTGCGCCGAACGCCGGTCCGAATGTCGCCGTCGCAGTGTGGGCTGGTGGAATCGGTTCATGACCAAGTACGCAGCGTTCCTGCGCGGCGTCAACGTCGGCGGCGTCAACCTCAAGATGGCCGAGGTGTCCACCGCTCTGACCGACGCGGGATTTGAGAATGTGCGCACCATCCTGGCCAGCGGCAACGTGCTGTTGGAGTCGTCGGCGGGCGTCGCCGCGGTGCGCAAGAAGGCCGAAGGCGCCTTGCGCGAGCGGTTCGGTTATGACGCGTGGGTGCTGGCCTACACCATCGATCGGGTGCGCGCGATCGTCGACGCCTACCCCTTCGAGCGCGAGGTCGACGGGTATCAGTCCTACGTCACCTTCGTCGCCGAGAAAGCGGTGCTCACCGAACTCACCGCCCTGGTCGAGAGTGCCGGCGCGAACGAGAAGATCGCCCCCGGTGAAGGCGTCGTCTACTGGCAGGTACCCAAGGGCAGCACCCTGGACAGCACGATCGGCAAGACGATGGGCAAGCCGCGCTACAAGTCCTCGACGACGACACGCAACCTGCGCACGCTGGCCAAAGTGTTGGCGTGAATGCGCGCGCCTCAGTCGTCGGGCACGTTGGTCACGTAGCGGATCGCGTCGGACTTGGTCAGCCCCAACGATCGCGCCACTTGGACATACTCCTTGGCGGCGGCGGCCATCGCGGCATCGGTCGGATCGAAGCGGGAAATGAACGTGCCATACCGCCCCCGCGTTTCGACGATCGCCGCGGACTCCAGCTCCCGGTACGCACGGCCCACGGTGTTTGCCGCAACGCCTAGCTGACCGGCCAGATCGCGCACCGTCGGGAGCCGGGCACCGGGCTGCAGCGCGCCCGTCCGGACTCCGTCGATGACCTGGTTTCTGAGTTGGTCGAACAACGGTTTGCGTGCCTTGGTGTCGACCCGTAACAAATCCCGTAGCTCCACGTGACCAGTATCACGCAACCGCGGCTATGTTTGTGGGATGCGTGTGGCGGTGCTCAGTGGCGCGGGGATCTCCGCTGAGAGCGGCGTGCCGACATTCCGGGACGACAAGAACGGGCTGTGGGCCCGCTTCGATCCCTACGAGCTGTCCAGCACACAGGGGTGGCGCGAGAACCCCGAGCGGGTGTGGGGATGGTATCTGTGGCGCCATTACCTGGTGGCCAAGGTTGAGCCCAACCCCGGACATCGCGCAATCGCCGCCTGGCAGGACCACGTCGAGGTCAGCGTCATCACGCAGAACGTCGACGACCTGCACGAGCGGGCGGGCAGCGCGCCGGTGCACCACCTGCACGGAAGTCTTTTCGAATTCCGTTGTGAGCGTTGCGATTTGCCCTACACCAACGCGTTGCCCGAGATGACCGAACCGACGCTGGAAGTGGAACCTCCGCTCTGCCCCCGCTGCGGCGCGATGATCAGGCCGGACATCGTGTGGTTCGGTGAGCCGCTGCCCGACGAGCCCTGGCAGCGTGCGGTCGAGGCGACCGAGGCCGCCGACGTGATGGTGGTGGTGGGAACCTCGGCGATCGTCTATCCCGCGGCCGGCCTGCCCGATCTGGCGCTGTCACGCGGCACGGCCGTGATCGAGGTCAATCCCGAGGTGACACCGCTGACCAGCAGCGCCACGATCAGCGTGCGCGAGACCGCGAGCCAGGCTTTGCCCGGTCTGCTGCAGCGACTGCCCGCCCTGCTGAGGTAGCCCCACATTCGCCGGCGCCGAGTCTGCGGCAGCGGCGTCGAGCCTGCACACAGATCGCGGTCCGCCCACAAAATCGCGCGCCGAGCGCAGATTCGCTGCGACCGAGCCGGCAACGTCGGCAAGTCTGCCGTCATGACGAGCAACGAACTCTTCATCGGCAGTGAGGCTGTGCAGAGCGGCACGCTGCGAAAGCATCAGCTGCGTTCCCGATTCCGCCGGGTGCTTCCCGATGTCTATGCCCCACGCGATCACCGGCTCACACTGCGCGACCGCACGATGGCCGCCTGGCTGTGGTCACAACGCCGGGGAGTTCTTGCGTCGTTGACCGCGGCTGCGTGGCATGGCTCGAAATGGGTGGACGAACGCCTGCCCATCGAATTGGTCTGGTCGAACGCCCGGCCGCCTCGTGGTGTGACCTATGGCATGGCGCTGCTGCCAGCGGAAGTCCAGATGGTCGCCGGGGTTCGGGTTACGACGCCGCGACGTACCGCATTCGACATCGGTCGTCGTCAGGCGACGGGGACGGCAATTGCGCATCTAGACGCCCTCATGCGAGCGACCGGCACCAAGCTAGGTGAAGTCCTCGAAGTAGCCGACCACCATCGCGGCGCTCGAGGGCTTCGGCAGCTGGAAACAGCGCTGGACTTGGTCGATCCGGGTGCACAGTCGCCGAAGGAGACGTGGCTGCGGCTCCTATTGATCCGCGCAGGCTTACCGCGACCGACGACCCAGATCCCGGTGATGACTGCCAGGGCAGCGCAGGTGTATCACCTCGACATGGGGTGGGAGGACCTCGTGGTCGCCGTCGAGTATGACGGCGAGCATCATCGTCTGGACCGCTGGCAGTACACCAGGGACATCCACCGGCGCGAGGCCTTAGACCGGCTGGGCTGGATTGTCATCCGGGTGATCGCGTCAGATCGCCCGGCCGACGTCATTGGCAGAGTTCGCGATGCGCTGCAGTTCCGGGCATCGAGCCTGTAGTGGCGGCGCCGAGCCTGCGCACAGATCGCGGTTTACTCGGGAACGCACGCGCTCAGCGCAGTCTCGGCGTAGATGGAAGGCGGAAACAGTGTCAGGGCCTGCGCGCGCGGCCCAGCACCAATTCCGACACCGGCAACGGGGCCCAGATCGGCAGCGTCCACTCGCGGCGCGACGTGTCGATCTCGAATCCGGCATCGACAATCGAACGCTCTGTATCGCGATGGGTGTGGCAGTTGCCGAATAACCTCGGCCACAGCGTCGCGTCGGCCAACCGCTGTAGTCGGCCCCGTCCGCCCGCGCTGGCCACGTGCTCGAGATACCGCAGCTGGCCGCCGGGCCGCAAGAACGTATACAGACGGTGCAGCACCCCGCCGGGATCGCGCACCGAGCACAACACCAGCGAGCACACGACCGCGTCGAACGGCTGCGCGTCGCTGAACCCCTCCGCGGACTCCCCGACGACGACAACCCGGACGGGCGCCGCGTTGGCTGCGGCCCGGGCGCGCGCGGCCAGCCGCGGCTCGGGCTCCACGGCGATCACCTCTTCGACCGTTTGCGGGTAGTTGGCGAAGTTCGTCCCGACACCCGCGCCGACTTCGAGGACCCGGCCCGAGAGGCCGGACACATTCTCCCGGCGAAGCGCGCGCACCGCCTGGGTTTCATGTGTGACGACGACGGGCCAGACATGCGCGAAGAACGGATTGTCGATCTTGGACACCGCTAGCTGCGTCATGCCCGCGGCTCCTCCTGCGCCGGCCGGCGCGCGGTCACCCAGGTCGCCAACTTCTGGGGTGTGACATCCGTGCCGCAATGCCCGATCACCACCCGCCCGCAGAAGACCGCGTACAGTACCCGGTCGGCGAACGCCTCGGCATCGCCAAAAGGCAAGTGCGGCTTGGCGATCAACATAGCGGCCACTCCGTGCGCGGCGCTCCAGAGTTCCAGGGCGACGACGGTCGGGTCGTCCGGCAGGTAAATGCCTTCGTCCATCAGCTTTTGCACGGTGGCCCGCATGTGCTTGAACGCCGAGCTGTCCAGCGTCGTGTCGATGTTGCTTCCGGAGCGCCACTCGCCCATCGTGGCGATCCGGTACAACTCCGGGGTTTGGGTGGCGAACCGGACGTAGGCCAGCCCTTGGGCGCGCAGCACCTCGACCGCCGAGCTGCGCCCGCTGGCGACCCCCTGCATTTCCAGGTCGAGCTTTTCGAAGTAGCGCGCGCAAACGGCGTCCATCAGCGCGTCTTTGTCCGCGAAATGCAGGTAGATCGACGGGGGTGTGACGCCGACACGTTGTGCCACGGACCGAATCGACACCGACCTGACGTGCCCGGTTTCCAGCAGCAGCTCGGTGGCCGCGTCCAGAATCTCGTCGCGGAGCCGATCGCCCGACCCGCGGGGGGCCCTGACGCGCCGGAGCCCTTCGATCGTGACGTTACCCAATGTTGGTCACCGACTCCCTGATCGGGCGCCCGTTGTGCTGGGTCGGTGCGTCGGTGGGCTCGCCGTATCCAATGTCCTGGGCCGGTGTCTCGCTGATGCCGAACCGCTGATGCAGCCAGGCCAACGGCTCTGGCGCCCACCAATTCCACCGGCCCATCACGTGCATGAACGCCGGGACCAGGACCATCCGCACCAGCGTCGCATCGGCGATCACGGCAAGCGTCAGGCCGAGGCCGAACATTCGCATGAACGACACGTGGGCGGCGATCAACGCAGCGAACGACATCGACATCACCAACGCGGCGGCGGTGATCACCCGCCCCGTGCGGGCCACGCCGCGTGCCACACTCTCGTCATTCGCGGCGTGCGCCTGCTTAGCGCTTACCTTTGCCGGCCGCGCGGCACCCGAGGCCAGCCAGTACTCGCGGATCCGGGAAATCAGGAACACCTCGTAATCCATGGACAAGCCGAACGCGATGCAGAACAACAGCACCGGCATGTTCGCCACCAACGTGCCACTCGGAGTTGTTCCGAGCGCACCGAGATGACCGTCCTGGAAAATCCACACCAGCGCGCCGAACGCAGCGGTCAAGGACAGGATGTTACAAATCAGCGCCTTGGCCGGCAGCACCACGCTGCCCGTGAGCAAGAACAGCAACACGAACGTGATGGCCGCCATCAGCCCCAGCACCAGCGGAAGCCGGTCCGTCACCGCGTCGACGCTGTCGCGGTTGACCTGCGCGACACCGGCCATCTCGACGGATCGGCCGGCGGGGCCGGCCACCTGGTGTAACCGTCTGAGCTGGGTGTCAGAAGATTGCGAGAACAGCGGCGCCGTGCTGCTCACGGTCAGGAATGCACTGCCGTCGGCCAACCCGGTCGCGGCCGCCGGTGGCCCCACCAGGTTTCCGTTGACGAACGTCCCGTTGGGGGCGGACACCGCCGACACATCGGGAATCCGTGACAGGTCGACGGCGTACTTGTCGAGATCCGCCGGGCTCAGGCCGCGGGCGTCGGGGATGACGACGGGCACCGCGGTTGCCGAATCGTGCGCGAAACCACTGCGCAATCGGTCACCGACCTCATGCGACGACGCCGAACGCGGCAGCACCCGGTCGTCGGGGAAACCCCACTTCACCGAGAAGAACGGAAGCCCGAGCAGCAACAGCAGCGCCATCACCGCCAGCCCGATCGGCGCCCAGCGGCGCATCACGAACCTACTCGACCGGTACCAGAACAGCTCCTCGACGGGTTTGTGTGCCGGGTCGGGCCGGCGGAAGACCCGGCGCAACAGCCGGCGGACGTCCAGCGCGTCCAGCCGGGGGCCCAGCAGCACTATCGCGGCGGGCGTTATCACGATGGACGAGATCGCGACGAAGGCCACGGTGGCCACCCCGGCGTAGGCGAACGATTTCAGGAAGTACATCGGGAACAGCGCCGTCGCCGACATCGACAACGCCACGGTGACCGCGGAGAACAGCACCGTGCGGCCGGAGGTGGCCATGGTCCGGATCAGTGCCTCGTCCCGGTCGCTGCCCTCGGCCAACTCGTCGCGATACCTGCTGACGATCAACAGCGTGTAGTCGATGGCCAGGGCCAAGCCCAGCGCGGTGCTCAGGTTGAGCGCGAAGATCGACACTTCGGTGGTAAAGGTGACGAGCCGCAACACCGACATGGAGCCGACGACGGCCAATGCGCCGAGGGCCATTGGCAACGCCGCCGCCAGCAGCCCACCGAACACCCAGATCAGCACCAGGAAGCTCATCGGGAGCGCGATGATTTCCATCACCAGCAGGTCGTCCTGGTTCTGCTTGTTGATCTGGGCGTACTGCATCGCCGGGCCGCCGGCGATGACGGTGACGCCGTCACGATCGTGGACGAGTTGGTCCGACAGAGTTTGGGCGTTTTTCTGCACGAAGTTTTCGCCGCCTTTGAGGTTGACCACGATCAACCCCGACTTGCCGTCGGTGCTGACCAGATCGGCGGCGGCCTGCGGCGGTGCGGTCCACGCGGACGAGACATTGAGTACCAGCGGGGACCGTTGCAATTGGCCGACGAGGTCGGTGCCCACCTTGCGGGCCTGCTCACTGTTGGCGCCTGCGGGTGCCGTCAGTAAGATCAGCATCTGCTGACCGCTCTGCCCGAACTTGTCGGCCAACACATTGATGGCGTGGGCCGATTCCGAGTTCGGATCTTGGAAACCCCCGGGAGACAGGCTCTTAGCGACAGGAATGCCAAACACCGCTGCGGCTACGAAGACCAAGAGGGCCGCCGCGATTATTCGTCGCGGCGCCGCGATAGCCAGCCGAGCGATCGCTTGCAGCATGTTTCCGGTCCTTCCACCGCGAGCGGCGGTCGTGCCGACCCGCCACCTATCCGCGGTAACTTATCAACGATAAGTTACACGTGTCAAACAGCATCCCGCCCAGTACTACGGACGAGGGCACCCGATGGTTCACCCGCCTTCCGAAGCGTCATGCCGGCCAGCGCGAAAGCGGTCACCACATGCGCCTGATGCTTCATTACCCACGAGAAACCTACCCGCCGGTAAATTGCCATTGTTTTCCGAATCCAGGCTCAAAGATTCCTTAGAGCTGACCCATAGGCTCATGGTCATGTGGATCGACGACTCGAGTGCCGACGTCATCAAAGCTGACTTCGAGGCCCTCTACCACGGCGACATGCTGGTGGAAGGTGAGACCTCCGAGCAGTTCGAAGAGTGGCACCCGCTACCTACGGCAAGCTGACCGGCCATGAGCGTGCTCGCGCGGCTGCTTATGGCCGAACCCTCGATCACTCGCTGGTTTCGTCGATAGATCTCGTTCCTCAATGTCAGCCCCCCGCAATGCGGGGGGCTTTCGTCTGTCCGCTAGTCCTTCCCTGCGGGAGGCGGCCTTACCGAGGTGCCATGCGGATGGCGCCGTCCAGACGGATGACCTCTCCGTTGAGCATCGGATTTTCGATGATGTGCACCGCGAGCGCCCCGTATTCGTCCGGGTTGCCCAGCCGTGACGGGTGCGGCACCTGCTTACCCAGCGATGCCCTGGCCTCCTCGGGCAAAGAGGCCAACAGCGGCGTGTCGAAGAGCCCGGGCGCGATGGTGACCACCCGGATGAGGTGGCCGGCCAGGTCACGCGCGACCGGCAGGGTCAGGCCAACCACGCCGCCCTTGGACGCCGAGTAGGCGGCCTGGCCGATCTGGCCATCGAACGCCGCGACCGACGCGGTGTTGACGATGACCCCGCGCTCCTCCCCGTTCGGGCCGATGGGCTCGGTCTTCGCGATCCGCTCGGCGGCGAGTCGCAGCACGTTGAAGGTTCCGATCAGGTTGATGTCGACGATCTTGCGGAAGGCAGCCAGCGGGAAAACACCGTCTCGGCTCAGCACCCGGATGGCGTTGCCGGTGCCGGCGCAGTTGACCAGGATGCGCAGGGCGCCCAGCGATTCGGCCGTGTCCAGCGCGCTGGTGACGGCGGCCTCGTCGGTGACGTCGGCGGGAGCGAAGCGCGCCCGATCGCCGAGCTCGCGAACCACGTCCTCACCCCTGAGGTCCAGCACCACCACCTGCGCCCCCGCGTCCAGCAGCCGCTTGGTGGTGGCCAGACCCAGGCCCGACGCACCCCCGGTGACGACGGCTACGGCGTCTCTAATCTCCATACGAGCCCTTCCTCGGTTGCCCAGCCAACTAGTTGGTTGGGACTATACCCACTCTTCGAGCAACGCCTCGACGTCGGTCGCCGGCGCGGCCGGTCGGGGTGTGTCTGGCACGGTCCGAGAGAACCGCGGAGCGGGCTGCGGCTGCAAACCACCGTTCACTTCGTAGAAGGTGTTGCGCTCGGTGATGTGCGGCTCGGTGTGCACCTCGCCGAACGCCAACACCGGCGTCACACAGGCGTCGGAGTTGGCGAACACCTTTGCCCAGTGGTCGCGGTCACGACTGGCGAACGCGTCGGTCAACACCCCCCGAAGTTCGGGCCAGCGGGCGACGTCGTTCTGCGCCGGCAGGTTGGCGGCGTCCAGACCCAGGCCCGTGAGCATGGCCGCGTAGAACTGGGGTTCGATGGCGCCGACCGCGACGTAGCGTCCGTCGGCGCACTCATAGGTGTCGTAATAGGGCGCGCCGCCGTCGAGCAGATTGGCGCCACGCACGTCGGTCCACATACCGGAAGTGCGCATCTGCCACATCATCTGGATCAGCACGCTGGAACCGTCGACCATCGCGGCGTCAACGACCTGGCCTTTGCCGGAGGTTTGGCGCTCCCACAGCGCGGCCAGGATGCCAACCAGCAAGAACATCGAGCCGCCGCCGAAGTCGCCGACGAGGTTGAGTGGCGGCACCGGGCGCTCGTTGACGCGGCCGATCGCGTGCAGGATCCCGTTGAGCGAGATGTAGTTGATGTCATGGCCCGCCTGCTGGCTGCGCGGACCGGTCTGGCCCCAGCCGGTCATCCGGGCATACACCAGGCGCTCGTTGACCTTCGCGCAATCCTCGGGGCCAAGGCCGAGCCGCTCGGTGACGCCGGGACGGTAGCCCTCGATCAACACGTCGGCCCGCGTGACGAGCTTGAGCACCAGGCCCCGCCCGTCGTCGGACTTGAGGTCGGCCGTGACGATGCGCCGGTTGCGCAGCATGGCGTCCTTCGCCGCGCCGCCTGAGCCGACGCCACCTGCGGACGGCCGATCGATGCGCACCACGTCGGCCCCCAGATCCCCGAGGATCATCGCGGCATGTGGGCCGGGCCCGATGCCGGCCAACTCGACAACTCTCAGTCCTTTGAGAGGTCCATTCAGCGGTCCAGCCACGACCCACCGACCTTTCGTCTGCTCTGACGCGCCCGACCCGTGCGGGATCGAACAACCGGTTGTTTGCATCTTCGCAGCCGCCCCACACCCCGCTCACCTAGGGTGGGCTCATGCCGCAATCTGCGATCGACACGCTGGCCCCCGTCGCAGGTCTTGCCGTCACGCTGTCCGAGGGTGTCCTCTCGGTCACCATCGACCGCCCCGACAGCCTCAACTCGGTGACCGCCCCGGTGCTGGCCGGTATCGCCGACGCGATGGAGTTCGCGGCCACGGATCCGCGGGTCAAGGTGGTGCGCCTCGGCGGATCGGGTCGCGGCTTTTGCTCCGGAGCGGGCATGAGCGCCAAGGACGTGGCCGGTGGCGGACCGGGGACCACGATCATCGGGGAAGCCAACCGGGCGGTGCGGGCCATCACCGCGTTGTCGCGGCCCGTCATCGCCGTGGTTCAGGGGCCGGCGGCCACAAGGTGGTTTCCACGTTGCTCGCGGGCCCCGCGGGGGCGTACGAAAAGACCAAGCATGCGATCAACGCTGCCACATTGACCGAATTGGATGCCGCCCTGGAGCGCGAGCTTCGCGGCCAGGCCGTCCTCCTGCGATCGCACGACTTCATCGAGGGCGCAACGGCATTCCAGCAACGACGCACACCCCACTTCACCGATTGCTGACGGCTCACCCGTTTACTTCCGGCCCGACCGGCAATCCCTCGCTGCAGCAGATCCGAATTACTGACAGGCGGGGAATGGAGGGGTGATGGTGGAGCGGGCCCGCTGTCTGGTAACCGGAGCGACCGGCTACATCGGCGCCCGGCTGGTGCCGCGGCTGCTGGACGAGGGCCATCGAGTCCGTGGATTGGCCCGCGACCCAAGCAAATTGGCCGAAGTGCCATGGCGGGAGCACGCCGACGTGGTCCGCGGCGACGTTGCCGATGTCGATTCGCTGATCACGGCGTTCGACGGCATCGACGTCATCTACTACCTGGTGCACTCGATGGGAACGTCGAAGGATTTCGCCGCGGCGGAAGCCCGCGCCGTCCGCAACGTGGTGACGGCCGCCCGTCGCACCGGGGTACGACGGGTGGTGTATCTGAGCGGGCTGCATCCCGAGACCGGCAAGCTCTCGGATCATCTCGAGTCGCGCAAGGCCGTCGGTGCGGCCCTGATCGATTCCGGTGTCGAGGCCGTGGTGCTGCAAGCCGGGGTGGTCATCGGGACCGGGTCGGCGTCGTTCGAACTGATCCGGCACCTCACCGACCGGTTGCCCGTGATGACCACACCGAAGTGGGTGCGCAACCGGATTCAGCCGATCGCGGTGCGCGACGTGCTGCATTATCTGGTCGCCGCGGCAACGGCACCGGTGCCGTCGTCGCGCACGTGGGATATCGGCGGACCCGACGTGTTGGAGTACGCCGACATGATGCGGGTCTACGCCCAGGTTGCGGGCTTGAGCAGGCGCTACCTGATTGTGCTGCCGTTCCTGACACCAACGATCGCGAGCCTGTGGGTGGGCACCGTCACGCCGATTCCGCCCGGACTGGCGCGGCCGCTGATCGAATCGCTGGAATGCGATGCCGTGATGAGTGACTTCGACATCGACAGCATCATCGATCCACCACCGGGGGGCCTGATCGGCTACCGCCGCGCCGTCGAACTGGCGCTGGACCGCGCGACACGCGGACTCCCCGACGCCACCTGGGCCTCCCTGCGATCGGAGCCGGCCGCGCCGCTGCCCAGCGACCCGGACTGGGCCGGGGCGACGGTATACACCGATGCGCGGAACGTCCGGACCTCGACGGAACCCGGCGAGCTGTGGAAAGCGGCCGAGGCGGCGACTTGCGGCGGCCGGCTGGGGCGAGGCCGCTTGCCCGGGCGCTGGACCGTGGCGGAGCGCGAGCCCGGCTCGCGGCTGCGGCTACATGGCCATCTGCGCGCGTTGGGGCGGGCGTGGCTCGAGATCACGATCACCCCGCACGACGGCGGCAGCGCGTACACGCAGCGGGCGATCTTTTTCCCGAGCGGCGTCGTGGGCCGGTTGTGCTGGTTCGCAGTGTGGCCGCTGCGCAGGGCCGCGCTGGGCGCCCTGGCCCGCGACGTCGTCACCCCGGGACGCTGACCGCCGTCAAACGCCGAACATCGGCGGCAGCGCGAGCACCATGATCACGCCCCACACGAAGTGGGTCAGCACCGGAGCCAGCACACCGCCGCTGGCCCGGCGCTCCAGCGCGCACACCGTACCGAGGACGATCGCGGCGAATCCGAGCATCGCGTTGCCGCTGGCCATGGTCACGCAGGCGTACAAAATGGTCGAAATAACCACCGGGTGGTACCGGCCCAACGCGCTGTACAGCGCGCCGCGGAAAAAGATTTCCTCGGCGACGCCGTTGACCACGGTGATCGCAACGATCAGCGGAAAAGCGCCCTGGTGGGCGAATAACAGCACGCGGGTAATGAGGGCCGAGAAGGCCGGTATCTCCTTTACGATCAGTCCGCCCAACACGAAGACACCACCAAGCAGCAGGCCGACGGTCGTTCCCGTGATCACCGGCCGCTGGTTGCGGCCGCGCCAGCAGATGCCACCCAGATGCAAAGGGCCCGAGGCGAATCCACCGACGATCCACACGGCTGCCAGTGCCAGCGTGAGCCAATAGAAACTTGATTCACCCGGATGGCGGCGCAGCGAAAAGCCAAGCACCGCAGCGCCGATCACCAGTGTGATCGCGACGACGACGCGCCGGCGTCGCACGACACCGGGCGGTTCGTTGTGGGGCACAGCGACATTGGTCATGGCGCGACGCAACTCGGATAACACGGTGGCGTGGGACGGAGTGGTCGACTGACTCATGCCGAACATGCCTTCGGGGTCACTGTGAACGGCATGTCCAGCCCGGTTCGCAGCGCACCGGCCAGCGTGCCGGGGTCAGTGGCAGTGCAATCCCCAGTAACCAGCCGCGATCCCACATAACCGGTGGCACCGGTGATGAGAATCCGCATACCCCCGACCGTAACCCGGCGACGATGCCCGCCGCGGCGCGGCGGGAGAAGGAGCCGGGCAATCAGACCTCAGCCGGGCGACGATGCCCGCCGCGGGACTTGTCCGGTCGACGTCGTTACG
>DASSGQ010000073.1:0-8065 GCA_035693385.1 Mycobacterium sp.
GTGTTATTTCTGGCCTCCGACGCGGCGCGTTACATCACCGGCCAGCAACTGCGTGTCGATGGCGGCGGCTTCCTCAAAGTCAAGCCCTGGGGCGTGTGACACATGGTGGCGCCAATCCGGCTGCGGTGCAACGAAACCGGAGGCACGTGGTGAGCGACGGTCGGTCCACGACAGAGGTTGAGCGGCGCCTGTACGAACTGATGGTCCTGATGAAGGCGGCCGATGACCGGCTCTCCAAGGGCATCGGCACCGGCGAGTTCATGTGCGTGTACTGGCCGTCTCGTGGTCAGGAGGCCATCGCGGCTGCGATGGGGGTGGCGCTCCGGCCCGACGACCAGCTGGTGACGACTTACCGCGGGCTGCACGACCTCATCGGCAAGGGGGTACCGCTTCAGGAGATTTACGGCGAGATGATGGGGCGCACTGTCGGCGCGAGTCGCGGCAAGGGCGGCACCATGCATATCGCCAATCCCGATAAGGGTGTGATGCTGTCGACGGGAATCGTCGGGGCGGGACCGCCGGTGGCCGTGGGGTTGGCGATGGCCGCCAAGCGCAAGGGCCTCGATCGCGTCACCGTCGTCAGCTTCGGTGACGGCGCGACGAATACCGGCTCGTTCCACGAGGCCGCCAACATGGCCGCCCTGTGGGATCTGCCGCTGGTGTTCGTCTGCCAGAACAATCTTTTCGCCGAGATGACGCCGACGTCGGAAACCATGAAGCTCGAGCACGTCGCCGAACGGGCTTCCGGATACGGCATGCCGGGTGTCCGCGTCGACGGCAATGATCCGTTGGCGGTGAAAGCGGTGCTCGACGAGGCACTGCGGCGAGCCCGCCGCGCCGGGGGGCCCACGTTCATCGAGTGCGTCACCTTCCGCTTCCGTGGCCATTACTTCGGTGATCGGATGCCGTATATCCCAAAAGATCAGCTGGCCGCGGCGATGGCGGCCGATCCGGTGCCGCGGTTCCGCGACCACCTCGCCGAAGCCGGCGTCTGCAGTCTCGACGAACTCGACCGCATCGACACCGACGCCCTGGCAACGGTGGAAGCGGCATTGAACACCGTCATGAGTGCCGAGTGCCCGTCGATCGACGAACTCGACCGCGACGTATACGCCAACCCCATCAAGTTCCCGGTGTGAGGCCCGCAGGAAAGAAAGATGATGGACGAAAAAGAGATGACGATGCGCGAGGCGCTCAACCTCGCGCTCGACCAAGCCCTGGGGGCTGATGACCGGGTGTTCTTGCTCGGTGAGGACATTGCCGACCCGGGCGCAGCCGGACCGACCGCGGGGCTGTCGACCAAGTACGGCCGCGAACGCGTGTTGGACACGCCCATCTCGGAAGCCGCAATCCTTGGCGCCGCCGTCGGTGCGGCGATAGACGGCCTGCTGCCGGTCGCCGAGATCATGATCATGGATTTCATCGGCATCGCCGCCGACCAGCTGATCAACCACGCGGCCAAACTGCGGTTCATGACCGCGGGGCGAACGACGGCGCCGATCACCGTTCGGACCCAGGTTTACGCCGGGCTGGCCACCGGCGCCACACATTCGCAGAGCCTGGAAGCGTGGTTCATGCACATTCCCGGCATGAAGGTGATCGTGCCCTCGACACCGCGCGACGGCAAAGGCCTGCTGACAGCCGCGATCTTCGACGAGGACCCCTGCCTGTTCATCGAGACGATCCGGCTGCAAAGTAAGAAAGGACCCGTCCCGGTCCAGCCCGGGTTCTCAATTCCGCTCGGCCAGGCCGACATCAAACGGCACGGCAGCGATGTCACGCTGATCAGCTACGGGCGCAGCGTGCATGACGCGCTCGCGGCGGCCGCCGCATTGGCCGAGCAAGCCGTCAGCGCGGAGGTCGTCGATTTGCGCACGCTGGTGCCGCTCGACGTCGAGACCATCATCGAATCCGCCCGGCGCACAAGACGAGTCGTCATCGCCCACGACGCGGTGCAATTCTGCGGTCCTGGGGCCGAGATAGCGGCGATCCTGCAGTCCGAATTGTTCGGCGAGCTGGCCGCCCCCGTCGAGCGGGTGGGGGCCAGGTTCGTCCCCAACCCGGCCGCGGCGGCGCTCGAGGCGCAGGTGTGTCCGTCGCCGGCCCGCATCATCGCGGCCGCCCAGCGCACCCTGGACAAGGCTAACGTCCGTGGCTGACTTCATCATTCGGATTCCGCGCATCTCGGTGGCTGTTTCGGAAGCCGAGCTCACCGGACTTCTCGTCGAGGCAGGTCAGCATGTCGACGAGGGCACGCCGATCTACGTGATCGCCACCGAGAAGGCGGAACAGGAAATCGAAGCCGGAGCCTCAGGCACCGTCCAATGGACGGGCCACGTCGGGACCACCTACGACATCGGCGCCGAAATCGGCGTCATCACCTCATCACGGTAAACAGCGGAAGGCAAAACCCATGGATCTCAACGAGACCCGCGAGAGAATCATCTACGAAAAAGAAGGCCCGATCGCGCGCGTCACCCTGAACTGGCCCGAGAAGGCCAACGCCCAGGACCAGAAACTGGCCGAAGAAGTCGACGCCGCACTGCTGGACGCCGACCGCGACTACGACATCAAAGTGCTGATCCTCAAGGCCAACGGCAAGGGCTTCTGCTCGGGACACGCCATCGGCAACAATGCCGTCGACTATCCGGCTTTCGTCGAGGCCGCAAAGGTCATGGGCACGCCGTGGAAGCCGCAGACCGACCTGTTCGTCAAGCCGATCCTGAATCTGTGGGAGTTCTCAAAGCCGACCATCGCGGCCGTGCACGGCTACTGCGTCGGCGGCGGCACCCACTACGGGCTGACCACCGACATCGTCATCGCCTCCGAGGACGCGTACTTCTCCTACCCGCCCCTGCAGGGATTCGGCATGCCGTCCGGTGAATGCTCAATCGAGCCATGGGTTTTCATGAACTGGCGGCGCGCGGCGTATTACCTTTACCTCGCAGAGGTGATTGACGCCAAGAGAGCTCTGGAGGTCGGGCTGGTCAACGAGGTCGTTCCGCGGGAGCAACTCAACGACCGGGTCGAGGCGATCGCCCGGCATATCGCCCAGGCGCCGATGACTACGCTGCTGGCGACCAAGGCCAACCTCAAGCGGGCCTGGGAGCTGATGGGGATGCGGGTGCACTGGCAGAGCTCCAACGACCTCGTCGCGCTGGCGTCGATCAGCAAGGATGTGCAACAGCTGATTCAGCAGGTGTTCAAGGACAAGGTGCTGCCGTCGGAGCAGGCCCGGCGCCAGGCGGCCGCCGCCGCCTCGACCGACGGCGCTTCGGCCACTTGATTTTTCGAGACCCGGTTAGAGGTCCCTCGGTGAATATCGCCGATCATGCGACCACCGCCGGCCAGGCGCCGGCGCTGATCATGCCCGGCGGCGCCACCATCACGTTCGGCGAGCTTTATGCGAGGAGCCAGCGGGTCGCCGCGGTGCTGCACAGTGCCGGACTGCGCCGCGGTGACGGCGTGGCCCTGGTTCTGCCGAACCGGCCAGAGTTCGTCGAAATCACCTGGGGCTGCCAGCTTTCCGGCCTCTACTACACCGCCGTCAACACCCATTTCACTCCCGGCGAGGTCGCCTACGTCATCGATGACTCTGACGCAAAGGCGGTGTTTTTGGACGCTTCGGACGGGTCGATGGCCGAACTCGCGGCGCACATTTGCGACATCAACGCCGCGGTCGAAGTCCATATAGGCGTCGGAGGCAACCTGCCCGACTGGCTAGCGTATGAGAACGCGCTGGCCCCGGCGGGCGATGCGCCGCCGGTGTCGGACGGGTCGGAGATGCTCTACTCGTCGGGCACTACAGGACGGCCCAAGGCCGTGCGTCGCCCGCTCCCGACCGACGGCAACGGCTCATGGGCCCAGGCGGTCCTGGAGATGGCGCTGGTGCACAAGTACGGGATGAACCGATCGAGCGTGTACCTCTCCCCCGCGCCGCTCTATCACGCCGCTGGAGTGAACTACACGATGGCGGTCAATCGTGTGGGGGCGGCATCGATCATCATGGGCAAGTTCGACGCCGAGACAGTCTTGCGGCTGATCGAGACCCACAGCGTCACCCATGCCCAATTCGTGCCGACAATGTTCGTGCGGATGCTCAAGCTGCCGGACTCGGTCCGGCTGAAGTACGACGTTTCGAGCCTGCGATGCGTGATC
The DNA here is from genome assembly GCA_035693385.1 of Mycobacterium sp. Lineage (GTDB taxonomy): Bacteria > Actinomycetota > Actinomycetes > Mycobacteriales > Mycobacteriaceae > Mycobacterium. The sequence goes on from DASSGQ010000073.1 coordinate 4,159, forward strand.
CACGCGGCCGCCCCCTGCCCGGTCGATGTCAAGCATCGGATGATGAAGTGGTTCGGACCGATCATCCACGAATATTACGGTGGCACTGAGGGATTCGCGGGAACAACGATCGGCCCTACGGACTGGCTCGCTCATCCCGGTTCGGTAGGCATACCGATGGCACCGGTGCACGTGGTCGGCGCGGACGGGCAGGAGCTTCCCGTCGGGCAGTCCGGAGAGCTTTACTTCGAAGGTGGGCCTGACTTCGAGTACTTCAAGGACCCCGCCAAGACCGCGTCGGTGTACAACGACCGCGGGTGGCGCTCGTTGGGCGACGTGGGCTACGTGGACGAGGACGGCTACATGTACCTGACCGACCGGTCGACGTTCATGATCGTCTCCGGTGGAGTGAACATCTACCCGCAGGAGGTGGAGAACCTGCTGGTCATGCACCCCAAGCTGGTCGATGCCGCGGTGTTCGGCGTTCCCAACCACGAGTTCGGCGAGGAGGTCAAAGCCGTCGTACAACCTGCCGCCGGCGTCGTATCCGGGCCCGACCTCGAAGCCGAGCTCATCCAATACTGCCGAGCGCAGCTCGCCGGCTATAAGTGCCCGCGCACAGTCGAATTCGACCCGAAATTACCGCGGGACCCGAACGGAAAGCTCTACAAGAGGCGGATCCGAGACCGGTACTGGCAGGGGCGAGCATCACGGATTGTGTGAGCCGATACAAGGGATGGCGACATGGCAGTTGAGACGGGTGCACCCCGAACCGAAGTGAATTGGACACCGCTACCCGTGCCGTGGGCGGTCCAGTCCCCCAATCGGATCCCCAAGCAGCGGTACTACGACGCGGAGTTCTACGCGCTGGAGGCCGAGATGTTCTGGCCACGCGTGTGGCAGTTGGCATGTCGCCTCGAGGAGATACCCAAGCCGGGAGACTTCGTGGAGTACGAGATCCTCGACGAGTCGATCATCGTGGTACGAGTCGACACTCAGACCGTGCGGGCCTACCACAACGCATGCCGTCATCGAGGCGTAAAGCTGGTGGAGGGCAACGGGTCTCGACGCGCCTTCGTCTGCCCATTCCACGGCTGGTGCTGGAGCATCGACGGACGCAACACGTTTGTGGCTCGCCCGGAGGTGTTCGCCGAGGAGAACCTGTGCCCGGACGATATTCAACTCGTCTCGGTCAAGTGCGAGCTGTGGGGAGGATGCGCGTGGATCAACCTCGACGACGGTGCCCCAGCGTTGCGCGACTGCATCGAGCCGTTCGCATCGATCTACGACGCCTGGAAGGTTGAATCGCTGCGGGTCGAGTGGTGGCAATCGTGCCGGCTGCCGGTGAATTGGAAGTTGGCGACCGCGGCGTTCATGGAGGGCTACCACGTCCCGCAAACCCACCCTCAGCTGCTGCCGCCGGCGCAGATCGGCGGGCCTGCTGCCGCAGTGCATCCCGTCATTCAGAACAGCCTGTATTTCATGCGCACTCTCGGAGACGGCATGGGCGGCATGACCCACGAAAGCGACATCCGCATCGCCGAGGGCCTTCAGCACCTCGAACTACCGACCGATTCAACGGAAGCGATGACCGCCTGGCGCAGCGCCCTCAACGACGCCGTCGTGGGCTGGCATCGAGCCCGCGGCAGCACCATCCCCGATCTCAACGACCTGCTTCGTCGCGGAATCACCGGCGCGATCGGATTCTGCTTCCCGCACCACTTCATCCTGCCCACCTACAGCAGCGCCTCGTCGTACCGGATCCGTCCGCTGGGGCCCGAGGAGACCCTGTTCGAAATCTGGTCCCTCACGCGTTTCCCCTCCGACCACTCCGCGGGAAAGCCCACACCGCCGGAGCCCATGGCGCCCGACGACCCGCGCTGGCCGCCGATCCCCGCCCAAGACTTCTCCAACCTGCCGCGACAGCAGAAAGGCTTGCATTCCAAAGGGTTTGAATACATGCGATTGTCCAATCAGATCGAAGGACTCATTTCGAACTTCGAACGCGTCGTCGACGGTTTCCTCGCCGGCCTGTCCTACGAGACGCTGGTGCCCGCGGTTCAGAAAACCAACACCACCATCGATGTGCCGATCGCCGACCTGGGATTCACGCAGGAGCCGCGATGACCGCTCGCTGGGACCGTTCCGTCGACCTGCTGATCGCGGGCAGCGGCGGCGGCGGGATGGTGGCAGGGTTGGCGGCACTCGACTGCGGGCTGGAGCCACTGATCATCGAAAAACAGCCGCTGGTCGGCGGTTCGACGGGGCTTTCGGGCGGCATTGTCTGGATGCCGAACAACCCGTTGATGCGGGCCGATGGCATCGCGGACTCGCACGAGGATGGACTGGCCTACCTGGCCGACGTGGTCGGCGATATCGGTGCGCCCTCCTCGCCCGCCCGCCGCGAAATGTTCCTCACCGCGGGCTACGACATGATCAACTTCCTTCTGCGCAAGGACGTTCGGCTGATCCGCTGTGCCGGATGGAGCGACTACTACCCTAATCACAAGGGCGGCAATGCGTCTGGCCGCGCGGTCGAAGGAACCCCGTTCGACGCCGCCGAGTTGGGTAGTTGGCGCGACAAGGTGCAACCGCCGCTGGCCAAAAACTACGGGTATGTGGTGCTGACCAACGAACTGCGCTCCGTCCAGTATTTCAACCGTTCGCCGCACGCATTCACGGTCGCAACCAAGGTGTTCCTGCGCACCGTGGCGGCGCGGATGCGCCGCCACCAGATCCTCACCAATGGGGCGTCATTGATAGGCCAGATGCTGAAAATGCTTATCGACCTCACTGACGGCCAGCCCCCGTTGTGGACAAACACCGCGATGGACGATCTCATCGTCGAGGACGGCAGGGTCGTCGGCGCCCGCGTCACCCGCGACGGCGCAACGCTGGACATCGAGGCGCGCAGGGGCGTGCTGCTGGCTGCCGGCGGCTTCGGCCACAACGCAGACATGCGCCGCCGATACAGCGGCAATCAACCCAATGAGGCACAATGGTCGATCGCCAACGCCGGGGACACCGGCGAGGTGCTTCAGGCCGCGATGAGGGTGGGCGCCCAAACCGACCTGCTAGACGAAGCCTGGTGGCTGCCTTCGGTTTTCATCGCCAACGGCGGCGCCGCCGCCGCCTCGCTCGGGTCCGGTCGGCAGCGGCCGGGAGCCATCTACGTCGACTCGACCGGCCGGCGGTTCTGCAACGAGTCGAACTCCTACGTCGAGGTCGGCAAGGCGATGTACGCCAATAAGGCGGTGCCCTGCTGGATGATCTTCGACGACGGTTACGTACGCAGATATGTCGCCAGCGCCAATCCATTTAAACGGAATCAGCACCTACCTCCCGAACTGATCGACAACGGCGCGGTCAAACGGGCCGACACCACCGCCGAGCTGGCGCGCCAGATCGACCTTCCCGCCGAAGAACTGGCGCGCACGATCCAGCGATTCAACCAGTTCGCCGCCAAGGGCCTCGACCCCGATTTCGGGCGCGGCCAATCGGCCTACAACGACTGTCTGGGCGATCCCGGGTATCGGCCAAACGCCGCCGTCGGCCCCCTCGACCGCGCGCCGTATTACGCGACCAGGGTCTTCCCGGCGGACGTCGGGACGTGCGGCGGCGTGATCACCAACGAGCACGCACAGGTCCTGGACGAGCAGGACCTGGTGATCGAAGGCCTGTACGCCACCGGGAACACCACCGCGACGGTGATGGGCCGAACGTATCCGGGCGCCGGCGCGAGCATCGCCAGCTCGATGGTGTTCGGCTACGTCGCCGCCCGGCATGCCGCCGGCCGCAAGATCGCGGGCGAGATGAGCCGCTAGTCCCCCGCAAGTCGGGCCGAGCGTGACGCTGTCGTCACGCTCGGCCTCGAATGTGACTGCAGCGTCACGTTGGCGGGGCGTCCGGTTCGTCGTGGCCGACGAAT
>DASSGQ010000074.1:0-4945 GCA_035693385.1 Mycobacterium sp.
CCGCCGTTGTGCGACTGGCCGCGATATCGCCGGGCGCGGTCGCCGACATGGTGCAGGACGTCGTGCGGGCCAGGGTGAGTGAGTCGCTGCTGAATCTGGCCGCCAAGGCGCACGGGAACCCGTTTTTGGTCAGCGAGCTGGTGGGGGGTCTGGGCGAGGAGGGCCGGCTCAATGTGAGCGGCGGCCGGGCGGTGGCCACCGGGGAGGCGCTGCCGCGCCGGCTGGGCGCCAGCATGCAGCACCGATTGGACCTGCTCTCCGAGGGTGCCGGCGAGGTGGTGCGGGTGGCCGCGGTGTTGCCGGACCGGTTTTCGGCGGGGCTGCTGGCCGCGATGCTGGAACGCCAGCCGTCGTCGTTGATCTCGGCTGTCGGGGAGGTCGTCCGCGCGGACCTGCTCGTCGAAGATGGTGAGCAGTTGCGGTTTCGGCATGACCTGCTGCGGGAGGCCACCCGGCAGTCGTTGCCGCAGTCGCTGCGGCGTGCGATGGAGCGCCAGTCGGCGTCGATCATGCTGGGGATGGGCGCGGCGCCGCCCGAGGTGGCCACTCAGCTGGCGCGCAGCGCCGACCCGGGAGACCGGGAGGCGATCAGTGCGCTGCGGCAGGCGGCGCAATCGGTTGGGCACAGCGATGCCAGTGCGGCCGCGGATTTGAGCAAACGCGCATTGGAGCTGTTGCCCGGCGAAGATCCTGACCAAGGACTCCTGGTCGCCGAAACGGTGGAGTTGCTCAACCGGGCCAGCCGCTACGAGGAGGCCGAAGAGTTGGCCGTTGTGGCGCTCTCGGAGGTGGCGTCGCCCGAACAAGAGGCCGAGATTCGCTTGCGCCTCCCGACGCTCAACAAGCACACCAACCAGCGGCGTATCGAGGAGAATCGTCGTGCGCTGCGGTTACTCAACATCAGCGAGGTCACCCGGGCACGGCACCTGGCGTGGCTGGCCTACAACCTGACCTTTCAGAACCAAACCGCACAGCAGCGCGTGGCGGCCGATGAGGCTGCCGCCGCTGCGGCGTCCACGGGTGATCTCGAGTCGAAAATGGTGGTCAGCCTTACCCTTGCCTTGCTCGACGCCGGCGAGGGGTACGCGGGCGGCGCCCTGCGCCGCCTCGAGGAGCTCTGCGCGCTCGCCCGCACGAGTGACGCGACCGCAGCTCATGACTTGGCCGCCATGCACCACGCGCTCCTGCTGGCGGCGGTTGGCCGGTTGGACGATGCCGCGGCCCGCGCCGCTGAGGGGACAGAGCAAGCCCGCCGGGAAGGCAACTCGATGGCCCTGGCAATGTGGGCCGCGGTTGACGCGGTGGTCCACTTATCTGCGGGCCGGTTGTCTGCTGCGCGCGCCGCGGCCGAGTCTCTGCCGCCCCCGCGGCGGGCAGGCGTATCCGAGCCGGACATGATCCGCATGGTGATTCTGGCCGAGGTGGCGGCTCTCACGGATGACCGAACGTTGTTGCAGCAGATGGTCAATGCCGCGCACGAAGCCTACTCCAATCGCTCATCTGCGGTACGTCGTGGAGCGGCGCACGTGCTCGCGCTCGCGGCGTGGCAGCGTGACGACGTCGACGACGCGATGCGCTGGCTGGGCGGCGACATCGCCCTGTTCCGGACACCACTCTGGCCGCAGGTCTTAGATCGGGTGATCTTGACTGCGCGGATTGCGTCGGCCGGCGGCGATGCCGGCTTGCGCGCGCGTGTGCTGCACGCGATTGACTCGCTCGAACGTGAGCAGCCGGGGATCCCGCTGTTCACCGGGGTCGCGGGGTGTGCCCGCGGGGTCCTCGAACGCGATGCCCAGGCACTGCAGGCCGCCGCGGATTTGCTTCGGTCGTCGTCGCGGCCGCTCTTCTATGCCGCGGCCGCCGAGGACGCCGGAACTGAACTGGCGCGCATCGACCGTCGTGATGAGGCGGTTGAACGACTCAATGCGGCCTTTGACACCTACCTGCACTACGGAGCGCTCGCCGATGCGCGTCGGGTGGGTCGCGAGTTGCGCCGGTTGGGTGTGGAGCGGCGCATCGTCAGCCAGGCGCGGGCGAAGACGGGCTGGGACAGCCTCACCGACGCCGAGCTCAAGGTCGTCAACCTCATCGCGCAGGGTGCCACCAACCGCGACGTCGCGGCCCAACTGCACCTTTCCCTGTCCACGGTGAAAACTCATGTCCACAATGCGTTCGCCAAGCTGGGCATCAACTCCCGCACCCAATTGACGCAGGTCACGCGGGGATCTGATTGATCGGCCCGGCACTAGCGCGGACTCCAAGATCGGCCGCACCGTTAGCACTGGTCGACACCATTGTTTCGGCCGCGGTCACGATGACCACCTCAGCGGATTAGGTTCTTGGCCAAAGACGGATTACCCTTGGCCGCGGCCTGTCATCGACTCAGGAAAAATCCGTATGCCTGTTCAGCCCACTCCGCGACGCACACAACCACTGCGCGGGAGTCGTGCCCAACGTGTCGCCCATCGTAAGACCTTCCCGACGGTCGGTCAGTGCTTTGAAGTGGAGATCACCCGCGAGGCGGACGGGTGGATGATCCGGGTCCCCGAAATTGGTGGGATCGCACGCGCGAGTCGTCGCGCTCAGGTCGAGGTGGTGGCGCGGGAATGCATCGCCGCCCGGACGGGCATCCCGATCGGGTACGTCGCCATCTTTGTGGCGCGCGAGATCGGTTAGTGCCGAGCGGCTTTCGCTGCGCGACTGGGTGAATGCCCGGCGAGCGCGTTTGGCCGGCGGGTACTAGTGCGCGGCTGATCGGGCAGCCCAGATTCACATGGTTACGGTCAGCGGCCAGACATTCCAGATGTCGTCGCAGTACTCGGTGATGGCGCGATCCGAGGAGAACTTGCCGCTGCGCGCGGTGTTGAGGATGGACATCTTCGTCCACGACTCCTTGTCCCGCCACGCGGTGCTCACCTGGTCCTGGCAGCTGACGTAGGAGGCGAAGTCGGCGCACACCAGGAAGGGGTCGTCGTAGCGGAGGTTGTCGACCAGCGGCCGGAACACCTCGGTGTCGCCGTGCGAGAACGTACCGCCGGCAATCAGATCCAGCACCTCGCGCAGCTCGTCGTTGGCCGCGATGTAGTCGGCCGGGCGGTAGCCGCGTGCCTTGACGGCCTCGACCTCGGACTCGGTCAGACCGAACAGGAAGAAATTCTCCGCGCCGACCTCTTCGCGTATCTCGACGTTGGCCCCGTCCAGTGTGCCGATGGTCAGCGCTCCGTTGATCATGAACTTCATGTTCCCGGTGCCCGAGGCTTCCTTGCCCGCGGTGGAGATCTGTTCGGACAGATCGGCGGCCGGGTAGATCAGGTGCGCGTTCTGCACGTTGAAGTTCGGCACGAAGGCCACCTTGATGAACCGGTTCACGTCCGGGTCGGCGTTGACCGTCTCACCGACGGCGTTGATCAGCTTGATGATCCGCTTGGCCATGAAGTAGCCCGGAGCGGCCTTACCGCCGAAGATGAACGCCCGCTGCGGAATCGACAGTCCGGGGTTGCACTTGAGCCGGTGGTAGAGCGCGACGATGTGCAGGACGTTGAGGTGCTGACGCTTGTACTCGTGGATTCGCTTGACCTGAACGTCGAACATCCAGTCCGGGTTCAGTTCGACGCCGGCCACCGATCGGATGTACGTGGCGAGCCGTGCCTTGTTGGTGCGTTTGATGTCCCGCCATTGCGCACGGAACGAGTGGTCGTCGACGAACGACTCCAGCCCGCGCAGCCGCTTCAGATCGGTCAGCCAGCCTTCACCGACGGTGCGGTCCAGCAGCTCGCGCAGGCCGGGGTTGGCCAGCGCGAGGAAACGGCGCGGCGTCACGCCGTTCGTCTTGTTGCTGAACCGCTCCGGCCACAGCTCGTAAAAGTCTTTCAGCACACTGGCTTTCAGCAGCTCCGAGTGCAGCGCGGCGACGCCGTTGACGGCGTGGCTGCCCACCGTCGCCAGGTGCGCCATCCGGACCTTCTTGCCGCCGTCCTCGCCGATCAGCGACATCCGGCGAATCCGATCTTCGTCGCCGGGGAACTTGGCGCGCACCTCGTCGAGGAAGCGGCGGTTGATCTCGTAGATGATCTCGAGGTGGCGGGGCAGCGACTCCGCGAACATCTCCAGCGGCCAGGTCTCGAGCGCCTCGGGCAGCAGGGTGTGGTTGGTGTAGCCGAACGTCGCAACCGTGATCTCCCACGCCTCTTCCCACTCCAGCTGGCGCTCGTCGACCAGCAACCGCATCAGCTCGGCCACCCCGATCGAGGGGTGAGTGTCGTTGAGCTGCAGGGCGAACCGCTGGGGGAGTTCCCGGACGCCGGCGTCCGCGAGGTCGTCCATGATGTGCAGCACGTGCTGCAGCGAGCAGGACACGAAGAAGTACTGCTGCAGCAGGCGCAGCCGCTTGCCCGCCTCCGGCTCGTCGTTGGGGTACAGCACCTTGGTGACCGTCTCAGAGGTGACCTCGTCCTCGACCGCCTTGTAGTAGTCGCCGGTGTTGAAGGCGTCTAACGCGAACGACTTGACGGCCCGCGCACTCCACAGCGTCAGCACGTTGCATGTGTTGACGCCGTAACCCTGGATGGGCGTGTCGTAGGCGACGCCTTTCAGCATCCGCCCCGGCACCCACCGGATGCGCTCGTGGCCGGCGTCATCGGTGTAGTGCTCGGCGTAGCCGCCCCACTTGACGAGGTAGTTGACGTCGGGTTTGGGTATCTCCCAAGGGTTTCCGCTGTCCAGCCAGTTGTCGGTCTTCTCCACCTGCCAGCCGTCGTGGATCTCCTGGTCGAAGATGCCGAATTCGTAGCGGATCCCGTAGCCGATCGCCGGACGCTCGAGGGTGGCCAGCGAGTCTAGGTAGCACGCGGCGAGCCTGCCTAAGCCGCCGTTGCCCAATCCCGGCTCCTCTTCGCAGGCCAGGACCGTGTCGAGGTTCTGGCCCATCGCCGTGAGCGCCTCCCGG
>DASSGQ010000075.1:0-29196 GCA_035693385.1 Mycobacterium sp.
AACCCCGCCATCATCGAACCGGCCGTCACCGCCGCGATGGCCGACGTCAATGCAGTATCCGTCGCCGCACAGCCGGCGGCCACGGTATTACCACCCATGGGGTCCGGTTCCGGGAATGGCACGTGGCTGCCCATCGGGTCCGCCGGCCTGGGCGTCGGAGGCGTGCCGGGCGCAGACCTGAGCGGGGTTTCGGCGGGCATCAGCCGGGCGGCGTTCGTTGGGCGATTGTCAGTACCCCAAAGCTGGACCGAGGCCGTTTCGGTGGTGAACCATTCGGGTGCGGCGCTGCCGGGAGGCGGCTGGATCGGCACGGCCGTCCCGGACAGCTCGGTAGGCATGCCCGGTATGCCGGGGATGCCCATGGCCCGCACCGCCGGGTACAGCTTCGGGCATGGGCCTCGATACGGATTCCAGCCGACGGTGATGCCACGTCCACCTGCTGCCGGTTGATGGAAACGCGTCTTCCCTCCGCGCGGCTGTTAACCATTTCACCTGATGTTTGTTTGCGTGTTAGTTCGTTTGCTGTAAATGTCGATTTGTGTCGAAATCGGGGTGACGTGTGCGTGCTCCCCGACACCGAGCTCGCCGCCGACGCCGGGCGCCATCGTGGCCGAACGAGGCCACGCGCCGCAATGTGCCCGACATCTACACCGTTGGAGGCTGAGTGCACACCCCCCCATCACCTACCCGGGCTGAATTGGCGACACGGCGTCCGTTTTTCAAGGAGACAATCAAGGTGAAGCACAGTCGATCAGCCGCCGCGATGAGCTTGCTGACTGCGGCCGCTCTGGCGCTGTCGTCATGCAGTAACTCCCATACCACCCTGGCCTATGCGGCCGGGGCCAAGGTGGACTGCGGCGGCAAGCAAACCTTGGCGGCCAGCGGGTCGACCGCGCAGGCAAACGCAATGACGAAATTCATCGACGCCTACCACATTGCCTGCTCCGGGCAGACCCTCAGCTACACCGCCAACGGCTCGGGCGCCGGGATCAGCGACTTCCTCGCCGGCAAGACCGATTTCGGCGGATCGGACACACCACTGAGCGGGGACCAATACACCGCCGCCAAACAGCGATGCGGCGGCGCCGACGCCTGGAACCTACCCGTGGTGTTCGGCCCGATGGCCATCACTTACAACCTCAGCGCCGTCGATTCGTTGGTGCTCGACGCGCCCACGCTGGCCAAGATCTTCAACGGCACCATCACGCGCTGGGACGACCCGGCGCTCACCGCGCTCAACGCATCCATGCCTGCAGAGGACATCCGTGTCATCTACCGCAGCGACGCGTCGGGTACGACCTACAACTTTCAGTCCTACCTACAGGCCGCGTCCGGCGGAGCCTGGAATCAGGGCGCGGCCAAGACGTTCAACGGCGGCGTCGGCACCGGGGCCGCGGGCAACAGCGGCACAGCCGCACTGGTGAAAACCACCGAGGGTGCCATCAGTTACAACGAATTGTCGTTCGCGCTGCAGCAAGGGCTGTACGCCGCCGAGATCAAGACCCCGGCGAGCCGCAGGTCGTTACGTCCGGTACGGATCGGCACCGACACGGTCGGCAAGACCATCACCGGCGCCAAGATCACCGGCAGCGGCAACGACCTGGTGCTCGACATTTCGTCGTTCTACAACCCCGCCCAGCCCGACGTCTACCCGATCGTGATGGCCACCTATGAGATCGTCTGCTCGAAATACCCGAATGCCGACGTGGCCAAGGCCGTCAAGGCCTTCTTGCAGGCGGCGATCGGGCCCGGCCAGGTCGATCTGAACAGAATCGGCTACATCCCGCTGTCGCCCGACTTCCAAGCCAGAGTCTCGAACGCCGTCGACGCCATCAGCGCTGCGGGGACAACGAATTCGGAGTAGTACCGCTCGACAGCCGCAGCCCGCCCACCCCGCCGACGGCCGCGCACTCAGCTCGCGCCGCCGGTTTAGTCGCGCGAAAACGCAAGCGCGAGTTCTCTTTCCACGTCTTCATAGGGCCTGCCCGACACGTCGACGGTGACCTGGGCGATGGTGCCGCCGGTGAACGCGAACGGCGCCTTGTAGCGGCTCGACACTCCCGAACCGCCGTTGCGCCCGACAGTGATGCCGGCCCCCGCCAACCCGAAAGTTCCGGGGTGGGCGGTCACGCCGGCAAGGGAACCGACCAAGGTGTCGTCGATGAACAGCGTGACCTCCCCGACTGGGGTGTGGCTGTTTTCGACCGTTCCCGTCCGCTCGTAGCGCACACCGAACACGTGGCGGCCCAGCGGCACCGGGCCAGACGAAGAGATCAGCTGCTGACGCTCGCCGAGGAAGTTGTACACGTAGTGCAGTCGCCCGTCCTGGATGAACAAGACATGTCCGCCGTGGCCACCGCCCTGCTTGAACAACACCCCTTCGGCGCCGGTGGTATCCACGGTCACGTCGGCGAGCACAGCGAACGAGCGCCCGCGAATCTCGACGGCGGCGCCGATGCCGACGTCCGCGCAGTCGGGATAGTAGATGTAGCTGTCCCGTTCGCCGATCAGGTAGGGCCGGAACCTGGTGAGCGTTTCCAGGAGGTTCAGATCCGCCAGCGGCAACCCGTTGTACTTGGCGGCCTCGGAAAACCACAGCGCCTTGAGTTCTTCGAGTTTGTCCGGCATCTCGGCGGCCAGGTCGTGACACTGGCTGCGGTCCGCCTCGATGTGAAACAGCTCCCAACGATCGGCGTCGAAATGCGACCAACCCGCCGGGGTTGCCGCGTGCACCGTGTTGGCGAACCAGCCCTTGTGCCAAATCCCGCGGGTACCCAGCATGGTGTAGAACTGAGTTTCCTTGCCGGTGTCGGTGCTCGAATCGGCAAGGGCCGCTTTGAAACTGATGCCGTCCAGCGGCGTCTGCGTGATGCCCTTGACGGTCTCGGGTGCCGTCATATCCAGCAGGTCGTACACGGTCGGAGTGATGTCGCAGACGTTGACATAGTTGTCACGCACCTCGCCGTGCGCCGCAATGCCGTTGGGCCAGGAGATGATTGCCGTGTCGGCAATGCCGCCTTCGTGCGAGGCGTAGCGCTTGTAGAGCTTGTAGGGCGTGTTGAAGGCCATCGCCCAGCCGATCGGGTAATGGTTGTAGGTCTCCGGCCCGCCCAGGTGGTCGAACAGCTTCATGCTCTCTTCGACAGTGTCGATGTAGCCGTTGAAGAACTTGCCTTCGTTCACCGATCCGTTGGGCCCGCCCTCACCACTGGCGCCGTTGTCGGAAATCACCACGATGATGGTGTTGTCCAGCTGGCCGGACTCCTCGAGATAGTCCAGGATGCGGCCGATCTGGGCATCCGTGTAGCTCAGGAAGCCGGCAAAAACCTCGGCCATCCGGCTGAACAGGTTCTTCTCTTCGTCGTTGAGTGAGTCCCACGGCCGCACCGTATCCTGCAGCGGCCAGGGCTCGCCCTGCGGTCCCTTGACGTCCAAATACGGGTTGACGGGCGACAATTCGGTGTCCGGCGGCACGATCCCCAGGGACTTCTGGTTTTCCAGCACAATCTCGCGATAGCGCTCGTAGCCCATGTCGAACCGGCCCGCGTACTTGTCCGCCCAGTCCTTGAACACGTGGTGCGGCGCATGCCCGGCGCCTGGGCACACATAGCTGAACCACGGCTTGTCGGGCGCGATCACCTTGGCATCACGGATGAATTCGATGGTCTTGTCGGCGATGTCCTTCGACAGGTGGTAGCCGTCTTCCGGTGTACCCGGCGGGTTTACGGGGTGATTGTCGTACACCAGGTCGGGATACCACTGGTCAGTCTCGCCGCCCATGAAACCGTAGAAGCGTTCGAAGCCGCGCGACGTCGGCCAGTGCCGTTTGGTAGACGCCAGATTCGACTCCTCGAGGGGCGTCAGGTGCCACTTGCCGACGCAGTAAGTGTTGTAACCACGTTCGGCGAGCACTTCGGAGAGCAGCGCGGTATCGGCCGGGATTCGTCCATTGCAGTTAGGGAACCCGTCGGTGAACTCTTCGATGGTGGCCATGCCGACGGTGGTGGCGTTGCGTCCGGTCAGCAAGGACGCCCGGGTGGGCGAACACAGGGCGGTGGTGTGAAATTGCGACAGTCGCACGCCACGTGCGGCTATCCGCGTCATGGCGGGCATCTCGACGAGGCCACCGAAGCAGTCCCACGTCGCGATCCCGGTGTCATCCCAGACCAAATAGAGGATGTTCGGTGAGTTCGCGGGTGCCGTGGGCGCGGCGTACGGACCCCAGTCCGGTTCCGAGTCGCGAATATCCAGCGCGATCTTGCCCGTGAATTCTGTCGCCATCGTCAGCCTTACTTCCGTGGTGGACCTACCGAGGGTCGCGTGCAGACTACACCGGCGACATGGCGACTGGCCGAAAGTCCAGCACGGCGGCGGGGCCAAGCGGCGCCCATCTGGGGCACCGCCCGCTTGCGAGCGTAACGCCACCGCGAAATCGCCGGCCGATTTTCGCAGCGGCGTTACGCTCGCCGAACTGCAATCGCAGAATCGCCCGGGACCTCGTAAGGTCCCGGGCGATTCCGTTGCGACTTTGCGGCTAGTTGGCCGTTACTTGGCCCTCTCCAAAATCTCGACGAGCCGCCAGCGCTTGGTGGCCGACATCGGGCGCGTCTCCATCAGCGAGACACGGTCACCGATGCCGGCGACGCTGTTCTCGTCGTGTGCCTTGACCTTCTTGGTGGTCCGGATGATCTTGCCGTACAAGGGGTGACGCATGCGGTCTTCCAGCTCGACCACGATGGTCTTCTGCATCTTGTCGCTCACCACATAACCGATGCGCACCTTGCGCCGGCCGCGCGCTGTCGGCGTGGGCGGAGTGTGCTTGGGGCCCTTGTCTTTCGATCCGGCGGCTTCCGGGGCCGCCTTCGGGGCGGACTTGGCCGCCGAGGACGCAACCTTCGCTTCTGCCATCACGCTTCCTTGTTTCCGTCGGACCCGTTGGGTCCGCTAGCCAGGCCCAGTTCTCGTTCACGCAACACGGTGTAGACGCGCGCGATCTCGTGACGCACCACGCGCAGCCGACGGTTGTTGGTCAGCTGTCCGGTCGCCATCTGGAAGCGCAGGTTGAACAGCTCTTCCTTGGATTCACGCACGCGCTCGGCCAACTCCTCGTCGGTCAGCTCGCGCAGTTCGCCAGGCGAAATTCCGACTGCCATCAGAACTGCTCCTCTCGGGTCACGATGCGTGCCTTGATCGGCAGCTTGTGGATCGCCCGGGTCAGGGCAGCACGGGCGATCTGCTCGTTGGGGTAGCTGAGTTCGAACAGCACCCGACCCGGCTTGACGTTGACGACCCACCATTCCGGGGAGCCCTTACCCGAACCCATCCGGGTTTCGGCGGGCTTCTTGGTCAGCGGGCGGTCGGGGAAGACGTTGATCCACACCTTGCCGCCACGCTTGATGTGGCGGTTGATGGCGATACGCGCCGACTCGATCTGCCGGTTCGTGACGTAGGCGTGCTCCAGGGCCTGGATGCCGTAATCACCGAAGTTCACCGACGTACCACCGCTGGCGATACCGCGCTGGCGGGGATGGTGCTGCTTACGGTGCTTGACTTTGCGTGGAATCAACATGATTCAGCTCTCCGTGCTCTCCGTGCTCTCCGTGCTCTGCGGTTCCAAGGAGGACACAGTGGGCGCAGCGTCGCCGGATGTCGTGCTCTCTTCGGCGCCGGCGGCCCGCCCGGCCTCGGTGCTGGTCGCGGTGGTGCCCGACGCGCCGCTGCGCCGTGGACGCGTACCCGACGGGCGCTCGCGGCGCGGACGCTCGGCGCCCGCCGGTGCGGCGACCGCCAATTCGCGTTTGCCTCCGACGATGTCGCCCTTGTAGATCCACACCTTCACGCCGATCCGGCCGAAGGTGGTCTTGGCCTCATACAGGCCGTAGTCGATGTCGGCGCGCAGCGTGTGCAGCGGCACCCGTCCCTCGCGGTAGAACTCCGAGCGGCTCATCTCGGCACCGCCGAGGCGGCCCGAGCACTGCACCCGGATGCCCTTGACGTTGGGCTGGCGCATGGCCGACTGGATCGCCTTGCGCATCGCGCGGCGGAACGCCACCCGGTTGCTCAGCTGCTCGGCCACCCCCTGCGCCACCAATTGTGCCTGCGACTCCGGGTTTTTGACCTCGAGGATGTTCAGCTGGACCTGCTTCTTGGTCAGCTTTTCCAGGTCGGCACGAATCCGGTCGGCCTCGGTGCCGCGGCGCCCGATGACGATCCCCGGACGCGCGGTGTGGATGTCCACCCGGACCCGGTCTCGGGTGCGCTCGATCTCCACGTCGGCGATCCCGGCGCGCTCCAGGCCGCTGGACAGCAGCCGTCGGATCGCCACGTCTTCCTTGACGTACTCGGCGTACTGCTTGTCGGCATACCAGCGGGACTTCCAGTCCGTGGTGATGCCCAGCCGGAAGCCATGCGGATTGATCTTTTGGCCCACTAGTCTGAGCCCCCCTTCGCTTCCGAAGTCTGCGCGGTTGCCGTAGCAGTTCCAGTAGTTTTGCCGGTTGCCTTAGCCTCAGCGGATTTGGCTGGTGCTTTCTTGGCCGCCGTCTTGTTCGCCGGCGCCTTCTTCGCCGCGGCCTTGCTGGCCTCGGCGCGGCGGGCCCGGGTCGACTTCGCCGAACCCTGATCCTTGGCCGGCCGACTCTCGACCACGACCGTGATGTGGCTGGTGCGCCTGCGGATCCGGAACGCGCGGCCCTGCGCGCGCGGACGGATGCGCTTGGCGGTCGGTCCCTCGTCGGCGTACACCGTCGCGACCACCAAGGTCGCGGGGTCCAGCCCATTGTTGTTCTGGGCGTTGGCCGCGGCACTGGCGATCACCTTGGCCACCGGCTCGCTGGCGGCCTGCGGCGCCCAGCGCAGGATGTCGAGCGCGTCGGTCACCGAGCGACCACGCACCAGGTTGATGACCCGGCGCGCCTTGGTCGGCGAGACCCGCACGAACCGTGCGACAGCCGTCGCCGACGGGAATTCAGTAGTGGTGGTGCTCATCGCCGTTTGGCCTTCCGGTCGTCCTTGATGTGCCCCTTGAAGGTGCGCGTCGGCGCGAATTCGCCAAGCTTGTGGCCGACCATCGCCTCGGTGACGAACACCGGAACGTGCTTGCGGCCGTCGTGCACCGCAAAGGTGTGGCCGATGAAGTCCGGAATGATCGTCGAACGGCGCGACCAGGTCTTGATGACCTGCTTGCTGTTCTTCTCGTTCTGAACGTCGACCTTCTTCAGCAGGTGGTCGTCGACGAACGGGCCCTTCTTCAGGCTGCGTGGCATGTGCTACTCCTACGTCCGATTGCCCGGCTTCTCCTCATCGCTGCGCTCTGCATCGTCGCCGGCCTACCGCGAGTGCTTCTTGCCGGTGCGCCGGCGTCGGACGATGAGCTTGTTGCTGAGCTTGTTCGGATGGCGGGTGCGGCCCTCGGGCTTGCCCCACGGGCTGACCGGGTGACGGCCACCCGAGGTCTTGCCCTCGCCACCGCCGTGCGGGTGGTCCACCGGGTTCATGACCACACCACGGACGGACGGGCGCTTGCCCTTCCACCGCATGCGACCGGCCTTGCCCCAGTTGATGTTCGCCTGCTCGGCGTTGCCCACCTCGCCGACCGTTGCGCGACAGCGCACGTCGACGCGGCGGATCTCACCGCTGGGCATGCGCAGCGACGCGTAGGTGCCCTCTTTACCGAGCAGCTGGATGCTCGACCCTGCCGAACGCGCGAGCTTGGCACCACCACCGGGCCGCAGTTCGACGGCGTGGATCAACGTACCGGCCGGGATGTTACGCAGCGGCAGGTTGTTGCCCGGCTTGATGTCGGCGTTGGCGCCCGACTCCACCACGTCGCCCTGCGAAAGCCCCTGCGGGGCAATGATGTAGCGCTTCTCGCCGTCCAGGAAATGAAGCAACGCGATGTTGGCGGTGCGGTTGGGGTCGTACTCGATGTGTGCGACCTTGGCATTGACACCGTCTTTGTCGTTGCGCCGGAAATCAATCACCCGGTAGGCACGCTTGTGGCCGCCACCCTGGTGACGGGTGGTGATGCGGCCGTGTGCGTTGCGCCCACCATGCCCGTGCAGAGGGCGCACCAACGACTTCTCCGGCTGCGCGCGGGTGATCTCGGCGAAGTCGGACACGCTGGCGCCGCGACGCCCGGGGGTCGTCGGCTTGTACTTGCGAATAGCCATGTCTAATCAGGTCTTTCTCTCGCGCGGCTAGGCCGGCGCTCCGAACAGGTCAATCGGCTTGCTGCCCGGCGCCAGGGTGACGATGGCGCGCTTGGAGTTCTTGCGCTTGCCGAAGCCGGTCCGGGTGCGCTTGCGCTTGCCCTGCCGGTTGGCGGTGTTCACCGATGCGACCTTGACGGAAAAGATCTTCTCGACAGCGATCTTGATCTGCGTCTTGTTCGAATCGGGGTGAACCACGAACGTGTACACGTTGTCGTCGAGCAGCCCGTAGGACTTCTCCGAAATGACCGGCGCCAGGATGATGTCGCGGGGGTCAGCGATGGTCGCCATCAGGCCGAAACCTCCTCGGTGCTCGCCGTATCGGCCACCGTGTCGGTGGCCGTGTTCGCCGCGATGTAAGCGTTGAGCGCCTCGACGCTGAACACGACGTCATCGGACCGCAGCACGTCATACGTGTTGAGCTGATCGGGCGTCAGGACGTGCACACCCGGCAGGTTGCGCACGCTCTTCGTGCCGGTCTCGTCGGTGCGCCCGATGATTAACAGCACTTGCTTGCGGTCGGTCAAGGCGTCCAGAAATGCCTTGGCGCTCTTGGTGGAAGGGGTCTGGCCCGCGACCAGCTCAGTGACCGCGTGAATGCGCCCGTTGCGTGCCCGGTCGGACAGCGCCCCGCGCAACGCGGCGGCGATCATCTTCTTGGGCGTGCGCTGGCTGTAGTCGCGCGGCTTGGGACCGTGCACGACGCCGCCGCCGGTGAACTGCGGGGCGCGCGTCGAGCCCTGCCGGGCCCGACCAGTCCCCTTCTGCCGGTAGGGCTTCTTGCCGCCGCCGCGGACGTCGCCACGGGTCTTGGTCGAGTGCGTGCCCTGGCGGGCGGCCGCGCGCTGAGCGGTGACCACCTGGTGCATCAGTGCGATGTTGGCCGGAGCGTCGAACAACTCGGCCGGCAGCTCGATGAAGCCGTCGACCTTGCCGCCCGGCGTCTTGACCTGAATTTTGAGGCCCTTCTGGTCCTCTTGAGCTGCCATTACTTCTCACCTCGTTTGATCGCGCTGCGGACCATCACGAGTCCACCGGTGCGGCCGGGGACCGCGCCCTTGATCAGCAGCACGCCGTTCTCGGTATCGACCTTGTGTACCAACAGGTTCTGAACGGTCACCCGGTCGTTGCCCATCCGGCCGGCCATCCGGGTGCCCTTGAAGACCCGCGCCGGGGTGGCGCAGCCGCCGATGGAGCCGGGACGGCGGTGCACCGCCTGGGCGCCGTGACTGGCGCCCTGGCCGCGGAAGCCGTGCCGCTTCATGGTGCCGGCGAAGCCCTTGCCCTTGGACGTGCCCGTCACGTCGACATAGTTGCCGTCGGCGAAGATCTCAGCCGTCAACTCCTGCCCGACCTCGTACTCGGCCGCCGCGTCCGGGTTGTCCAGGCGCAGTTCGGCCAGATACCGGCGCGGGTTGACGCCCGCGGCGGTGTACTGACCGGTCACGGGCTTGTTGACCTTGCGCGGGCTGATCTCGCCGTAAGCCAACTGAACGGCGCTGTAGCCGTCGCGCTCCGGGGTGCGAATGCGGGTCACCACGTTCGGCCCCGCCTTGACCACCGTCACCGGCACGATCCGGTTGTTCTCGTCGAATACCTGCGTCATGCCCAGCTTGGTACCCAGAATGCCTATTCTCGCCATTGCTCTGGAATCTCCTACTGGATGTTGACGTCGACACTGGCCGGAAGATCGATGCGCATCAGCGCGTCAACCGTCTTCGGCGTGGGATCGAGGATGTCAATCAGCCGCTTGTGAGTGCGCATTTCGAAGTGCTCCCGCGAGTCCTTGTACTTGTGCGGAGAGCGGATGACGCAGTAGATGTTCTTCTCAGTCGGCAGCGGCACCGGACCTACGACGCTGGCACCCGTGCGGACGACGGTCTCGACGATCTTGCGCGCCGACGCGTCGATGGCCTCATGGTCGTAGGCCTTAAGCCTGATGCGGATCTTCTGTCCCGCCACGCTTCTCCTACCCTCACTCCTGTTGAGGCCCGTCCCCGGGCCTGGTGCCCCCCAGCGCGCCAATCGGCCCGGCCAATGTTGGCCCGGTCGAGCGTCGCGCCGGTACTGCGCCGCTGTTTACCTGTCGTGGTCCACCGACCCCCGCGGTCGGGTGTGTCACCCTTACGCAGCCTTGTTCGCGGCCGAAATTCGTCGCTCGCCAAGGATGGGACCGGACGCGCCCGTTTAGGCGCTGGTCGTATGCCCGGCCAGGTACAGACCTGGCGCAAGGCAACCTGAACAGTATGCCTCAGATCATGGGTTTGGCCAAATCTCGGGCAAACATCGCCAGCATGGTCGCGGACACGGTTTCGCAGGACCCCTAACCCGGTGGTCAGGGGTCTTCTTGAGGTACAGACCCACCCTCGCTCAGACTGGCACCCGTTGAGGAAATTCCGTGATCGCGAGGCGAGGCAGGCGATGGGCACACCGACGGTCGACCCGGTATCGCGCGAGGCCGCCAAGGTGTTCGCCGACCCAACCGCCTACGCGGACGAGCCGCGGCTGCACGCGGCGCTGACCCATCTGCGGGCCCACGCACCGGTGGTGCCGGTCGACTGTGCGCCCTACCGGCCGTTCTGGGCGATCACCAAGCACGCGGACATCATGGAGATCGAGCGCGCCAACAATCTGTTCATCAATGAACCGAGGCCGCTGCTCGGCACGGCCGCCGCCGACGACGTCGCGCGGGCTCAGCTGGACGCCGGGATGGGGCTGCGCACGCTAATCCATATGGACGATCCGCAACATCGGGTGGTACGCGCGATCGGCGCCGACTGGTTTCGGCCCAAGGCGATGCGGGCGCTCAAAGTCCGGACTGACGAACTCGCCAAACTTTATGTCGACAAGATGATGGCGGCGGGCAACGAATGCGACTTCGTGCAGGAAGTCGCGGTGAATTACCCCTTGTACGTGATCATGTCGCTGCTGGGCCTGCCGGAGTCGGACTTCGGGCGCATGCTCAAGCTAACCCAGGAACTGTTCGGCGGCGACGATGCCGAATTTCGCCGCGGCACCAGCCTCGACGAGCAACTCCAGGTTCTGCTCGACTTTTTCGGATACTTCAATGCGCTCACCGGATCGCGCCGCGAGACTCCGACCGAAGACCTGGCCTCGGCGATCGCCAACGCCCGCGTCGACGGCGAGCCGTTGTCGGACGTCGACACCGCGTCCTACTACGTGATCATCGCCACCGCCGGCCACGACACCACGAGCGCGACGATCGCCGGAGGCCTGCGCGCGCTGATCGAAAACCCCGACCAACGGGAGCGACTGACCTCCAATCTCGACTTGATGCCGCTGGCCACCGAGGAAATGATCCGCTGGGTGACGCCGGTCAAGGAATTCATGCGCACCGCCACTAAGGACACCACCATCCGCGGGGTGCCGATCGCCGAAGGCGAAGCCGTATATCTGGCTTACGTCTCGGGCAACCGCGACGAGGAGATGTTCGACGATCCGTTCAGTTTTGACGTCGGACGAGACCCCAACAAGCACTTGGCATTCGGATACGGCGTCCACTTCTGCCTCGGGGCCGCACTGGCCCGCATAGAGGTGAACAGCTTTTTCAGCGAACTGTTGCCGCGACTGAAATCGATTGAGCTCAATGGCGAACCCGAACTCATCGCCACCACGTTCGTCGGAGGCCTGAAGCACCTGCCTATTCGATATTCGCTGCGCTAGCCGTTTTCGCGCTGTCCGGCGCAACCTTCGAATTCGTCCGTCTCGGCAGGCCGTAGTTGCAGATCACGGGTCATCCCCGCTGATGACGGCCGGCGCTGGGCATTTCCTCGGCACTGTCATTCTGGTACGTACCAAAACTTTCGGCTGGTGCTATTCGAGGGCACGTTGTTGATATCGGTTGGCTTCGCGTGCATGCCAATACTTGACCTCCATTCCGCATTGCGCGAATTAACCTGGTTCACTTTGATATTCAGCACGGCCGTCGGGTTCTGCACCGCACCTACGAACCGCGGAGATCCTGAGTGCGGTTCGGGATTAGAAATAGGGCGCCGCCTAAGCGGTGGGCATCGCCGCGGCCGGCGGGCTGCACCGGACCGGTTTGCAGCGCGGCAACCGACTCGCCGCCACGGCGATGGCCGAGGTCAGCAAATCAGCATTCCTCACCACCACGCACGCTTCGATGGCCGTGATGGCCGTAATCGTCGCGGTCTCCGCACTCCGGATCGGGCGGTGGGCCCCAGGACGTGACGTGCAACAGCTAATCCTGGTGCGCCGGGCCTCGACGGCCGCAGGTAGCCGCGCCGAACCCGCCTACTGAAGTTCACCTGAAAACGCCTCGGCGGATGCGGTGGTCGGGTTACCATCCGGATGAGCGGAGTTCGCCCTGGGGAGGGCGCGCGAACTCCAGGCAGGTGGGGAGCGGGATGTCGTACGTGATCGCGGCGCCGGAGTATGTGGCCGCTGCCGCAACAGATTTGGCGAATATCGGATCCACGATCAGCGATGCCAACTCCGTAGCGTCGGGGCCGGTGTCGAGCATATTGCCCGCCGGAGCTGACGAGGTGTCGGCGAGCATTGCGGCGCTGTTCGACGCGCACGCCCAGGCCTATCAGGCGCTCAGCGCGGCGGCACAGGCGTTCCACACCCAGTTTGTCCAGCTGATGAGTGCCGGCTCCGAGCAATATGCGCTCACCGAGGCCGCGAACAGCACGCCGCTGCAGGCCGCCGGCCAGGGTGTGCTCAGCGGGGGGCACGCCCCCAGTCAGGTCTTGAAAGCCGCAACCACGGTGCAGCCGGTGATGGGCAGCGCGGCATCGGCGGGTTCGGCGGCGGCGGGGGTACCGGCGGCTGGGGCATCCGCGACGGGGGTGGCGGGTGGGTCGGTGCCGGCCGCACCGGCGGCACCCCTGACGGCGGCGATCGCGCCCATATCGGCTCCGCCGGCCGGGCTGGCATCCACGAGTTCGCCGGCCGCTGCCGTGCCGGCGGGGTCGGCTGCCACGCCGGTATCGCCGCTGCAGGCGGCCACACCGGCTTATGCTCCGGCAACCGCGGATGCGGTGGCGGCAACACCGGTCGGCACGCCGGTAGCGGCGGTGCCGGCCGAAACGCCCGAACTCTCTCCGGCGGCGGCAACCGCGTTGCCCGCCGCCACGCCGGTGACGGCGGCGCCTGCGGCAACGGCGGCTTATTCCCCGGCAACGCCACCCTATTCTCCGGCGACGGCCGCGTCGGGATCGCCGAGAGAGCAGTCGGCCGCACCCGCGGAGTACGGCGAAATGACGCCCTACTCAGCCTAATTCAGCCGAACGAACCCGGCCGCGCGATGTCCAAGCATCACAATGGTGGCGTGCGGCCCGCGGCTGGTGATCGAAGGCAGGATGGAACCGTCTATCACCCAAAGGTTTTCGATGCCGCGCACCCGGCAGCGATGATCGACGACGGCTCGCGGGTCGCCGTCGGCTCCCATCGGGACGCTGGCACACAGGTGCTGCGACGTCGACCACACCGGAGACCCGACATGTGTTTCCGCACCGGCTAATTCGCGGGCCAATTCACTGCCCCGGCGCAGCGCTGCGACATCGTCGGGCTCGCTGTCGTAGCGATGCTCGATACGCGGCGGCACACCGGGATCCCGCGACACGAGCATGACGCGCCCACGCGCCCGTGGCTGCATGAGCGCCACTCCGATGTGCGGCCAGTCGGGATGCCCCGGGGTGCCGTCACCGGTCATGGCGACGAATCCGCCCGTGTACGGCCGGATCTCGATCCCGTCGTCGGTGCTCAGCACGACCTCTATCACCGGCCGCCCGGTAGCGACGGCCCAGTTGGTCGGCAACACCCACTCGGGGTGATCGCTGCAGAACATGCCCACCGGCAGCGGCGATACCACGGGCACGCCGGCCGCACGCAACATTGCTTCATCGCCGATGCCGGACAACATCAGCAGATGAGCAGACTGAATCGCCCCGGCACACAACACGATGCGGGTAGCGGTAAACGTCGTCGGGCCCTGCGGGCCGATCGCGTCGACACCGAACGCGGTGCTGCCGGCAAAACGCACTCGCACCGCCCGGGTTTGCGCCAGCAACGTCAGGTTTGATCTGTCCAAGGCCGGAATCAGATATGCCGCGCCGGACCCGATGCGCACACCGTCGACGATGTTGAGTGGTACGGCGCCCACGCCAGAGGTCAGCTCCGGCCCGCAATCGTTGAGGTCGGCAATCCAGGGAAAACCGGCACGCCCGGCGGCCGCGATGAACCGTTCGGTGGTGCCGGTCATGTCGCGAGTTCGGCGAACCAGGATGGGGCCGCTGTCGCCGTGCGCGGGACCATCGAAATCCAAGTCGGTCTCGATCGCGCGGAAGTGGTCGAGAACATCAGACCACGCCCAGCCGGGGATTGCGGCGCGATCGAAGTCGCGCGGCATTCCGCGGCAGAAATACCCGCCATTGACGGCACCCGATCCGCCGACCGTCGATCCGCGCACGATGGGCAGCTGCAAAGCGTGGCGGTCGGTGAGCCGGGTCAGGTAGCGCTGGGCCAGCGGGCTGCCCACCCCGATCGGCAGTTGCAAACCGTTGGTCGTCCGAGCCAGCAACTCCGGATCAGTCAACCCTGGCCCCGCCTCCAGGACGGTCACCACGCAGGCGGGGTCGGCGGAAAGCCGTTCGGCAACAACCGATCCAGCGCTGCCGGCACCGATGATCAGCACATCGCTGTGCAACATGGCTTCGGTCAAGGCAACGCCAAGGCGGCCGTTAACTCCGAAACTGCGGTTTGAGCGCGCGCAGGTTGCGTTCGCGCACCACGCCCCACCACAGGCCCAGGCCGTAGGCCAGGTCGTCGACGCGCTTGAGCAGCAGGTAGGTCAGCAGCCCGATCGGCTCGATTTCATCGCTGCTGGCGTCCCGGCGCCGAAGCCAGTCCACCACGCCGTCCATGACAGCCGCGACCAGCACGACCCGTCGGAAGTGGCGCGACAGGATGGCCGCGAACAACGCCAGTGGCCAGTAGTGCCGGCATAGGGCCGACGCGAGCTGGAGCGCCGCCGACCCCAAACCGCGGCTGGCGATCAGCAGAACGTCGGTCATCGAAGTCTCCGCGCTGCGCATGGCCCTGGCGATCCGCCGGCCCGTCAACAGCGCGATCACGATCGAGGTGAGTTGGCTCAGGCTCGTCCCCAGCGCCATCAGAATCCAGGCCATCAAGGCCCAGCCGGAGATCACCACCGGCGCCGTCTTGTCCGGGTGGCGCACGGACAGCGGAGCCGCCGAACCCCCGTAGAACGCCTTGCGCGCAAGCCAGTCCCGGAGCTCGGTGCGGTGATCGTGGGCGACCAGTGCAATCGGCTCGTACCGCAGCCGGGCGCCCGCTTCGATCAGCCGCCAGCACAGGTCGACGTCCTCGCCCGACTGCATGGTCTCGTCGAACCCGCCGACGTCGCGGATGGCCGAGCACCGGCAGATGATCGCCGCGCTGGGAACGTAGGACACCGTGCTGTGGGGTAACACCGGCGCCTCGCGCTGCCCAAGGTCCAGCGACGAGTGCACCGCCTCATAGCGCGCGACCACATTCTCGCTCTGCGAGAGACCGACGATGCGTGGCGCGACCAAGGCGACGGTGGGGTCGCAAAAGTGACCCAGGAGCGCCTCCAGCCAACCCCGGCGCGGCGCGACGTCGGAGTCGAGGAACGCGACGAAGTCGGTCTTGCAAGAGGCCAGCCCCGTGTTGCGTGCCGCCGCCGGACCCTTGCTGAACGTGTGGCGCAACACCTCGACGTCGCAGTGCGCGCCGACGAAGTCCGCCGGCTCGATCGGCGGGGACGAACCGTCGTCCACCACGACGACACGCAATCCGCGCAGCGAGCTCACCAGGCGCCGAACACCAGAAACGTTGTTGCGTACCGGGATTACGACGGTCACGTCGCGGTGCGATGGGCCACCCGAGGGCCTGGGATGGGCCACCGTGGCGTCCAGCAGGGTGCGGGCCAGTTGGGCGCTGACGTCGTCGCGAACCTTGAGCCGGCCATCGGACAGCATGTCCTGGGCGGCGGGAGCCAGCTTGAGCAGGCGGGTCGGTGAGCCGCCGAGCAGGGCCGAGCCGTCGCCGAGTACCCGCACTCGGCGATCGACCTGGACAGCGAAACCGTCCGGCAGTCGGGGTTGGCTCATGTCAGCATCCCGTCGGGCCCGGGCAGCCACCGGGCGACTCGACGGACACACCCGTCCACCATCTCGCCGAAGATGCGGCTGCCCTCGACGGCGGTCGCGGTGGTCGGGTCCCCCAGCACGCCGATCCGGCTGACCGCCGCGACTCCCCCGCGACGCATCGGTCCGATCAATTCCGCCAACGGTGCCCGGTTTCCGGCGAGCCAGCGATCGCTGCGCACCTCGGCCGGCGAGATATGCAGCAACAGCGATGTCTCGCTGTGGCCGGCATGGGCGTCGCCGCCGGAGGCAGCGCAGGCGCTCCATCCGACGTCCCGGCCTTCGGCGCGCAACGTGCGCACCGCGCCGCGCAGAGCGCCGACGTTGCCGCCGTGACCGTTGACGAAGACCAGGCGCTGGGCCCAGCAGGCGGCCGACCTGCCGTACTCCACCAGCAGCGTCGTCAGGGCATCGGTACCGATCGAGATCGTGCCGGCGAAGTCCTGGTGCTCGCCGCTGGCGCCGTAGGCGATGGCAGGTGCCACCAACCACTCGTGCCCGAGCAGGGTTCGGAGACCGGCCGCAGCCCCGCGGGCGACGGCGGTCGCGATCCGGGTGTCGGTGTCCAACGGAAGATGGGGACCGTGTTGCTCGGTCGAACCCAATGGGACCATTATGGACGGCGAGGTGCTGGAAAGCTGGCTCGAAGTCGCCGTTCCTAATTCGCCGAGTACGGGCACTGGCTGATGGTAGGACGAATTCACCTGGCGTGCACCAATTGTTGTACCTTCAAAACAAATTTTTTCTGAGCCGTTCATCGGTTGGGCGGAATTCAAGACTCGTTTGTCACGGGTACCCCGCGAGCACCACAAATTTTCGCGTCCGTCGATTGTAAGCAAAGGGCATTCCCGCGACTGCCGAAAATAGCGCACCGCTAATCCAGGCAAAGCTGCCCAACATGACCGGAAATTTGCCGGCGCCCCCGCAGCGACCCGGCTAGGCATCCGCGGCGGACGCCGCACCGAGCGTCCGGGTGAAGCCGGGCGGCACCAGGACGTCGTCGGGGCTCAGGTCATGGACCGAGGAGTGACCCAGACCCATCAGCGCCGAGTCGACGCCGGCGCGCAAGATGTCGAGGACGTTTTCGACGCCCGCCTGGCCGGCCGCGCCGAGGCCCCACAGGTACGCCCGGCCGATCATCACCGCGCGTGCGCCCAGCGCCACCGCCTTGACGACGTCGCCGCCGCGCCGGATGCCACCGTCCAGCAGCACCTCGACCTGGTCGCCGACCGCCGCGGCCACCGCGGGCAACGCGCGAATCGACGCCGGGGTGCCGTCCAGGTTGTTGCCGCCGTGGTTCGACACCGATATCGCGGAAACACCGGCATCCACTGCCCTTTTAGCGTCATCCACCCGCATCACGCCCTTGAGCATGAACGGTCCGCCCCACAGCTCGCGAAGCCACGCGATGTCTTCCCAGGTCGGCGGAGGCGTGCCCATCCACTCCCCGTATGCGGCGAAGAAGGGCGGGCCGGCCTCGCCGCGGCGACCCTGGTTGGGCACCCGCAGCTGCGGCGGCCGCAGTGTCTTGCCGAACTTCCACAGCCACCGCGGCCGGAGGATCGCCTCCGGAGACAACCGCAGCACGGTCCGCAGATTCATCGCCTCGGGGATCTCCGGGCTCCCCCAGTCCCGGCCGTGCGAGAACGTCCAGTCCGTGGTGACGATCAGACCGACCGCGCCGGCCTGACGCGCGCGTTCCACCCGCTCGGCGATCGCGTCGCGCCCGCCGAGCCAGTACACCTGGAAGAAAACCTTGGGGTTGGCGGCGATGACCTCCTCGATCGGCTTGCTGGCGAAAGAGGACAGCCCCATGGCCGTTCCGCGTGCCGCGGCGGCCCGCGCCACGGCCACCTCACCGTCTGGGTCAACCGCCTGAACGCCGGTCGGCGAGATGATCACCGGAAGCGCAAGATCCTGTCCCATAACGGTAGTTGACAGATCACGCTTTACCGACGCGCCGATCACGTGCGGCGCGAAGCCTAGCTCGCTGAAGGCTGCGACGTTGTCGGCCACCGTAATGCCTTTTTCGCTGGCCGAAATCAACGACGAGTAAACGGATTTCGGTAGCCGTCGCTTCGCGCGCTGTTGCGCGACGGCGACCGTTTCGAACCACTCGTTGGCCATCACTACAGCGGGCTTTCGTTGCACGGCCGCGCCGGCGGCCGCACGGAGAGGGTCAGCGCCACCGGTTGGCGGCCCGGCTGCCCGTGCGAGTGGTCAGCGCGCGGCCGGGGCGTCTGGCGCTCACGGGACAGCGCCGACGCACTGTGCCCCTGGACGCACTCGGGATCCGGGCCGTCGATCGGCAGGCCGGTGAAGAACTTGGCCGCCATGCAGCCTCCCCGGCAGCTGTCGTAGTGCCCGCAGGTGCCGCACGCGCCCGCCGACTGCGGCTCCCGCAGCTCACGGAACAGCGGCGCGTTCCTCCAGACGTTGTCAAATCCCCCGTCAGACAGAATGTTTCCGGCCAAGAAGCGGTCGTGGATGGCGAACGGGCAGGCGTACACGTCGCCGACCGGGTCGATCAGGCACACCACGCGACCGGCTCCGCACATGTTCAGGCCGGCCAGTGCACCGGACTGGCCGAGCGGCGACAGATGGAAGAAGGAGTCGCCGGTGAGCACCCGCTCCCCCTTGGCGACCAGCCAGTCGTAGAGCGCAACCTGTTGGGCGGCGGTGGGGTGCAGATCGTCCCACACGTCGGCGCCGCGACCGGAGGGACGCAGCCGGGTGATGCGCAGGGTCGCACCGTAGCGGTGCGCCAAGGCCGCGAATTCGTCGAGTTGCCCGACGTTGTGCCGGGTGACCACGACCGAGATCTTGGCGCCGCCCCCGCTGTCGGCGAACCCCGCCGCGGCGAGATTTTCCAGCGCGCGCACCGCCATCGCGAATGACCCCGCTCCGCGGACGGCGTCGTTGACCTCGGCGGTGGCACCGTCCAGTGAGATCTGGACATCCACGTAATCACTGGCCGCCAGCCGCGCGGCCACCTCCGGGGTGATGCGGACCCCGTTGGTGGAGAACTTCACGCCGACATGGTGGGCGGTGGCGTAATCGACCAGCTCCCAAAAGTCCGGGCGCACAGTCGGTTCCCCGCCGCCGATGTTGACGTAGAACACCTGCATGCGTTCCAGCTCGTCGATGACGTCCTGACATTGACGGGTGGACAGCTCGCGTGGATCGCGTTTGCCCGACGACGACAGGCAGTGCACACATGCCAGGTTGCAGGCGTAGGTCAGCTCCCAGGTCAGGCAGATGGGTGCATCCAGTCCGCGCTCGAACTGTTCGATGAGCCGGGGCACGGTTGTGGCTGGGACGGTCACTGGTCCTCCCGTGCTACCAGCATGTTGGAAGCGGCCAGCACACCCAACGCGTGCAGATACGGCGCCTGCCCGGCGTCGCCGATCCCCGCGGCGCGGCAGGCGGACCGGGCGTCGGCGTGGTCGGCCAGCGACCGCACCACGGTGAGGATGGTGGGGTTCTTCAGAAACGACAGCTTGCGGGTGCCGAAGTGATAGAGCAGCGCACCAAACGACTCCGGCCGAATCGCCACCTGCGGGTGCAACCGCCAGCCGCGATCAGGATCGAAGACGCCCGGCGACGATGCGGGCCGAACCGGGGCCCGCTGAGGAGCCGGGCAATCGAGCCCTGCACTCGGCGACGGTGCGGGCGGTACTGCGACCGAGTCTGCGCGCGCGGGCGCGGCCACGGTCAGTAGACCCCGCACATGCCGTCGATGGACACCTCTTCGACGAGGGTCTCGGTGACGAGCTCGGAGTCGGTGTCGATCTCGTGGTCCATGGGCATAACCTCTCTCGTGAAGGCTCGACGACGATTGATCTGGATCACAATCGTCGTCATAATATGGCATCGAGTGCCGAAACGAAAGGTTCCGATGATGCCGGAGTCGCGGGTGGGCAGGCGCCGCTCGACGACGCCGCACCACATCACCGACGTTGGCATCGAGTTGTTCAGCGCGCGCGGTTTTGGCGAGGTGAGTGTCGACGACGTCGCGCAGGCCGCCGGCATCTCCCGCCGAACGCTCTTCCGCTACTACGCGTCCAAGAACGCCATCCCCTGGGGCGACTTCGACACCCACCTCGAGCACCTGCGGGACCTGCTCGACAACATCGATCGAGCGGTGCCCCTGGGCGAGGCGCTGCGCGCGGCGCTGTTGGCGTTCAACACTTTTGACGAATCCGAGACCGTCCGCCACCGCCAGCGCATGCGGGTGATCCTGCAGACCCCCGAACTGCAGGCGTATTCGATGACCATGTACGCCGGCTGGCGCGAAGTGATCGCCGGCTTCGTGGCGCGCCGCCTGGACGGCAAGACGACCGATCTGCTGCCCCAGACCGTGGCGTGGACGATGCTCGGGGTGGCGCTCGCCGCCTACGAGCATTGGCTGGGCGACGAATCCGTCCCGTTGCCCGTCGCGCTCGGCGATGCGTTCGACGTCGTGGGCGCCGGGCTGGAGAGGCTGAACCAGTGAGCGCCAGGCCCGAGCACCTGCTGCACACATTGCGGGCGCAGGGACAGTTCTGCTCCGCGTCCGGCT
Source organism: Mycobacterium sp. (assembly GCA_035693385.1). Lineage (GTDB taxonomy): Bacteria > Actinomycetota > Actinomycetes > Mycobacteriales > Mycobacteriaceae > Mycobacterium. The sequence goes on from DASSGQ010000075.1 coordinate 20,946, forward strand.
CTCCGATGTACGGCGAGCTGTTCGAGCTGGTGGCCGGCGACGTCGAAACCGGCGGCGTCTTCGCGACCATTTTGTCCGGCCACGAGGACGATCCATCGCGCCACGCGGTGCCGCTTCGGCTGCTCGGCGGCCTGCACCGGTTGGTGCTCGACGGCCGGGTACCGCAGTTGCGCCGCTGGTATCCCAGCACCGGCGGTAGCTGGGACGCCGACGCCGCGTGGCCCGAAATCCTGCGCACCGGCGCCGCGCACCGCAACTCGCTGCGCGCGGCGCTCGAACACCCACCCCAGACCAACGAGGTGGGCCGTTCCGCCGCGCTGATCGGCGGTTTGCTGCGCGTCAATCGCGAATTCGATTTGCCGGTAAGGCTTTTCGAGATCGGATCGAGCGCCGGGTTGAACCTGCGGGCCGACCACTACCACTACCGGTACCCCGGCGGCCAATGGGGATCGGTGGAATCGCCGGTGACCATCGACGACGCGTGGCACGGCGCGCTGCCGCCGCAGGGTGCGGTGCGAATCGTCGAGCGAAACGGCTACGACATCGCGCCCATCGACGTCACCGGCGCCGACGGCGAAATGACCGTGTTGAGCTACGTCTGGCCCGACCAGGACACCCGACTGCGCCGGCTGCGCGGCGCCGTCGCCGTCGCCCGGAACGTCCCGGCGCGGCTGCATCGCATCACTGCCGCCGCGGCGGTGGCCGGGCTGAGGCCGGCCGAGGGCACGTTGACCGTGCTGTGGCATTCGATCACCTGGCAGTATCTGTCCGACGACGAGCGCGCCGCCGTCCGAGCCGGGATCGACGCGGTGGGCGCACAAGCCGATGCGCGCTCGCCGTTCGCCCACCTCACACTGGAGCCCGCGCGGGACGGACCCGGCGCGCCGATCAGGTTTTTGGTGCGAGCCCGTAGCTGGCCGGGTGGCGAGCTCGCGATCCTCGGCGAATGCCATCCGCACGGGCCGCCGGTGCACTGGCAGTAGATTTTCTAGGTCTCGGGGTTGGCGATCCGGATGGGCGCTCCGTCCAGCCAGGCCACCACGGCTTCGATGGTGTCGGAGTAGAAGGCACTCAGCATTTCCCGGGTGACGTACCCCAGGTGGGGGGACAACGTCACATTCGGAAGAAGTCGCAACGGATGGTCGGGCGGAGGCGGTTCGACGTCATAGACATCGATCCCGGCTCCGGCGATGCGCCCGGTCTTCAGCGCGGCAATCAGCGCTGCCTCATCGACGATCGGGCCACGGGAAGTGTTGATCAGGTAGGCGTGCGGCTTCATCAGCGCCAGCTCGGTCTGGCCGACCAGACCTCGCGTGCGCTCCGAGAGCACCAGGTGGATGGAGACCACGTCGGATTCTTCGAACACCGTCGCCTTGTCGACCCGGCGAGCGCCGACCGAAACCGCGGTCTCCTCGGTGAGGTTGTGGCTCCACGCAATGATTTGCATGCCAAACACTTTCGCGTATTCGGCCATGCGTTTGCCGATCCTGCCCAGACCGAGCAGCCCCAGCGTCTTGCCGGACAGCGTCATACCGGTGGTGACCTGCCAGCCGCCGTCGCGCATCCGGCGATGCTCTTCGGCCAGATTGCGCACCGTTGCGATCAGCAGCCCCCAGGCGAGTTCGGGAGTGGCATCACGAACCGAGCTGAAGCGCGGATTGGCGAAATCCGAGTGGGCGACCAGGACACCGCATTCGCTGGCCGCGGCCATGTCCAAGTTCGGCAGGCTCCTGCCGACGATGGTGATCAGTCTCAGGTTCGGCAACCGCTCGATGAGTGTGCGCGGAAGCGCCATCCGCTCGCGCAGGGTGCAGATCACATCGAAGGGCCGCAGCGCCTCCGCGGCCTCGTCCTCGGAAAGGTGCCGGTCGAAGACGGTTACTTCGGATCTCGTCTGCACCGGCGACCAGTCGGCCAAGTCGAGGGCCAGGCCGGCGTAATCGTCGAGTATCGCCACCCGGGGCACGCGGTCAGCCCAATACTTCGGCGATGGGGGTAGCGGCGGCGATCTTGGCGCGGACCTTCATAACCTTGCCGGGCATCCCACCGCCGACCACGCCGACCAGCACGCCATCGCGCTCGTAATAAGCCAGGAACTTGCGTCCGTCGTCCTCGACGAGATGCACGATGTCGTCGGCTTCCGGCTCCCCCAGACACTGGATCTTGACGTCGTACTGGTCGCTCCAGAAATACGGAACAACCGCGTTGGTGGGCACGTCCTGCCCGAGCATCGCGGGCACCACCACGCGGGCCTGGTCGGCGACGTTGCTCCAATGTTCCACGCGCGCTTGATGTCCCGTCGCATCACGCCAGGAGGCGACGTCGCCCAGCGCCCACACGTTCGGGGCGCTGGTGCGTCCGGCTTCGTCGCAGATGACGCCGTTGTCGACTTCGATACCGCTGCCCTCGAGCCACTCGGTCGCCGGCCGGGATCCGATGCCGACCACGACCAGGTCTGCAGACAGCTCCGTACCGTCGGTCAGCACCACGGTGTCGACACACTCCTGGCCGCGGACTTCCGCCACACCCAGACCGAGGCGGACATCGACGCCCTCACCGCGGTGCAGCCGCGCCACCAGCTCGCCGATCTGTTCGCCGAGCACCGACGCGAGCGGCGTCGGCTGCGGCTCCACCAGCACGACGTCCACCCCGAGGCTGCGCAGGCTTGCCGCCACCTCGCAGCCGATGAAACCGGCACCGATGACCACGGCGTGCCGCGCCGCGGACGCGTGTTCGCGCAACGCCATGCTCTCGTCGACCGAGCGCAGCACCCGAATCCCCTCGAGATCGGGGAACGCCGGAATGCGCCGCGGCACCAACCCGGTCGCGATGACGAGCTCGTCGTACCCGAGTACCGTTCCGTCATCGAGAGTGATCGTCCGCTCCGCGGTGTCGAGACCGACGACGGCCGAACCCAGACGCAGGGCGATGTCTTTCTCGTCGTACCACTCGCGCGGTTTGAGGGCCACGTCGTCGACTTCCTTGCGCAGCACCTCCTTGGACAGCGGCGGGCGATCGTAGGGCAGGTGCACCTCGTCGCTGACGATGGTGATGCGGCCGGTGTATTGCGAGCGGCGCAGCTGCTCGGCCGTCCGGGCGGCGGCCAACCCACCGCCGACGATCACGATTCCCTTTTCGCTGCGCTCGGCGGCTTCGCTGCTGGTCACGTGGCGTTCATACACGATGGCTTGTCAATACTTCAAGGCGCCCTTGTCGACGGGGATCTGCGTGCCGGTCACCGTGCCCGAGCCGTCGCCGGCCAACCAGACAACGACGTCGGATACCTCATCGGCCGTCATGAACCCTTTGTACTGCAACGGCATTGGCGGGAAGCTGTGCACATAACGGGGATGCTTGGCGAATATCTGGGCCATCGCCCCCGGCTCGATCATCGGGGTGTCGACCGAGTAGGGGTGGATGGAATTGACCCGGATGTCGTATTCGCCGAGCTCGATCGCGAGCGTGTTGGTCAGTGCGGTAAGGCCGTACTTGCTGGCCGCGTAGTGGCCGTTGCCCGGGGTGGCCCTCAGGCCCGCCGCCGAGCTGACGACGACGATGGAGCCTCCGTTGCCCGCCTCGATCATCGCGGGAATGGCGGCTCGCAGGGTGCGCCACGTGCCGGTCAGGTTGACACCGATCACCGTGTCCCACTGCTCATCGGTGAGCTCCCAAACCCGGCCCCAGCCCAGCACTCCGGCGTTGGCCACCACAATGTCGAGCCGACCGAATTGTTCGACGGCGTCGGCCACCAGATGCCGCAGCGCGGCGTCGTCGCGGATGTCCGCCTCGCGGGCCAGTACCTTGCGGCCCTCGGCTTCAACCAAGCGGACGGTCTCGGCGAGATCCTCGGGGGTGGCCGGCTGGTAAGTCAGGGTGTGAGACGCCGGTGCGCAGATGTCGAGCGCGACGATGTCGGCGCCTTCCCGAGCAAGTCGCACCGCGTGCGAGCGCCCTTGGGCCCGGGCGGCGCCGGTGACAAACGCCACCCGTCCCTGCAGTGATCCAGCATGTCCAGCCACTCACGGTCCCTTTCGCTGCGCCGTCTCGGCAACTGACAGGCTAGCAGCGAAACTGAAACGTGTTCTAATCGCCCGGCGACGATCTCGTGTGCCGAACGTGCGGCCAGCCGCACGTTCGGTGCCGAGCGTGCGGCCAGCCGCACTATCGGGGGATGGTGCCCCAGCAGCTAGCCGGGCAATTCAGCCCAGCCCGGGAATCAGATCTCGGAGATGATCTGGGCCCGTCGGCTGGCGTACTCCTGATCGGTCAGGGCGCCGCCGGCGCGCAGCGTCTCCAGCTCCTGGAGGCGCTGGGCGATGGACTGCTGCGGTGGCGTGACGACGGGTGCCGGGCCCGCGGGGGCCGCCGGCGCGGCAGCCGGTGCCTGCCGTTCGGCCGCCCGGCGCACCACGGCCTGAATCTGTTGGCGCAGCGCCGGATTGGACCGGATATCGACCATCCGGTTGAGCGGAACATTGTTGGCCTTGAGGATCTGCAGGATCTCCATCAGCGGGCCGGCCTGCCCGCTGAGATCGTAAGACCTGTTGTCCTCGGCAATCGTGAACTGCGCCGGCATCAACCCGTTGACCAAAGCGCTTCGCTCCCAGTCGATTCGGTATTCCTGGGTGGTCGGGTTGACCAGAACCACGACCTTGCGGGCGTTGAGGTTGCCGAGCCGGGTGACGCTGGCGATGACCCGGTCTTCGCTGTCGAACGGCAAGAACCCGGGCCCGGAGATGTGCAGGTGCACCTTCACCACCTGTTGGTTATTGATCCACGTGCCCGTCTCGGTGAGCCCGGTGATCTGCGCCAGCCCCAGCACGCCGTTCTGCTCGAGCGCCGCGGTCTTGGCCGATGACTTCGCCCCGTAGTTGGCCAACGCGACCGCGATCACCACGTCGGCCACGGTGATCAGCGCGCCGACGTACAGCATCCACTGCAGCACGTTGTCGAGCCCGAGGGTGAAGTAGACGACCAAAAAGATCGGACCGACCAGGCCGCCACACAGCAAAACCACCAGCTGTGCCTTCAGGTAGCGCGCCAACACCTGTCTCTCCTCACCTTGCTGGGAAGTTCGTGCCAGATTAGCGCCGTGGTGAACGCGGTGCGCGCAAACCGCCACGGCCGGCTATCAGCGGTCATTCGCCGGCAGTTTCCGCCGATTGGGCCGTTCCCGGAGAGTAGGCAGGCCCCGCCGGCCGTATCGTCGCCGAAGAATTGGCGGGCGCTGCCGCCGGCACCGCGGCCAGCGGCGTGACCGGCAAGGCCGATCCCGCGGCCAGCGGCGCCCCACCGATGCCGAGCTCTTCGGCGCCTTCCGCGGCCGCCGCCCCCACGCCGCCGGATCCGACCAGCCCGCCGTTCGCGCCGGCAAAACCCGCACCGCCCAGGCTCTCGCCGGCGGCCAAGCTGCCGGCAAAGCCGGCCCCGCCGGGCCCGAAGAATGCGCCCCCACCACCGGTTGCCGCGGCGGCCGGGCTGACGCTGCTCGCGGCGACGCCGACCAGTCGGCCTGCCGCGCCGTTGCCGCCGGTGCCAAAGCCGCCGGACCCGCTGGTCCCGCCGGTCCCGCTCGTCAGCGCCCCGTTGGCGCCGCTGCTCATCGCCGGACTCTGCGCCAGCGCCTGGCTGGGTGTAGCGATCGCGCTCGACAATTCTTGCCCGACGGCTTGCAGCGGCGATGCGTTCGCGGCCTCGGTCGCGGCATACTGCGCCGCGCCGCCGCTCATGAGCTGTACAAACTGCTGGTGGAACAACGCGGCCTGGGCGCTGAGCGCCTGGTAGGCCTGCGCGTGCGCCTCAAACAGGGCCGCGACGGTCGCCGACACCTCATCGGCGCCCGCGGCCAGCACCCCCGACGTCGGGCCCAGAGCCGCCGCACTGGCCGAGCTGATCGTCGAACCGATGTTTGCCAGGTCCGTCGCCGCGGACGCCACAAACTCCGGCGCCGCGAACACGAACGACATCCGAACCTCCCGGCGAGTACACGACAAACCTAACGATTCGCCCGGTCGTCGGACACGGACTCAATAAGCGCAGATCGTATCCTGGCAAACCGAGTCCCGCCAAGATAACGCCGAACCGCGACGCACAAGGCCCGGACTGCCGAAGCGGGCAGTCCGGGCCTTGTACTGACTTCGCGTCGAGCAGACCTACTTGATGATCTTGACGACCCGGCCGGCGCCGACGGTGCGGCCACCTTCACGGATCGCGAACCGCAGGCCGTCGTCCATTGCGACCGGCTGGATCAGCTTCACGTTGATGTTGGTGTTGTCACCGGGCATCACCATCTCGGTGCCCTCCGGCAGCGTCACCACACCGGTCACGTCTGTGGTGCGGAAGTAGAACTGCGGACGGTAGTTGTTGAAGAACGGCGTGTGCCGGCCGCCCTCGTCCTTGGACAGGATGTAGACCTGGCCCTCGAACTCGGTGTGCGGCGTGGTGGTGCCGGGCTTGACCACGACCTGACCGCGCTCGACGTCCTCACGCTTGATACCACGCAGCAGCAAACCGACGTTGTCGCCGGCCTGTCCCTGGTCGAGCAGCTTGCGGAACATCTCCACGCCGGTGACGGTGGTCTTGGTGCTGGTCGGCTTGATACCGACGATCTCGACTTCCTCGTTCACGTTGATCCGACCGCGCTCCACACGACCGGTCACCACGGTGCCGCGGCCGGTGATGGTGAAGACGTCCTCGACGGGCATCAGGAATGGCTTGTCGGTCTCGCGGACGGGGTCCGGGATCGACTCGTCGACCGCGTCCATCAGCTGCTCGACGGACTCGACCCACTTCGCGTCGCCCTCGAGCGCCTTCAGCGCCGAGACCCGCACGACCGGGGCTTCCTCGTCGAACTCCTGGGCGGCCAGCAGCTCGCGGACCTCCAGCTCGACGAGCTCCAGCAGCTCCTCGTCGTCGACTGCGTCGGCCTTGTTCAGCGCGACCAGGATGTAGGGCACCCCGACCTGACGGGCCAACAGCACGTGCTCACGGGTCTGCGGCATCGGGCCGTCTGTGGCGGCGACCACCAGGATCGCGCCGTCCATCTGGGCCGCGCCGGTGATCATGTTCTTGATGTAGTCAGCGTGACCCGGGGCGTCGACGTGGGCGTAGTGCCGCTTGTCGGTCTGGTACTCCACGTGCGCGATGTTGATGGTGATGCCGCGCTGACGCTCCTCAGGAGCGTTGTCGATCTGGTCGAACGCCTTCTTCTCATTCAGGTCCGGAAATTTGTCGTGCAAGACCTTGGTGATCGCCGCGGTCAGTGTGGTCTTGCCGTGGTCAACGTGACCAATGGTCCCGATGTTGACGTGCGGCTTGGTCCGCTGGAACTTCGCCTTCGCCACTGTTGTGTCCTCCGACTTGTTGGTGCTTTGTAAGCAATGTTGATGTTTTCAGTGATGCCGCGGTGTTAACCGGGCCAGGTTACTCCCTGGTGTCCTGCCGATCACGGCCCGGTACCGCATCCGTCAGCAGCCGTTGGCTGCTCACTGGCCTGTCGCCTTCGCGATGATCTCCTTCGACACGTTCGCCGGCACTTCGGCGTACGAGTCGAACACCATGGAGTAGTTCGCCCGGCCTTGAGTCTTGGACCGCAGGTCGCCGACGTAGCCGAACATCTCCGACAGCGGCACGTGCGCCCGAACGACGCGCGCACCCGCCCGCTCCTCCATGGCCTGAATCTGGCCACGGCGGGAGTTCAGGTCGCCGATCACGTCGCCCATGTAGTCCTCGGGCGTGGTGACCTCGACAGCCATGATCGGTTCCAGGATCACCGGTTGCGCTTGCTGCGCAGCCTTTTTCAGCACCTGGGAACCGGCGATCTTGAACGCCATCTCCGACGAGTCGACCTCGTGGAAGGCGCCGTCGAGCAGGGTGACCTTCAGGTTCACCAATGGGTAGCCGGCCAGCACGCCGTACTGCATGGCCTCCTGCGCGCCGGCGTCGACCGACGGGATGAACTCCCTGGGCACCCGCCCGCCGGTGACCTCGTTGGCGAACTCGTAGCTGGGGCCGTCCGGAGTCATCGCCAGCGGTTCCAGCTTGACGACCACCTTCGCGTACTGCCCCGAGCCACCTGTCTGCTTCTTGTGGGTGTACTCCTCCTTGTCGACAGTGCGCCGGATCGTCTCCCGATAGGCCACCTGCGGCTTGCCGACGTTGGCCTCGACCTTGAACTCGCGGCGCATCCGGTCGACCAGGATCTCGAGGTGCAGCTCGCCCATTCCGGAGATGATTGTCTGTCCGGTTTCCT
>DASSGQ010000076.1:0-2729 GCA_035693385.1 Mycobacterium sp.
GTCGAGGGGTTCGGTGAGGCGCTTTCGGGGTTGCGGCGCCGGCATTGTGAGATCTCCACCGCCGGAATCGTTCCCCTGTCGAAGGGCTGATCACCCGTCAGCGAAGGCATTTGTCAGGTGAAAGGTTGCCGGGATGCGTCCGAAGATCAGTATCAGGCCGGACGCAATTTCGGCTTGGCTGTGGCCGCCCAAGCGGTGTGGTACCTGGCGTCCCATTGCATTTGGGCATCAATGATGCGGAACCATAATGCAACGGCGTCCGCGGGGGCATCCGGTGAGATGGGCAAGAATCCCGCGGGTTCCGGACAGGATACGTCCGGCAGAGATCAAGATATGGCGTACGGAGAAGCGGCACGGTAAACATCTACCAAGTGAACCTTTTTCAACGTGGCCAGGGCGGCAGTGGCCGGCGCAGGCCAACGGCCCGGACCCCTTCGGCCCGACGCCAGGTTGAAAAAGGTTCAGTGCATGCCCTAGTGCCCGGGAGGGATCTTGCTCCTCGCCAGAACGCACCGCGCAAGGACAAAGCACCTCATCGTGGCTGGAATCGCAGCGACGGGTGCGGTCGTTCTCGCTGGAACCGCCGCGCAACTGATCGACTACGGGTTCCTCGACGGACGCGTGGCGGCACTGGACTCGGCTACCGACGGGGGAATATTCGGAGTGGTCGGCGATGTCTCCCTCGCATTGGCAACGGCTGCGGCATGGACAGTGCTGATCCGAATGCGGCCTGTAACAGCAGCGACGGTGGCGCTGCCGCCGATTCTGACTTTCCTTACGATCGACAAGGCATTCCGTTTCCACGATCATATTCCGCACTGGATCGTGTTCTACCTGCCGCTGCTGGCCGCGGTCTTTGTCGCCGCCGTGTCCATAGCCCGGAGACTGTCGTCGCGTTGCTTTCGGGTCATTGCGATCGCGCTCGCCATGCTGGCCGGAGCATTCCTGATCAATCGATCAGGGGACTGGATTCTGCGCGAGGTCGGCGGCTGGGACAACGGCTGGATGTGGCAGGTCAAAGCTGTTGTGAAGCACGGGTTGGAAGTTGCCGGGTGGCTGCTGATGGCTCTCGGACTGTATGTGGGAGTTGAGGAGTACGTGGATCTCCGCTCGGTGTAACGGCCGGATATCAATTCGGCGATTTCGTCTCGCTGCTCCGCCGCCAATGCTCGAAGACCAGGTGGTGGTCGATTCTCCTGCGGGTTTCCTCCCGGCGCAGGCTCAGCCCTGCCCGGGCCAGGAGAATGCGATGCGACACCTACACGGAATCCAGGAAGTCGAGCAGAAGGGCGTCGATTTCGCCGGGCGCATCGAGCTGAAGCCAATGGCCGGCGCCCTCGACCCGTTCGTAGCGCCACGGCCCGGCTATGTACTTCGCCGAGTTGGTCATGTTTTCCTCGGTCAGCGCGAGGTCGTGGCTGCTCCACACGCCCATGGCAGGTGCCGTCACCGGCGGAAGCTCCCGCGGCGGGGCGATCAGCGACTCGGGCGGCAGGTTCGCCCGGTAGACGCCTAGGCTCGCGGTCAACGCGCCCGGCTCGGTCAGCCGTTGGATGACCGTTTCGATCTGCGGGTGTGACGACCACTGACGCAAGTTGCGGAATCCATCGGCGGACAGCCACTGCTCGGCGACGCCGGGGAACTGGAACAGCAGCATGTACCAGGACAGCTGCCGCTGCTGCCAGCCGGCCGTCGCGAACGACGACGGATGCCCGACCGAGAGCGCGGTGATCGAGGTGACCCGGTCCGGCGCGAATGCCGCGGTCATCCACGCGATCGCGGCGCCCCAGTCGTGTCCGACGAGGTGGGAACGGTCGACGCCGAGCGCGTCGAGGATGCCCACGACGTCGCCGACCTGCGCCGGCGCGGCGTACGCCCCGACATCGGTGGGTTTGCTGGACGCGCCGAAGCCGCGCATGTCCGGCACGATCGTCCGGTAGCCGGCGGCGGCCAGGGTCCGGCTCTGGTGCGCCCACAGTTCGCCTGTGTCGGGCCAGCCGTGCAACAGCACGACTGGCGAGCCATCGCCGATGTCGCGTACGTGCAGGGTGACGTCGCCGATCTGGATGTTCAACGGATACCTCCGGTGATGGCGCCGAGTAGTTCGGCGCGGGACGGTCCGGGTAGCGGGTACTGCGGCGCGGTGACGCCGAGTGCCAGGACGCGGTCGAGCAGGCCCGGCGTTGCGAAGACCTCGTCGGGGGTGGCGAGGAACGAGGTGATCGAGAGCAGGGCCCGCAGCGCGTCGGGGTCGCGGAGGGCGGCCGCGAACAGGGCCTTGGAGCCGACCCAGCGCGGGTCCTCCGGTCGGTACGGCAGGCCGGCGACGTCGCCGTCGATCTCGGCCAGCCGGTGCGTGTCGAAGGTGTTGGTGGCGCGGTAAAGCGGTTCCACGGTCTGCGTGGTTGCCTCGTCGAACCGGCGGACCAGCTTGTCGTGGTCGTCGACCCCGACGTCGCGGAGCACGTCCCTTACGACGCGGGCGTGGATGATCGCGAAGGAGGCGCCGCGGCCAAGAGACGGGTTCGTGCACGCCCACGCGTCGCCAACCGCGACCACGCCGCTGGCGACCGGATCACCGGCGACGACGTACCGGCGCAACCGGTCCTCCATGCCGGCCATGACGTCGACGGCGGTGATCGGCTCGGCGTCGATCCAGTGCGCGGCGAGCGGGTAGCGCGCGATCGCGGTGGACCAGGCCGCCGGCTCGCGCAGTGCCCGCAGCGCCC
>DASSGQ010000077.1:0-6437 GCA_035693385.1 Mycobacterium sp.
CATCGCGGCCGGGTCGCTGGCGTCCGCGGCGATTTGGACCAGACGCACGCCGGCGGGCTCGAGGCTGCCGGCCAGCTCGGCCAGGCGCGCGCCCGGATTGCGGGACACCGCGACGATGGTCCGGGCGCCCATCTGCACCAGCTGCCGGATCAGATGCGGCCCGATGTTTCCGGTGCCGCCGATCACCAGCTGACTGGTGTCGCCGTCCAGGGTTGCCGGGGCAGGCACGGCCACGGTCGGCCGCTGAAGCCGGGGCGCACGGCGAACACCGCGGCGGTAGACGACCTGATCCTCACCGTCCGCGGCGGCGGCTTCGTCCAGCACGCACCGCGCGACCAGTTCGGCCGGCATCGATTCGTCGAGATCGATGACGCCGCCCCAGATTTCGGGATGCTCCAGCGCCAGTGTGCGGCCCAGGCCCCACAGCACCGCATGCGCGGGGTCGGCCCGGTCGGCGTCCGAGACCGGCTGGGCGTTGCGGGTTACGACAAACAACTTCGCCGGCGAGTCGGCAGCGGTCATGGACATAACCAGCCGCCGCACGGCGTGGAACATCCGGTATCCCGACTCGACGTCAAGGGGTTCGGTCACGACGGGCGGCGCGTAGAGCACGTTGTCGACGCCCTCGAGAGCGCCGGTGAGGTCTGGGGCAGCTTCGTCGAGCACCTCGGGCCCGAGAGTCTCAACCCGCGACAGCGGGCCGGCGGCGCGGGCCAGTTCGGTCGACAGCGGCCGATCCGCGATCGCGAGCCACCTTGCGACGCCGGAGGTCTCGACGTCGGCCAGTGGCCGGACCGGCCATTGCAGCTGATAGCGCCAGCCGTCCAGCACGCCGTCGCCGCCGGCGGCGTCTACGGCAATTCCGTTGTGGCCGTGGGCTCCCGGCGGAACCAGAGCACCCGCATCGATCCCGGGGCCGGTGATCCAGTGATGAGTATGCTGCCAGGGCGTGCTCGGGACGCGGGGGTGTGGTTCGGCCGGGTGCGGGGTGTCTGGGGGCCGGGTGCGCACGCTGTTGAGGTTGGTGCGGAAGGTGATGGAGTCGTCGGTGTCGCGTTGCAGCGTCCCGACACTCACGTAGGCGCCGTCGGGCTGGGCGGCGTCCAGTGTTGCGGCGACGGCCTGGGTCAGCAACGGGTGGGCGCTGATTTCGACGAAGGTGTGGTGATCGGTGCCTGCGGCGCTGATGGCCTGTTGGAAGCGCACCGGGTTGCGCATGTTGGTGGCCCAGTGTTCGGCGTCGAAGGACGGGCTGGTGTGCAGGTCTTCGTAGGTGGTGGAGATGATCGGGATGGTCGGGGTGCGCGGGGCCAGATCGGCCAGCTCCGAACGCATCTGGGGTTGCAGGGCATCCATGGCCGGATTGTGCGGGGCCACTTCGATATTGACCCGGCTGGCGAATCGGTTCTGTGCGCGCACCTCTTCGATGAGCGCATCGATCTGCCCGGATGGTCCCGCGATCACGGTCTGGTTCGGTGAGTTGTAGATCGCCAGCGTCACCTGCGGGTGGTCGGCGATCAACGCCTCGGTGGCGGTCACATCCAGTCCCAGCAGGGCCATGCCGCCCTGTCCCGACAGCGGCGCCATCAGCCGAGACCGGGTGGCGGTCACCCGCAACCCCTCGGCGGGGGTGAGCGCTCCAGCCACCACGGCGGCGGCCACCTCACCCATCGAGTGGCCGATCACGGCATCCGGCTGCACGCCGTAGGAGCGCCACAGCGCCGTCAGCGCCAGCTGCATGCCGATGAGCCCCAGCTGGATCTGCTCGATGCCGACCAGTTCACCGCCGCGGGCGATCACCTCGTGCAGCGAAAATCCGGCCTGCTCAACGAACACCGGCTCGAGTTCGGCGATGGCGTGGGCGAAGGCGGGCTCGTCGACCAGCAGCTGGCGGCCCATGCCGGGCCACTGGGATCCGCGCCCGGAATAGACGAAAACCGTGCCGGGACCGGGCGAGCCCCCACGGGGAGCGACGACTCCCGGGGCGTGCCGGCCGGCGGCCAATGCGCGCAACCCCGCTACCGCCTGGGCCCGATCCCGCGCGACCACGGTGCCGAACTTGGCGTGCCGGGAGCGGTGGTGGTTGACGGTATGGGCCACGTCGGTCAAAGGGACCCCGGCGCCGGGGCCTGCCATCCAATCGGCCAGCACGCCCGCCGTCCCCGCCACCCGCTGCGCCGTCTTACCCGTCACCACCAGCGTCGACAACTCGGTATCGCCGCGGCCTGCGGACACGGGTTCCAGCTCGGGACCCTGCTCGATGACGACGTGTGCGTTGGTCCCGCCCAATCCGAACGACGACACCGCCGCCCGCCGCGGCCCCTCCGCGGCAGGCCACTGGGAGTTCTCGGTGGGACCGAAAAATCGCGTCGTCGACGCGTTGATCGCCGGATTCCATTGCGAGAAATGCAAATTCGGCGGAATATGGCCCCGCTGCACCGCCAGCACCGCTTTGATGAAGCCGGCGATCCCGGCCGCCGCTTCCAGGTGACCGAGATTGGTCTTGACGGCCCCCAGTGCACATGTGCCGTCGCTCTGGCCTTTTCGAAGGCCGTAGGTGGCCGCTAGCGCCTCGAACTCGATCGGATCCCCCAACCCCGTGCCCGTCCCATGGGCTTCGACATAGTGCACACTCTCCGGCGCGATGTCGCCGGATCGGAGCGCATCGGCGATCACATCGCACTGCGCCGCCGTGTTCGGTGCGGTGACACCGTTGGAACGACCATCCTGGTTGACCGCCGACCCGCGCACCACCGCCAGCACCCGGTCGCCGTCGCGCACTGCGTCGGTCAACCGTTTGAGCACCACAACCCCGGCGCCCTCTCCCCGGACGAACCCGTCGGCGGCCGCGTCGAAGGTGGCGCAGCGACCATGCGGGGACAGCAATCCCCATGCGGAGATGGCGATTTGGGTCTCGGGGCGCAGGGTCAGGCTCACTCCACCGGCGAGGGCCAGATCGGTTTCGCGCAACCGCAGGCTCTGGCATGCCAGGTGCAGCGCCACCAGCGACGACGAACATGCGGTGTCCACCGCGACCGCCGGACCGCGCAATCCCAACAGGTAAGAAATGCGTCCCACCGTGACGCTGTGCGCATTTCCGGTTCCGGTGTAGGCGTTCACCCGTTCCGGGGTGGCGGCCAGCATGGACTGATATTCGTTGAAATAGACGCCCATCATCACGCCGGTACGGGTGCCGCTAAGGGAATCCTGCGGTATGCCGGCATTTTCGAGGGCTTCCCACGAAACCTCGAGCAGCATCCGTTGTTGCGGGTCCATGGCCGCGGCCTCGCGTGGGGTGATGCCGAAGAACTCCGCGTCGAACCCGGCGATATCGGGTAGGAAGCCGCCCCACTTCGTCGTCATCCGCCCCGGCATCAACGGGTCGGGGTGGTAGAACGCGTCGGCGTCCCACCGATCAGCCGGTATCCGCGAGATCGCGTTGCGACCTTCGACCAGCAAGTCCCAGAAGCTATCCGGCCCGGTGACGTCCCCGGGAAAACGGCAGCCGATCCCCACCACCGCGACGGGTTCTGCCACCGCGAGGCGAGAGATCTTGCTGAACTCCTCGGTAAGGGTTGCGCGCTGCAGCGCGCTCATACCGGAGATCCGGCTGAAGGCCGTTCTCATCACGCTACCTTTCGGCCTCGGTCGAGGTCGATTCGATGTGGTCGAACAGGCTGTCCAATACGCTTCCTGCCGATGCGGATAGCTCGGCCATCTCGTCTACTTCCGAATCATGCTGCGGTGCAACGATGTTTGCCAGATATGCGGCGAACGATGCCACGGTTGGATGATTGAACAGCATGATGGCCGACAGCTCGATTCCCACGAACTGCTCGGCTTCACGCCGAATCGCCATCGCCATCAGGGAGTTGAGGCCGAGTTCGGCGAAGGGTCGGTCGGTATCCAGATCCTCCTCCGGCAATCGAAGCTCGGCGGCGATGATTGTCCGTAAACCGTTTTCGAGTTCACTGCGTACCTCGGTGGCCGACATGTGCGACCAGTCCCGCGCCGGGATCAGGTAGGTGTCCGCAGCGGTGGATCCATCCGCGCCCGCGGGCGACGGCACCGGCACCACCACCGCTTGGGCGACGTCGTAGCCGTCGGCGTACTCCCACGCGGTGAACGCCTCCGCCGGCGTGATGTCACGCGAACCCATTCGCTGCAACTCCGCGTTGACAATCTGTGCGTCGGCGGCGAATCCCAGCCCCCGCCAGGCCACCCAGTCGAGGCTCATGGTGTGGCAGCCCTGTCGGCGGCGGGCGCGTGCCAACGCGTCCAGGTAGGAATTGGCGGCAGCGTAGGAACCCTGCCCCGGGATACCGAATATGCCTGCGGCCGAGGCGGTCAGGAAGAAGAAGTCCACGCTGCCGGGCGGAAACGCGTCGTGCAGCACCTGGCCGCCGCCGATCTTGGGCCACATCACCTGGCGCACCGGATCGTCGGTCATGTTCGTGACCAGCTGATCGTTCGTGACGCCCGCCGCGTGGATGATCCCGCGGATGGGTGCAGCCCCGTCGCGATCGCGCTTGGCCAGCAGGGCCTGCACATCGTCGTAGCGCCCGATGTCAACGGCGACGGCTTCGACTGTCACACCACGCATTTCCAGGGCACGGATCGCGTCGATCTTCCGGCGGGCTTCGGCTTGAGTGTTCTGGAGGATGTCGCGGTCCCAGTCCCGCCGCGGCGGCAATGGCGTACGGCCGGTCAGCACCAATCGGCGAGCGCCGCGGTCGGCGAGCCACCCGGCCATCAGCAGACCGAGTGCACCCATGCCACCGGTGATGAGATACGCCGCATCGGGTCTGCATCGCAGCGCCTTGCGCACCGGCTTGCCGCGCACCGGTGCCAACGTCGGGGCGAGCACGGCACCGTCACGGACTACCAAGATCGACTTACTGGGAGTGTGAAGCAGATTCGCAAGTGCCGGGCCGGCGTCATCGAGGTCCGCGTCGACGGGCAGATCGACCAGCCCGCCCCACAGTTCTGGATGCTCCGCGGCGATGACGCCCGCAAGGCCCCACAAGAAGCTCTGGCGCAGCGCGCTCGGGGTCACCGATTCGTGCACTCCACGTGTGACGATGAACAACGCGGCTGGCATGTCCGCCTCCCGCTGCGCCAAAGTCCGCACCAGATCTTTGATCTCGGCGGAGGTCCGCACGGCGAAGTCGACATGGGTCTCAGTGGTCTCGGCGGCAGTTGCCGGCTGGGAGTCCGCGACGTAGAGCACGTAACGGGCCCCAGAAGTCCGATCCACCCCATCGGGCACCGGTGCGGGCGGATAGCCCGCCTCCTCGAGACGCAACCTGAGCAAGGCGCTGTCATCGCCGATCACCGCGACGGGCCCCGCACCGGACACCCAATGGGCCTGCGCAGCATCGAGATCGGCGCGCGGTTGCCAGTCGATCGTGTGCACGAACGTCCTGGCGTCTTCCAAGACATCCGGATGGGATTCGGCGGGACCGCCGAACCCGAATGTGTCGCCAAAGTCCAGCGCCCGGTACCGAAGTGAGCGTAGCGATGCCCACGGTGCCCCTGCTGCGGCGACGGCGACGTCGACGGTGATCCCGTCGCCGTCGCGAGCGGTGCGGTTCAGCGTGACCAAGCCACGCGGCGCGGTGACAGCGTCGCCGAGCCACACCTCCTCGATGCTTGCCGGCACGTAGAGTCGCGTGTCGGACACGTCCGCCAGCGCAGGGACCAGAATCGCGGCGTCGAGTAGCGGCGCGGTCGACCCTTCGGGCAGGGCCGGGGGTAGATCGATGGCAACCGTCAGGCCCGTTGACTTGTGCGCCCACGAACCCACCGACCACTTGAAGCCGAGGCCGTCGACCCCACGCAGCGCAAGCAGCGCCGCTATGTCGGGAATCGGGTCCGGGATCGGATCGGGGATCGGATCGGGCTGACCGTTGGCGTGCCGGGCTTCGTTGGAAGCCACGGCGAAATCGGCCGGCGCCAGTGAAAGCTCCGCGGTCACATGCCGCGTCCACCGAACCGGCGGCTGCTCGGTAACCGGACTGGAGGCCAGGCTGATCGACTGGTGATCGGCGACTACCTGGATCAGGCGCGGCTGGTCGGCGAAAATGGGTTGCTCAAACCGGATTCCGGTCAACCCGGAATAGCCCAATTCTGCTGCGGCGCAGAGGATTGTATGCAGCACAACAGAAGCCGGGACCACCTCGACACCGTGGAATCGATGCCGGCCCTGGTAGGGCTTGGCGGCCGGCGCCAGCTTCGCTTGCCAGAGGTGGGAGGGCGAACTCGCCGAGAGTGCGGTGACCGTCGTGTGTCGGCCGAGCAGTGTGCCCGGACGCGGCGCCGAGCCAACGGAGTTGGCCGGGCGCCGGGTGCTCATCCAATGCGTGGCGTGCTGCCACGGAGTGCTGGGAATGGGGGGGTGCGGCTCGGCGGGATGGGGAGTGTGTGGTGGGCGGGTG
>DASSGQ010000078.1:0-10366 GCA_035693385.1 Mycobacterium sp.
ATCCCAGGCCGAACACCTCCCCCGCCGCGTCCAAGCCAGTGTGGGCCGCAAAACCCGACGTCAACACAGCCAGGCTGGCATTCAAGCCATCGCCGGCGGCCACCACGGCGCTGCCCGCAGCAAACAGCGCCTCAGGATCAACTACCAGCGGCCCCACGCGCCGAATTCTCGCCCAGGCCGACGCCCACCACTATTCACCCAGGTCAGACGGCCAACCCAGCCACAACTAGCCGCGCCACAACTCACACATCAACGCGCAGCGTAATGCGATGACGTCCCGGCGGCACCGCCACGGTCGGCCCGGCCACGTGATCGTCGAGCTGCACCTCAGCCCCGGCGGGCAGCCCGCCGAGCGTGATCTGTGCGGCGGTGTCGGTGGCCACCATGATCGTCGACGATGCCAAGGTGGCCAGCCCGGCACGCGCGACGTCGACCGTAAGGCTGGCGACTCCCGTGAGACGCAGCGTCAGATAGGGCAGCGCGGGGACGGGCGGCCCCACCCGCCAGTCCAGCTCGCTGTAGAACGCGGGTGTCGGGTCGAAGTCAAGGACGACCCCGCGATGGTGCCGGACGGTGTGCGTCGGGTCCGGTCGGGCGTACGACCGCGCGTCGACTTCGGCGACCGCCCCACGCCGCGCCGCGACTGCCGGATCGGCGGTGAGCTCCGACACCCACCACACCTGGTGGGGCCCGATCCCCAGGTCCGCACGCACCAGTTGGGGGTACCACGCGAACGTGATGTGTCCCGGATCGGCTTGGCGCAGACCGGTTCCCATGTGCGCGATCGGGTCCTCGAACTTGTCCTGAAGCGCCCAGACGACGTGATCCTCCAGCGGGTAAACCGTGAACCGGTGCCGGTAGCCAAGCCGGTCGAGTTCGAGTACCTGCTCGGCGGCGGAGGCGAACGGCACCAGTTCGTCGACCAGCCCGTGGGCGATGACATACGGCAGCCAGCGTGCGTTCGCCAGCAGCTTCCAGCTGTCGCCCTCGCGGGCACACGGCGAGTCCAGGTCAAGGTCGGCCGGAATGCCGACGCCGGGGAGCAGCCGCACACCGCACGCCGGCGGACCGGCCAGCACCACCGCCTGTGAAAACACCTGCGGGTAGCTCAACCCGAACTTGTAGGTCGCATACCCGCCCATCGAATAACCCGAGACGACAGTGCGGTTGGGGTCGGTGCCGAACTGTTCGGCCACCCGCGCCCACACTTCCCAGACGTCGAGTTCGCCCGTGTCGAAGTACCAGGTCGACGGGCCTCGCGCCAGCGGCGTGACCACCACCGAATCGCGCACGTCGCACACCTGGTGCAAGAGGTTCGGGTCGATCGCGGCGAATTGAGTTTGACCGAGCGCGAGCGAGTGCAGCAGCAGGGTCAGTGGCAGCGCGCGACCCGGGGCGTAGCTGGACGGCACGCATATCGAATACGGCTGAACCCGACCCAGAAACTGCGGCTTGGTGCCCAAAATTTCGTGGGCCGCCACACCCTGCCCAAGCTCGACTGAGGACACGTACCAACGGGTCGACGGGCCGGTGATGACGGGTTCGGGAGTGGTTTCGCCGGCCGCGAGCTGAGCCCACGGCACCGTCACCGCAAACTCGGACACGTCGCCGCTTCTCAGAGCGGCGGCCTGGGCCGAATCGGACCAGAAGTTCAGATGCGGCGGCTCCTGAGCGTTGGTGCGAAAAGCGACGTTGTAGACGTTGGGTTGCCCCGGCAGCGCTCCGCGCACGGCGGGCACGTCGGCGAATCCATCCCCCGTCGCGTTGGCCAACCCCGCGGCCAGCCGCACCGTCCAGCTTCGGGTCGGATCGACCAAGGAGCGCGGCACTTGCGCCAGAAATGACCGTGCCGCCATATCGACGCTGAGCTCGACGGGCGTCGTGACCTGAGTGGTCAGGTCGATCCACGCCGCGCTGCGCCCCGAGACCAGCAGGGCCATGTCGATGCCCGCCGAGCGCACGCCCGCCCCGGCCGGCCACTTTTCGTCGGCGGTGCGAGCGGGATCGGTATCGAAGGTGAACAGCGCGATGGGCACCGAGGCGTCCAACAGTGTGTTCCAGTCGATCCGCCACCAGGTGTGGGTGTCGGTGAGCCCGATGGCGACGCGGAAGATGTCGGCGCCGTTGCCGGCCGCGGGCCCGTCGGGGTAGACGTAGGTGCCGCGTGGCGGTGCCTGGATTTTCAGATCCCCGACCGGGATCCCTGTCGCGCCGTGGTCGTCGTAGAGGAAATCGGTCCAGAACAGGGCACCCCCGGCCAGCCGGCCGGCGCCGCAGGTCCGCGGGAACTCTTCGCCGAACGGCCAGTTCGACGGCACGGGTAGTTGGGGCTCGGGTCGTCGGGCCGCCGGTGGCACACCCTCGGGCATGCCGTCGACCACGACGAGTTCGGCCGGGGGCGTCGGTGCCGGTGAGCTGGGGCGCAACACTGCATCGGCGACGTGAAGTGCGATGCGAAGCGGAAGCAGCGTGAGGTTCAGGATTGTCACCACGCCCAACCTACGCGGGCAGGGTGTCGCGTTCGTTAAGACAGGGGCACCACGACGAGTTCGTGCGGCCGGTTGTTGACCGCCAGGGCGCCGTCTTCGGTCACCACGACGATGTCTTCGATCCGGGCACCCCACCGGCCAGGAAAATATATGCCCGGCTCGATGGAAAAGGCCATGCCCGCGGCGAGCGGCACGTGATTGCCGGCGACGATGTACGGCTCCTCGTGAACCGACAGCCCGATACCGTGCCCGGTGCGGTGCACGAAGAACTCCGCGAGCCCGGCCTCGGCCAGCACGTCGCGGGCAGCGGCGTCGACTCGCTCCGCGGTCACGCCGGGGCGGACCGCGTCGAAGGCGGCGCGTTGGGCTCGCTGCAGCACCGAATACTGCTGTGCCACATCGGGCGTGGGCTCACCGATGCTGTAGGTGCGGGTCGAGTCGGAGTGGTAGCCGGGCTCGTAGGCACCGCCGATGTCGACGACCACGATGTCACCCACCTGCAGTTCGCGATCCGAATAACCGTGGTGCGGGTCGGCGCCATGCGGACCGGAGCCCACGATGATGAACGCCACCTCCGAATGCCCTTCGGCGACAATCGCTTCGGCGATGTCTGCGGCGACGTCGGCCTCGGTGCGGCCCGGGCACAGTAACTCCGGCACGCGGGCGTGCACCCGGTCGATGGCCGCGCCGGCCTTGGCCAGCGCGTCGATCTCGGGTTCCTCCTTGACCATCCGCAGTCCGCGCAGCACCTCGGTGGCCAGTGTCGGCAGCACGCCGAGCGCGCCGGCCAACGGCAACAAGTGCAGCGCCGGCATCGAATCCGTGACGGCCGTGGCCGCCGGGCCGCCGCCCAAGGCAGCGCTCACCAACTGATACGGGTCGTCGCCGTCCACCCAATCCCGCACCGCCAGGCCCAGTTCCGCGACGGCTGACTCCTTGAGCGAGGCCAGCTCGAGCCGCGGCAGCACGACCGTGGGTTCACCGGAGGCCGGCAGCACCAGCGCCGTGAGCCGCTCGAACGTCTGGGCGCGCGATCCGACGAGATAGCGCAGGTCGTAGCCCGGGGTGATGACCAGGCCGGCCAGGCCGGCGTCGGCGGTCGCGGTGGCCGCCGACGCCAGCCGACGCGCATACACTCCTGCCTCGAATCGGTGAGAGTCCATGCGAGTGAGGCTAGTGCTCAATTGCCTGGCTTCTCCTCGCCCGCCCTCGCGGCCGCATCGTCGCCAGGCCAACCTGGCGCGTGAGACCATAGCCGGCATGCCCGCGCCATTAGTGCTGCTCGACGGCGCCAGCATGTGGTTCCGCTCGTTTTTCGGGGTGCCGTCGTCGATCACCGCCCCCGACGGGCGGCCCGTGAACGCCGTGCGCGGATTCTTCGACTCGATGGCCGTGGTGATCACCCAGCAGCGGCCGAGCCGGCTCGCGGTCTGCCTCGACCTGGACTGGCGGCCGCAGTTCCGGGTGGACCTCATCCCGTCCTACAAGGCGCATCGCGTGGCCGAACCGGAGCCAACAGGCCAGCCCGACATTGAAGAAGTGCCCGACGAACTCACACCACAGGTCGACATGATCATGGAGCTGCTGGACGCGTTCGGGATCCCGACGGCGGGCGCACCGGGGTTCGAGGCCGACGATGTGCTGGGCACGCTGGCGGCGCGGGAGCGCCGTGACCCGGTCGTGGTGGTCAGCGGTGACCGCGACCTGCTGCAGGTGGTGGCTGACGATCCCATCCCGGTTCGGGTGCTCTACCTGGGCCGCGGGTTGACGAGAGCGACCTTGTTCGGACCCGCCGAGGTGGCCGAACACTACGGCGTGCCGGTGGATCGCGCCGGACCGGCCTACGCCGAACTGGCGCTGTTGCGCGGCGATCCCTCCGATGGCCTGCCCGGAGTGCCGGGCGTCGGCGAGAAGACGGCGGCCACGCTGCTGGCGCAGTACGGTTCGCTGGATCAGATCCTGGCGGCCGTCCACGACCCGAAATCCAAGTTGGCCAAGGGTTTGCGCGCGAAACTGCTTGCCGCGACCGACTACATCGAGGCAGCCGGCACGGTGGTGCGCGTGGCCGAGGACGCGCCGGTCACGCTGTCGACGCCGACCGACGTCCTACCGCTGGTGGCCGTCGACCCGCAACGCACCGCCGAGCTGGCGACCGAGCTGGGCGTCGGGTCCTCGATCGCCCGCCTGCAGAAAGCGCTCGACTCGCTGCAGGCGTGATAATCGGCTACTGCGGCCGGCCGACCTCGTAGGTGCCTTTGTTGTCCTGGAAAGTGACCGTCACGCGCTTCGCGGCGCCGTCGATGCTGACGTCGCAATCGAAAGTGCCGCCCTTCTTGACGACTGGATCTTGGCCGTGGTTGCACTTGACGTCCTTGACGTTCTTCGCGCCGTAGCCGTTCGTCTCGTCGGTTAGGATCTGCTGCACTCCGGCCTGCGCCTTGTTGACGTCCAATTTGGTGGTCACGAAAAACCCTGGCTCCCAGAAGCCGAGCACCAGGACGGCGGCGATGAGCAGAAAGGCGATCGCTCCGGCCACCCCGCCGATCAGCGCGACCGGGCGCTTCTTACCGGGCTGCTCGTAGGGCTGGTACTGCTGGGGGTATTGGCCGGGCTGACCGTATTGACCCGGCTGGCCGTAATGGACCGCTTGTCCGGGCTGTCCGGGCTGTCCGGGCTGTCCGGGCTGACCGGGTTGGCCGGGCTGGCCGTACTGGCCCGGTTGAGCGTATTGGCCGTACTGTCCGGGCTGTCCGTACTGCGGGGCCTGCGCACCGTACTGCCCGGGTTGTCCATACGCGGGCTGCTGGGGGTACTGCTGCGGGTAGACGTGTTCGGTCGGCTGCTGGTAGTGCGGATACTCGGCGGGTTGCGTGTACGCCGGGGACTGCCACGTCACGTCCTCGGTCGGCTGTTGCCAGGGCGATCCCACCTGGGTGGGTTCGGAGGACTGATCGCCGGTCTGACCGGGCGGTTGCCACTGGTGGCCCGAGTCCGATCCCTGCGGTCCGCTCATCGTTTCTCCTCAGTCCCCTTGCGTCTTACCCGAACTCGTCCGGTTCCCCCTACCGATGTAACGGTAGCTCGGGCCCAGCCTACCCGGCGTCAACTGCGACGACGCCGCGCCGAACGTCGTTGATCGCCCGCCTGGCGGCCGCCCGCAGCTCCGGATCCGGTGCGGCGTTGCGGACCTGGTCCAACAGGTCGAGCGCCTGGCGGCACCACCGCACGAAGTCCCCCGCCGACAACGGCGAACCGATGCCGGTCACGTCGGCGGCGGCCAACGCCGCGGCCAGATCTCCGGCCTGGGCCCAGCGGTAAATGACGTTGACGAAGCCGTCGTCGGGTTCACGGCTCGGGGTGATGCGATGGGTGTGCTCGTCGGCGCGCAGCGCCGTCGACAGCCTCGACGTCTGCTGCAGCGCCTGCCGTAACCGCTGGGTGGGCACCTCGGCGGCGAGCGTAGCACTGGGGCCGTCGCCGCCCCGAGACTCGAAGAGGACCGCCGAGACCACCGCGGCCAGCTCGGCGGGTTTCAGGCCGGCCCACGCGCCGGTACGCAGGCATTCGGCCACCAACAGGTCGCTCTCGCTGTAGATGCGGGCCAACAGCCGGCCGTCATCGGTCACGTGGGGATCGCTGGCCGGGCCTTGGATAAAGCCACGTTCGGTGAGCAGCCCGACGATGCGGTCGAACGTCTTGGCCAGCGAGTTGGTGGCGGCGGCCACCTTTTTCTCCAATTGTGCGTTGTCGCGTTCGATGCGCAGGTAGCGCTCGGCCTCTCGGATCTGAGGATCCAGGTTGGCGCCGTTATGCGCGGGGTGCCGGCGCAGCTGCGCCCGCAACGACGCCAGCTCCGGGTCATGGAAGTCCTCGTACGAGCCATTCCCGTCACCGCCCCGGCGGCCCTTCGGGACCGTCAGCGCCTCGGCGGCTGATCGCAGAGCCGAGGCCAGGTCGCGCCGGACACGCGGCTGCCGATGTTCGACCCGCTTGGGCAAGGACATCGAACCGACCGGCGCCGAGGCGCCCGTGTAGTCCGCCGACGAAATCCGCCCCGCCCATCGATGTTCGGTGAGCACCAGCGGGCGCGGGTCGGTGCTGTCGCGGGCCGACTCCAGGACCACCGCGAGCCCGCCGCGGCGGCCGTGGGTGATCGTGATGATGTCGCCTCGACGCAGCGCGGCCAGCGCATCGCTGGCGGCCTGCCGCCGATGCAGCCGCGACGCACGCGACTGCGCGCGCTCCGCTTCGGAAATCCGCGCCTTCAGCCGGGCGTAGTCGAGGATCGGCGCCTCCGGGCCGCCCAGCTCGTCGGCAATCTCGCCGAGCATCTGTTTGCCGCGCTCGATACCACGGACCAGGCCGACGACGGACCGGTCGGCCTGGTACTGGGCGAACGACTGCTCCAGCAGCTGATGCGCCTGCTCCGGGCCCATCCGGTGGACCAGGTTGATCGTCATGTTGTACGACGGGGCGAACGAACTGCGCAGCGGGAAGGTGCGGGTGGAGGCCAGGCCGGCCACTGCGGACGGTTCCGTGGTGTCTTCGGCGGGATTCCACAGCACCACCGCATGACCCTCGACGTCGATGCCGCGCCTGCCGGCGCGGCCCGTCAGCTGCGTGTACTCCCCCGGCGTCAGCGGCACGTGCTGTTCGCCGTTGAACTTCACCAGTCGCTCGAGCACCACGGTGCGCGCGGGCATGTTGATGCCCAGCGCCAGCGTTTCGGTGGCGAACACCGCCTTGATCAGGCCGGCGGTGAACAGCTCCTCGACCGTGTGCCGGAACACCGGCAACATCCCGGCATGGTGGGCCGCCAAACCCCGCAGCAACCCCTCCCGCCACTCGTAGTAGCCGAGCACCGCCAGGTCGGAATCGGCGAGATCACCACAACGGTGGTCGATCACCTCGGCGATCTGTGCGCGCTCCTCGTCGGTGGTCAGCCGCAGCGGCGACCGCAAGCACTGGCCGACAGCGGCGTCACAACCAGCGCGGGAGAACACGAACGTGATCGCCGGCAACAGCCCTTGGGAATCCAGGATGGCGATCACATCCGGCCGCGCGGGTGGCCGGTAGAAGCGCGGACGGCCCGCGGCTCCGCGCCCGGCACCCCCTCGTCCCGCCTGCCGGCGGGGGCTATGCCAGTCCGACATCCGGTCCGCCTCGCGGCGGTG
The DNA here is from genome assembly GCA_035693385.1 of Mycobacterium sp. Taxonomy (GTDB): domain Bacteria; phylum Actinomycetota; class Actinomycetes; order Mycobacteriales; family Mycobacteriaceae; genus Mycobacterium. Next base: position 7,664 of record DASSGQ010000078.1, read on the forward strand.
GGCGATGTGGCGCAGCAGGTCCGGATCCACCCGCGGCCGGCGTTTATCCGCAGGCTCGTCGGCTTCGGGATTGCGGTAGTCGAACAGATCGAACAGGCGCTTGCCCACCAACACGTGTTGCCACAGCGGCACCGGGCGGTGCTCGTCGACCACCACGGTGGTATCGCCGCGCACGGTCTTGATCCAGCCGCCAAACTCCTCGGCGTTGCTCACCGTCGCCGACAGGCTGACCACCCGCACCTCGTCGGGCAGATGCAGGATCACCTCCTCCCACACCGGACCCCGCATCCGGTCGGCCAGGAAATGCACCTCATCCATCACCACATAGGAAAGCCCTTGCAGCGCAGGCGAATCGGCGTAGAGCATGTTGCGCAGCACTTCGGTGGTCATCACCACGACCGGCGCGTCGGCGTTCACCGATATGTCGCCGGTCAGCAGGCCGATGCGGTCGCGGCCGTAGCGCGCGGTCAGATCGGAGTGCTTCTGGTTGCTCAGGGCTTTGAGAGGTGTGGTGTAAAAGCACTTGCCGCCGGCGGCCAGCGCCAGATGCACTGCGAATTCGCCGACGACCGTCTTGCCCGCACCGGTCGGCGCGCACACCAGCACGCCGTGGCCACGCTCCAGCGCCGCACACGCCCGCTGCTGAAAGTCGTCGAGTTTGAACGGCAACTCCGCGGTGAACCGGGACAGCTCGGTCAGTTCGGTCACGCTGCCGCCGTGCGACGCCGACATCGCCGACTTCTCCGGCATCGTCGACATCTAGGTGACGTCGTCATGTTGCCCGGCGATGAACGACGGCTCCGGTATCGGCGAGGGCCGCTCGATGACCGATGCTTGGTCGTCGGGGATCACGGCTTGCGCTTCGCGCTTGGCTTTCCGCTTGTCGTGTAAGCGTGCGAGCTGAATGGCGAACTCCTGCAGCACCGACAGGGCGACCCCGAGTGCCGTCATCGAAAACGGATCGGATCCGGGCGTGAATACCGCGGCGAACACGAACATCCCGAAGATCAGCCCGCGCCGCCACGACTTGAGCCGCTGGTATGTCAGCACGCCGGTCTGGTTGAGCATGACGATCAGCAGCGGGAATTCGAAGCTGACCCCGAACACCACCAGCAAATTGATCAGAAACCCGAAATAGCGGTCCCCGGACAGCGCGGTCACCTGTACATCGCTGCCTACGGTCAGCAGGAAACTCAGCGCCTTGGACAGCACAAAGTACGCCAGCACGGCGCCGACGACGAACAGCGCGGCGGCGGGGATCACGAACGCGATCGCGAAGCGGCGCTCCTTCTGGTAGAGCCCCGGCGTGATGAACGCCCACAACTCGTAGAACCACACCGGACAGGCCAGCACCACCCCAGCCGTCATCCCGACCTTGAGCCGCAGCATGAATTGGTCGAACGGTGCCGTGGCCAGCAGCCGGCACTGCCCGTCGGCGCTGATCGCCGCCCGCGCCGACTGCGGCAGCGAACAGTACGGGTGGCGCAGCCACTCGCCGAGGCTCTCCAGCCCGAAGATCGAATGCGAATACCAGACGAACCCGAAAATCGTGGTGATCAGGATGGCGGCCAGCGAGATCAGCAGCCGGGTGCGCAGCTCAGTCAGGTGGTCGACCAGCGACATCGTCGCGTCCGGATTGGTGCTGCTGCGCCTGTTGCGGGGGTTGAGCCGCTTCAACAAGCCAGCGGTGCGCGCTGAAACCTTCAGACGTTTCACGACGCTCTGTCAGTGGCGCTCGGGCACCGCGGCGACGCGGCTAGGCCGGGCGCGCTTCGGTGTGACCCTGCTCGGAGGGCGCCGCCGGGTCGACCCGCTGGGACTGCACGGGCTGCGGGATCGGCGCGGAAGCGGCGGGAGTTACCGGGGGTGTTTGCAGGGAAGGCGTCTCCGCCTTGCCCTCGGACTGCATTTCACGGAGCTCGGACTTGAAGATGCGCATCGACTTGCCCAACGAGCGCGCGGCATCGGGGAGCTTCTTGGCACCGAACAGCAGGATTATCACGACAGCGAGGATCGCCCAGTGCCACGGACTAAGACTGCCCACTTTGATTACCTCCAGACGTCTACCCGATGCTACCGCAGCGCAGCGACGTGCCGGTGCGCCCGCGCCGCGGCGCGCGAGGTCCTCGCCGGCATTACGCCTGAGCTTTTTCTAGTTCAAGACCTGGTAGGACTGTAGGGCCGCCGTCGCCGCATCCCGTACACGTCGCGCCAGCGACTCCGGTTCAAGCACCCGCACCGCCGCCCCGAAACCCAGCACCAGGCGCGTCATCCAATCCTCGGAGGCATAGGTCATGACGGCCTCGCACGATCCGTCCGGCAACTCGCGCACGTCGCGCATCGGGTAGTACTCGAACATCCAGGAGGCCGAGGGGGCCACCCGCAACCTGGCCGACGGCAGTGACGGGTCGCCGTCGAACAGCGAGGTGTCCGGCGGCGCCTGCAGCGCCGGCGCGGGCGGGGCGGCCGGCTCACCCAGTTCGGTTGCGTCGACGATCCGGTCGAAGCGGAACAGTCGGACTCCTTCCGCTTCGCGCGACCAGGCCTCCAAGTAGCTGTGGCCGCCGATCAGCAGTACCCGGATAGGGTCGACGATCCGGCTGGTCAGGCTGTCATGCGAGGCGGCGTAGTAGTCGAGGGCCAGCGCCTTTTTGTCACGCACCGCGGCGCGTACCGCCGCTGCCGCCCGCCTTTCGACGGGCG
>DASSGQ010000079.1:0-5999 GCA_035693385.1 Mycobacterium sp.
GCGCCAGCAGTGTGCCGCACCCGCTGGCCGCCCGTCCCAACCCGAGCGCCAAAACGACGGCGGCACGGGTCAACCGGGCGCTAGCGCGGGTCCCTTACACCCGAGGGCTCCATGAGGTCGCCGACCGGGTGTGGGCGTGGACGTTGCCCGACGGTGGCTACGGCTGGAGCAACGCCGGGCTGGTCGCCGGCGACGGCGCCTCGCTCCTGGTCGACACGCTGTTCGACCTGGCGCTGACCCGCGAGATGCTCGCCGCGATGAAGGGCGTCACCGACGGCGCGCCCATCGCCGACGCGTTGATCACCCATTCCAACGGCGACCACACGCACGGAAACCAACTGCTCGGCGCGTCGGTGCGGATCATCGCCGCCAAGGGCACGGCCGACGAGATCGCGCATGGCATGCCGCCTGAGATGCTGGCCATGACGCAGACCGCCAACCTTGGTCCGGTGGCGACCCCGTACGCGCGAGACCGCTTCGGGCACTTCGACTTCAGCGGCATCAAGGTGCGCAACGCGGACCTGACGTTCGACCGCGAGCTCACCGTCGAGGTCGGCGGCCGGCGGGTCGAACTGCTGAACCTTGGCCCTGCGCACACCGCAGCGGACTCGGTGTTGCACGTGCCCGACGCCGGGGTGCTGTTCGGCGGGGACCTGCTGTTCATCGGTTGCACGCCGATCGTGTGGGCCGGACCGATCGCGAACTGGGTCGCGGCGTGTGACGCGATGATCGCCCTGGACGCCCCGATCGTGGTGCCCGGCCACGGCCCGGTCACCGATCCGGATGGCATCCGCGGGGTGCGCGGGTATCTGGTTCATGTCGCCGAGCAGGCCGAGGCCGCCTACCGCAAGGGCTTGTCGTGGACCGAGGCCGCCGACACCATCGACCTTGGTGAGTACGCGACCTGGCTGGACGCCGAGCGGGTCGTCGTCAACGTCTATCAGCGGTACCGCGAACTCGACCCCGACACCCCGCAGCTGCAGATACTCGCGCTGCTGGTAATGCAGGCCGAGTGGCTGGCCAAACGGTCATCGTGACCGCGAGAGTGCAACCACCAACGCATCGCCCGAGAAGGGCTGTCGGCAGTTGCACTTTCGCGGTCAGATTTTGACTGACACTTAGACTTTCGCGATCACCTTCTCCGCGTACCTTTCCAGGTGACGAATCTTGGTCTCCAGCGGCTCCGTGTCGGGTCCCTTGATGTAGGGCCACCGGAACCCGACGATGGCGTCGGTGACGCCCTTGTCCTCGAGCCGCTTGACGCCGTCCACGGTGTAGGCGTCGCCCGAGATGACGTGAATCTCGAACGGTCCGGTCTTCCCCTCCTCCGCGCGGTACTTCTTGACCCGGGCGATAAGCCCGTCGAGTTCCTCGGGGCCGCTGCCCCCGCCGTGCATCCAGCCGTCCAGGCGCGCCGCGCGCCGTAACGCGGCGTCGGCGTGCCCGCCGACCAGCATCGGGATGGGCTGGGTAGGGGCCGGGCTCATCTTCGTTTTGGGAATGTCGTAGAACTCGCCGTGGAACTCGAAGTAGTCGCCGGTGGTGAGCCCCTGGACGATCTCGATGCATTCGTCCATCCGCTTACCCCGCTTGGCGAATGGGATGCCCATCAGCTCGTAGTCCTCGGGCCACGGGCTGGTGCCCACGCCAAGCCCCACCCGGTTTCCGATGAGCGCGGCCAGCGAACCCGCCTGTTTGGCGACGAGCGCCGGATGCCGGACGGGCAGTTTGAGGACGAAGAAGTTGAACCGCAACGTTTTCGTCACCGCACCCAGCGCCGCCGTCAGGACGAAAGTCTCGATGATCTCCTTGCCGTCCAGGAATTCACGGCTGCCGTCGGGCGTGTACGGATACTTCGAGTCCGACTCGAAGGGATAAGCGATGCTGTCGGCAATCGTCATGCTGCTGTAGCCGGCCTCCTCGGCCGCCTGCGCCAGCGGAATGTAGAAAGTGGGGTCGGTCAGTGACTCCGCAAAGCTGAACCGCACGTCATCCTTACCTTCCTCGCAGGGACTCGTCCTACGACACTAGAACGTGTTCTAGTTTGACCGACAGTCGGGTTCCCCGACAAGGCATAACCGGGATGAGGCCGCGTAGCTGCCCAGGCCGGATTGCCGGCTCCCCGGCCCCCTGGGCCTAGCCGCATCGTCGTCCGCCTAGGCCGGATTGCCGGACTCCTCCCCGGCCCGTTCCGGGCCGCATCGTCGTCCGCCTAGAGTTGGTTCTCCGGGCCGATGACCGCCCAGACCGTCTTGCCCGTCGCGGTGGGCGTGCTGCCCCAGGCGCGGGATAACGCGTCGACGATCGCAAGGCCAGACACGTCGATGCCCTTGTCCGGCGAGGGCAGCCTGAGGGCCGGGGTGCTGCTGCCATCGGACACCGCGATGGTCGCCGTGGCGCCATCGGTCTCGACGCGCATCGCCGGGACGCTTCCGGTGTGTTCGAGCACGTTTTCCACGAACACGTTGACCACTACCAGAGCGACCGGAATGAACGTGGATTGCGACCAGCCGGTGAGCCATTCCCGTACCAGCCGACGTGACTCGCGAAGGCTGGTCAGGTTCGCGGGCAGTTCGGCATCGGCATGCCGTACGGTGCGACCAGCGAGCCGGCCGAGCGCCTTTCTCGCCCCCTTCTCGGTCGAGTAGACAGGCATGAAGCGGGCGACCTGCCGGCGGGTGATCGCCTCGCGGGTTGCGCGATCTGCGCAGACCAGCACGATCGGAACCGGTGGTGGGGTGCGCAGCTGCCAGCGCGCTCCGATGAGGGTCGACCAGGCCGATTCCGCGAGCACTCGCAGTGCGCTGACATCGACGATGACGGCGGAGGGTTCGCCGAGTATTGCCTGCATGATGACGTCGCGCAGCGCCGCGCCGTTGGCGGCGTCCAGCGAACCTTCGGCCGTCAGAACGACCAACGATTGGTCCGTGCGTGTCGTAACGGACAGGGAGCTGGGCGACTCAGCCAGCTCGCTCACCGCGGGCACCCCAAAACACTGCTGTACCAGCTCGTGTGTCCCGACGGCAGGCCTGGCAACCTGGTCGAAAACGGTTGGGACGTCATATTCCGGTTTCGTAGCTCGATGTTGTCGCCGACTTCCATTTCCCGCTCCTCGAATTCCCGTCCGGCTGACAGCCGGAGAACCCGCCCCCCTTGGCGGAAAAATCGTCTAGCGCCCCGATGAGCGGCAGCTCCGCAGTGGACGCCGAAAATGCCGTTCTCGCTTAATCGTTTGCTGCAGCGCAGGCACGCAGATGGATTACCCACTTCGCCTCCGCGGCCAACTTCCGTGTGCGATGAAATCGGCCGGGCGAGATTACCCACACGTAACAGTTAGCAAACCCGCGATGGCCCGGCAAGCAGCACACAGCTCGGAGTCGCCGCGGATATGCGTGCCGGGCCCGCCGGATGTTAGCTCAGCGGGTACGGCGGCGCGCCCACTCCGGCGACCGTGTGCGTTCCCCAAGGTGTTTCCTCGACGATGCGCGCGGGAGCGCTGCGGGCGCCGATCGTGACTGTCGCGGTGCGTGCCCGCTTGAGCGCCGCAGCCGACAGCGGCTGCGACACGGAACTGAACACCGTGCCTTGCCAGTGGTAGTGGCCGTCGATCGGGTCCAGGTGGCCGGCGAGCCGGACGCGCACCGGGTGTTCAGTGCCGGCTACCGTCAGCGTCGCCCCGCCGTCGTACGTCTCGTCGCGATCGCGTGCGCCGGACGACAGGTCGAAGGCCTTGAACGTCGCGGCCGACCGGCCTGGGTGGGCGGGTCGCAGGTTGATGCGCTCGTTGAACACGCAGTGGCTGCTGCGCCGGACTTCGATGCGAGTGCTCGCCGTGCGCCTCATCAGGCCCACGCAATCGGCGACGAAGCGTGCTTGCGCGTCAACGTCGGGTCCGCCGACGAAGAAGTAGTTGGGGAAACCGTGAAACGCGACCCCAAGGTAGGGCTCCATGCCGTCGTCCCACGCCTGCCGGACACTCAGTCCCGCGGCGCCGGTCAGCGTCGTATCGGAGATCCGGTCGGGGATCGCGAATCCGGTGCCGTAGATGATGGCGTCGACGTCATGGTCGACGCCATCGGCGGTTCGGATGCTCGATGTGGTGATGCTGCTGATCGCCGACCCGACCAGAGTGGGCTGCGATCGTCTGCGGTCCGCGGCCCGCCGGATGGGGCGAGCCAGCCAGCGTTTGGCGCGGGTGGTCGCCAACGGCAGTTCGGGGACAATCCGGCGTGGCGGATGCGCGAACACGGTGACCGAGGCGGCTGATCCGGTCAGCTGCGGGAGGTAATGACCGGCGGTGGCGTCGGTCCCGATGACCGCGACGTGCTGACCGGTGGCGTCGAAGTCGGGCTGCCACTGCGCCGCGTGAAACGACGCCCCGCGGAAATCGTTGCGCCCGGCGATGTCCGGTAGGAACGGGACGTGCGCGGGTCGGTAAGCCGCGATGACGACGTGAGCCCGGACAGCCTCGCCACCGGTCGTCGTCAGGCTCCAGGTGTCGGTGTCGTCGTCGAATCTCGAACCGAGGACTTCGTGGCCGGGCCACAGGTGCCCGGATGTGGCCGCCCTGGGTGCTTTGTCGAGCATCACGACGTCGGTGACGCCCGCTTCCTGCAACGCCGCCAGCGCGCTGCGACCGCTCGGTCCCGCGCCGACGATGACGACGTGGTGGCTACGCTGCGCCGGGCCGGGCGGCCGCGTCACAGAAACCTGCTGCGCTTCCAGCCGCGGCGGGCGATCGGCCCCATCAGGCCGATCTCGGTCAAAAACGCCGCGAGGGGAGCGAAGCCGGCCACCTGCGTCTCGCGCCGGTGCGGGCTGGTGCGCGCGATCCGTCGTGCCCGCTTGGCGTCCAGACCGGTGCGCGCGTACGGAATCGGATTGCTGAAGAGGTAGTTGAAGAAATACCCGCCCAAGCCGTTGATGTTGGCCATGAACCATCGGTTGAGCCGCGGCATTTCGGCGACGCGCTTGCGTGCCCCGTCGCGGGCGAACTGAATGTGGCGGGCCTCTTCGGTGACGTGAATTCGCATGAGCCGCTGGATAATCGGCTGCAGTTCCGGGTCGTCCATCATCTGCCGTTGCAGCGAGTCGAAGATCTCCTCACCGATCAGCGCGGCCACCCACAACATCGAGCCCTGCTGGAACGCCAGCGGCAGCGCGTTGATGACCATCCGGTGCAACCGCCGCGGGCGCACCGGCTTGGCGCCGATGCGCTCGATGGCTTTGCCGAACATGACCATGTGGCGGGTCTCGTCGCCCAGCTCGGTCAGCTTGTAATGGGTCGACTTGCTCGTCGGGTCCTCGTGCAGGATGGTGCGCAACAACGACTGGTTGAGCATGTTCTCGAACCAGATCCCGGCCGACAGGGTGTTCACCAGTTCCTGGCGGGACAGCTCGATGTGTTGCTCGCGGGTCATCTCGTCCCACATCGCGGTGCCGTACAACGACACCAGCCGTGCCGGGAGATAGAACTTGTCCGGGTCCAGCGGGGTGTCCCAGTCAATGTCCACGACCGGCTCGTAGGATTTTTTGACCGAGCCCCTCAGCAGACGCTCCGAGAACTCTTCACGACTCGGCCCACTAGGTTTCACAGTGGTGGTCATCGCTGGCGTCCCTTCATTGGGTGCTGCAGACGGTACCCATGGTACTGGGTACTTGCGGTCCCGACTAGGCCCCTTGTGCGCCGATTGGGCAATCTGAATCGACCAGCGGCGCGTCAGGAGAATTCGGTGGGTCGGCATATTCACGTGATCGGCATCGGCGCGGGGGATCCCGACTACATGACCGTCCAGGCGATCCGGGCGCTCAACGACACGCAGGTGTTCTTCGCCATGGACAAGGGAGAGGCGAAAAGCGATCTGGTAGCGCTGCGGCGGGAAATCTGCGCGCGGTTCATCAATGAGCCCGGTTATCGCTTCGTCGAGCTGCCCGATCCCCAACGAGCCGTCGGCGTGGGCTGTGCGGCCGACTACCGGGGAGCGGTCTCGGACTGGCAC
>DASSGQ010000080.1:0-18344 GCA_035693385.1 Mycobacterium sp.
CGTCCGGCGGCGACGCGGTCCACGCCGAGTTGACATCGGCGACCTGGTGCGACGCCTCGAGTTGACGGACGAGGTCGGTGCCGACGGCACGCGCTGTCAGACTTTCGGCGCCGGCCTCGGAGGTCACGGCGATGACCAGATGCATGTCGCCCTGACCGAACTTCTCGGACAGCAGCCGAGCCGCCTGCGACGACTCGCTGGTCGGATCCTGTAGGCCGCCGGCGGACAGGCTCTTGGATACCGGGATGCCAAAGATGCCGGCGCCGACCATGACCAGCAATGCGACCGCGATGATCCGGCGTGGCGCCGCGATGGCAAGTCGAGCGATTCCTTGTAGCACGTTCGTCTTTCCGCGCCGCTCCACCTCGACGCCCAGCGCCACCCCGGGCTGCGCGTCGCCGCGGCTTCCTGCAAGAGGACTGAGAGTACGCACGATGCACCTTTCTAGCGGTAAACGAGACCCTGGCCGACGATGGCGAGATAGAAAACGATGACGAAAACCGTTGGCCAACTTCGGGGATGCCGGTCCGCGCCACCCCCGAGGAAGATGCATGCGGAGACGCAGGGCAGGATGCCCGCGGCCAGCGGCACCCAGGCCACCGGCCACCAGTGCTCCGCCCACCGCCACGGCGCGGTGACCGACAACTCGAGCAGCACCGCGAGCATGCCGAATGCCCAAGCGGTCTTCGCACTGGCCGATACACCGATCAGCTGCGAGTAGGAGTGCGGGTCCCCCGCGCCCGTCCGGCACGTCTTCCTGGCGAATTCCAGATGCAGGAATGCGCTGGTGAACACGACGGGCACGGCAAGGAGGCGTCCCCACGAGGCGTCACCGACACCCGGCTGGCCCACCATCACGAACCCGGTGACCAGGAACTGGGCCGGGCAGACCACCGCGAGGTTGACGATGGCGTTGTCCCGCACCCATGACACGTGCAATTCCATCCACCAGAGCGCGAGGCCGTAGCCGAGTGCGGCCGCCAGCACCGCCGCCGCCGGAAGCGAAACCGCCGCGGCGAGAGCCAAAGCCACTGCGGCCGTCACGGCCATCGCCACCCGCAGCTCTGCGTGGGTTATCCGGCCCTGTACCAGCGGACGGGTGGGATTGTGCAGGCGGTCGTAGTCGAGATCCTTCTGGTCGTCGACGATCCGCAGGAAGGCGCCGGCCGCGATCAGGGCCAGCACCTTCAAGGCGGTGTCCCAGGTCGGGCGCCACGGGCCGGCGGAGCCGGTCACTGTGCCCGTCATGGCCGTCATGCTTTCGACGGCGACGACCCACAGCGTCAGATAGATCGGGTAGACCGGGAGGTACCGCTCGACCAGAAACGCCCGGATTCCGCCGGTCCGTTCGATGACCGTCATGCCGAAGGCGACATTCCGTGACCGCCGTCGACGGCGGTGAATCTCAGGTCGACCGAAGCCCTCTTCTGGCCCGACTGCATCACCTCGCCGCGGAACGACAAAGCGTCCTCAGCGGACTGCGCCACGGTGACCGTGTTGGTGGCGTCCAATTCGGCGAACGAATGAAAGTCACACCGCAGCCAGGCCGGCCCCGTGATCGTCTCGCCGCTCGATCCCAGGACCGCCAGCGAAAGTTGGCGACACGCCTCGAGGATCAAGCCCCCGGGCAGATGGTCGAGAGGATGGTCGAAGATCGTGGGATGGCTGACGTCCACCACGATGGCCGCGCTCGCCGCGCCACCGTCAAGCCGGGCCGGCTCGCCGATCACCACGTTCTCCGGACGTGTCCGCCCGACCATCTGCGGATCGGCCGGGGCCGCCTGTGGCCCCGGGTCCCAACTCGCATCGCCACGAAACGCCTCCCACTTGGCGAGGGACATCCAGCCGAATGCCGCCGACAGCTCCATGACCTTCGTGCCCTCGTGCATCAGGACGGCCGCCACGTCGAGCCCGTGCACCGGGCCTTGAAGGCCTTCGCCGCCCCGCCGGAACTCCTTGCGCACGGCGATGTCGAGCTCGAGATCCAGCACGTGGGGACCACACTTCAGCGCGGCCAGATCAATGACGGACAGCTCGTAATAACGCACGGTGTACCGGGCGTCGAGAGGCACGCCGTAGCAGGCGTGACTCCCGGCGATGCACGCCTGCCGGAACGCCTCCAGGACCAGTAACGGGTCGTGATAGGCGCTCTGCACGCCCGTCGTGTCGGTGTGAAAGCTGTGTCGGCGCGGCAGCTGCGCATGGCAGATCCAGGTCGCCGGAGTCGTTTCGACCGACGTGATGAGTACTTCCGCGATGGAGCGCTTGTGTACCAGCTCTCGCGCGATGGTTCGGGAATAGTTGCCAGCGTTCATAATTCACCTCGTTGAGTCTGTCGGTGCATGGGGAGATAGGCGGATTCGAGGACGATGCGGAACCACGGGTCGACGGGGACGTGGTGACTGTCGGCCAGCTCGATGGCCGCCACCCACTCCGGTCCCGTCCGGGGCCGCGCCGTCGCGCCTGACGCCCGCAGGTGCTGCCAGACCATGTCGTGCGTGACCGCCAGGTCGCCGCTCCGGCGCTCGACGCCGGATTCGATCTGGTCGGCCAGTCGAACGGCGTCGGCCGAGGCGTCGGTGCCGGCGGCACACGCGGCGATGACCTCGCTGAGTTCGGGGTCGGCGAAGTAGATGCTCAGCTCGCGCAAGACGTCGTCGGGATCATCGGGCGTATGAACCTGGTTGAGCAGGTACGTTCCGGCGGCCAGCGCGTACCTCAGCTGGCCGGGCGCCCGCTGCGCCGGGTCGGCGGGGCCCTTGTCCGCCGTCAGGCGAACGGACGCCGGCACGCTGTCGTCGGGATGGGTGACCACCAGCACGATCGATGCGGACATCCCAGCGAGCCGGTCGGCCAGCCGCCGCCGCTCGGGAGTTGCGCTGTGCCAGTTGAAGTACCAGAGGGCGCGTAGATGCAGGCGGCTGAGCCCCACTGGTTGCGCTCCCACGATGCGATATCCGTGCTCAGTCAGCCAGGTGACGGCTCGCCGCATTCCCCCCGTGACGGCCGCGTCGGGTTTGAGGAGCAGCAGTGCTGTGCGGCGGGCGAATTCATCGGGATCGATGGACAGCCGCTGCAGCGCGTCGCAGGTTTCCAGGAAATAGGTATCGGATGCGTGCCTACTCGGGCTCCGCCGGTGCGTCTCGGGTGGCGCCAGTGTGGCGACTTCGGTGCGGATCATGCACAATTCCTCTCTCGTTTCAGTGCGGCCAGCACTTCGGCAATGGATGGGCCCGATCTGCCCAGATAACCTGTGCGCAGGCATGAGTCGAGAATTCGGCGGACGTAGCCCGCGCCGGTTGTGGGCGCAGCGATGCCGAGCCGGTCACGGGTGTTCGAGCTGTCGAACTCCAGCCGGCGGGTGAGGTAGCTCGCGTACAACGTCCCGACCTTCTGGAAATACCCGCGCTCGATCTCGTCGAGTTGGTCCACGCTGAACGTGCTCGGCGGCACGAAGTCGGCCACCCGAAACGATGGGTACTCGGCCAAGATGTCGGAAAGCGTTTGGAGCGAGACACATTTCGCGCCGACTGCGTGGAAGGTGCGTCCGACGTTGTCGGAGAACCTCTCGGTCGCGGTCGCGATGGTGTCTGCGACATGTCCGACGGGCGACAGCGCCAACGTGGCCGCGTAGTTTCCCGGCAGCGTTCGCAACTTGCCCTCGACGATCAGTTTGAGCACCTGATAGATGTGTTTGTGTTCACGACTGTGCCCGGTGCGGTGTTCGCCGGAGACGATGCCGGGACGCACCACGGCCCATCGCTGCCCCGAGGCACGCACCAGCTGCTCGGCCTGGAACTTGCTGCGCTCGTAGCCGTTGCCGAACCGTTGCCCGACGTCGAGCTGATGTTCGCCGAAAGTCCCGTTGAACTCACCACAGACGTAGGCGGTGCCGACGTATAGCAATCCGGTGTCCCAATTCCGTGCCAGCGCAAGCGCGTTGGCGGTACCCGCCACGTTCAGCTCGGCGTACCGCTGGTCGGGCAGGCCGAAGTCCGTCACCGCGGCACAGTGGACGATCACCGCGACCTGCGCCGCGAGCTCCCGCACGACATCCGCGTCGAGCCCGAAATCCGGGCGCCGGACGTCACCGCGGAGCACGCGCGCCGGCCGGACCGGACGCCCGTTGTTGCTGACGATGTCGAATCGGTTGTGCACCAAGGCGACAACGTTGTGGCCCCGGACGACCAGCCGGGCCACGACTTCCGCGCCGACGTGCCCGGCCGCCCCGGTGACGAGAATCACCCGCCGCGCGTTCATGAGCAGTTCCTCTGCGTCCGAACGAGATTGACCAGATCGCCGACTGTGCTCACGCCGGCCAGCATGTCGTGACCCAGCGGCGGCAGTGCGAAGGCATGCTCGACGGCGATGCACAATTCGAGCAGCCGCAGCGACGTATAGCCGAGGTCATCGATCAACGCGCGGTGCAAGTCCGGCTCGGCCGCCGGAGCAGGAGCCAGCGCGGTCACCAGCGCCAGCACGTCGTTCTGGATTGCAGTCATGCCGATTCTCCCGATTCAGAGTCCGATCGGGCGGCCCTGGCCGCCGGTTGAGTTCCGCCGCTGGACAACAGGTCCCGTGCTTCGTCCAGTTCCAGATAGGCTTCGAGGTATCCGGCCATCCGTAGCCACTGGTAGCCGTACCTGAGGGTCTCCCGCCACTGTTCCGGCGAGGCGAACGACGAGGGGAACATCTCGCCGCCGCTCGCGGCTTGGACGTCCGACACGAACCGGTCGATCTCGGCCCGGGCGTCAAGTGCCTCGTCATCATCGTGGACGGACAGGCGCACGAGGCGCCGAGCGGTCGCCGCCAGCTGGGGGTGCTCGGGTATGAGCGTGGCGAGGCCTTCGACGAGCACCGGATCACCCGGCAGCGGCGTGACGCCCCACGCGCTCGTCAGGATCCGGACGGCCATGGTGACGATCCGGCGCCCGCACAGCGATGCCACCTGCCACTGTCCGTCCTTGACCGCACCCTCGAAGTCTTCTCGGGCGTTCTCGAGCACCATGTTGGCCAGCATCAACGCACCCGCACACTCGGCAAATGGCTTTGCCGCCAGCGGGGATCGAGCGATGTGCCCATCGGCGATCGCGCCGTTGATCGTGATCACCGGGCGACGGGTGGAGGGCGCCGGGGTCAGCGGCCGACTCGGGTCGCACATCGCGGCCACCGGCCTGATGGTTCCCGCGCCACGCCAACCGAGTGCGATGAGACCGTATCGGACGAACAGCGCGATGTGTGTGCTCGCCGCCCGGGTGTCGGCGAGCGTCTCGCCGAACACCACGTGGCGCCAGGATTCCGCGCACTCCGGTGAGAGCACGAACACGTCCGCCTTGCCGCGTACGACATGTGTGGTGGACCTGATCGGCCAGGTGGTCACGCCGGGGACCCGTCGCAAGATCACCTTCGCCGGGTCGAGGGTGGCCGTGGGCGCACCCAGTCTGGCCGAAAGCGCCAGTGCGCGAACGACGAAATCCCGGGCTCCGACCTCGGCGGTCTGCGGGTAGTCGAGGTCCAGATACTCGGCGAGCGGGGCCGCCACGTCGCGATCACCGCGGGCGCGCAGCCGCTCGACCTGCAGCGGAAGCCATTTGACTTCCACATAGCCTTCCCCGCGCTCGGCGAGGAACGCCTTCATCGCCTGCGTCACGCCTTCGCGCGCCCAGTGCGCTGCCTCGCCGTCGTGATCGAGAAGGGCAAGGGCGGCGGCCTGGCGCAGACACTGCCCGGCCCGCCGACGCCACCACGCGGCGAGCAGGTTCGTCAGTTCGGGATAGGACACGACGTCGCGGAGCTCTCCGTACCGCGGCCCGATGTTCAGCACGGTGCCCCGAAGGAATCGTTGGACCCTGTTGAGCAGGTCCTCGGTGATTCCGCTCAGCGAACCCGTGTCGGCGGCGCGGCGAATCCTTTGCAGCCGTTGACGTACTTGGTCGTGTGACTGGACACGGATCTCGACCCGGTGGCCGTCCACGAAGAGAACCGTAGGCATGACCGCTTCTGTGCCGGCGCCTGGCACCAACAGCAGCAGGTCGATGTCGGAGCCTTCGTTGCCGAAACCCTCGGCCAGCGAACCCTCGAAATGCACTGTCGCGTCGTCGGGGATCACCGCCAGTTCGCGGGTCCGCTCGAACAGCGAACGCACCTTTTCGAGCAGAGCCGGATCACGGTCCGGACCGGACATCGACAGCAGTGCGGCGCCGACGAGATAACCCGCTCGCCACTGCTGCCACATGTGTGCGCGGCGGGGCTTTCCGCTCGAGGTTCGCGACAGGCCGCCGCGCGGAACACCGATGAACCACACCAGTGCGTCCTCCCCGACCTGAGCCTGCACTGCGGTGCGAGCGGCGGCGATCTGCCCGGCAAGGAGTTGACGTGCCCGCTGCTCGACGAACAGGGCAACCCCCGGCCGGCCGCTCTCGTTGACCGCGGCGGCGATAAGCCGGCTCGGTGCCACGCCCAACGCGGCGGCCGCCGTCACGTCGAGATCTTCGGCAAAGACCGTGCGGCCGTTGACTTTCAGGCTCGTCCCCATCCGGCCGAGCACGAACAACCGCCCGTCCAGGATGAACCCGGCGTCACCGGTGTGCAATTCGCCGTCGATGTATCGTGTTGCGCTGTCCGGGTTTCCGCGATATCCGCCGAACACCGATGGTCCGGACAGGACGATCTCTCCGAGAATCCCCTCCGCGGCTGCCAAACCGGATTCGTGGGCGATCCGAACGTGGTGGCCCGGGATCGGGGCGCCGACCGACATCACCCAATCGGTTCCGGATTCGACTGTCAAGCAGTCGGTGGCGGCGGCCAGGACACGCACCGGTTGCCCGTGACGCAAGGCGGACTTGTCGATCCGGACCATCCGGTGCGGTTCACCCACGCGGTGCGCGGTCGCCAGCAGCGTGTGCTCCGCGAGACCATATGACGGCAGGAACGCGCTGGGCGAGAATCCTTGAGCGGCGGTCAGTTCGGTGAAGGCCCTGAGGTGGTCCGGGTTGATCGGCTCGGCGCCCACCACCATCGTGCGGATCCGCGAGAGGTCGATACCCTCGATGTCCTTCCGCGTCAGTCGACGCGCGGAATACGCGAGCCCGAATGACGGCGAGACCGTGTTTCGTGCGAGCGCGGCCACCCGCAGCCAACGAGCCGGGTCGCGGACGAACTGATCGGGACGCATCAAGTACAGCACCCGCTGCCGGGTGATGGCCTGAAAGATCCCCCCGATCAATCCCATGTCGTGATACAGCGGCAGCCACGTGGCGGTGGCGTCGTCGTCCACCGTCCCCGTCTCTTCGCATGCCCCGTCGATGGCGGCGAGGTTGGTCGTCAGGTTGCGCCAACTGATGCGCGCTCCGCGCGGCAGGTGCGTGGATCCCGACGTCATCTGCAGTAGAACAAACGGTGCGGGAGAGGCCAATTCGATCAGGGGCGGGTGTGCCGGCACACCGTCGAGGACGATCGTGGCAGGCGCTTCCGGCAGGTCGGCGGCCGCCCGCGCCACCGCGTCGACGAACCCCGACGAGGTGACCACCGCACTGGCCTGCGAGCTTTCGAGAACCCCGCGAAGGTGCCGCCGGTACTGTTCGTGACTGCCGAACAGCGGGGGCGCGATGGGCGTCAACGTCGCCCCCGCCGCCAGCACAGCAAACATCGTCGCCAGGCACAGGTGCGAAGTCGGCATCAGCACGCACACGGTGTCCCCGGAACCGACTCCTTGCTCCACGAGCAGACGCGCCACTCGTCGAACTTGTTCGGCCAGCGTCGCATACGAAAGGAATTCCCAGCCGCCGTCGTCGGCCGCCAGATGCACGCCGGTGTCCTCGCTCGGTGAGGTCAGCCACCCGAGGATGCGGGCGACATCGGCCTCATCAGGTTCACGCATCGAAACTCCCCAGTTCGGGCTGGTCTTCCAGCAGGGTGATGCGGCCACTGGCACCGTCCACGCTGACGGTCATGCCGGTGCGGATCGCGGTGGTCAAACCGTCGATCTGAACGACGGTCGGCACGCCCAGTTCGCGGGCGATGATCGCGACATGGGTGAGCGGCGATGCGCGTTCGATGAGCAGCGCGGACGCGAAGGGAAGTGCCGCCACCCAACCGGGATCGGTGCGATAGGCCACCAGGATGCCGCTGGAGAAGTCCTGCGGCTTCTCCACGACCACCGCGCGTCCGGTCACCACCCCGGGGCAGGACGGCGTGCCGTTGAGCACCGTCCCGGCCGGCGCCTGTGTCTGATCGCCGGACAACCGCCATCCGGCCCTCGTCAGTTCCTCCGGGGAGTAGCCCACTCCCGTCGTGGCGAACCGGGCGGGCGCCGTGAGCTTCCGGTAGCCCTCGTGCAGGACTGCGCGACGGGCGATCACCTCGCGCGCCGCCCCGCGGGACATCGAGCCCTCGTACACCGCGAACAACTCGTCGAGACGCAACAGGAAGACATCGGCGGACGCGTCGACGATGCCGCGTTGCTCGAGGTCGCGACCCATCACCGCGACAAGGGATTTCAGGATGCCGAAGCCCTGGGTCCGGCAGAACCGCAGATGCTCGCGATGGGTGGCCGCGCGCTGGATTTTCCTGCGCAGCGCATCGAAGAGCCTCCGGCGGGGCCCGCGGAGGTGCGCATCGAGGTATGCCTGCACGGAAGCACCCGAATCACCTGCACGCTGTGTCTCTTCGGCGGAAGCCATCCGCAGCATGTGGAAGATCCCGGACGGGTCCTGCCGCAGATCGGGCGCCTCGAGCTTGAGCTCGTCGAGGCAACGGTAACCGAATCTGTCGATGTACTCGTCGATCTTGCCCAGCAGGTCCTGCCAGTGCGGGGCACCGGCAGCGCTGGCAGCACCGGCGTGGTCGACGAGTAGGGGGTAGGCGAAGTCGGGCTCGGCCGCGTCGATGAACGCCCACAGGTCCGCGTGGTCGCGCGCGAATGCGGCGATGTCGGCGAGTGCTCGCGCCGGCTCGATGGACACCACGTCGGTCCCGGGATTGACGACGGCGAAGCCGAACCACTCGGGTGCGTGGGGCAGGAACGTCTTGGTGAGGGCAGCGAGGGCGCCCACCGAAGTCAGCAGGATGGCGTCGAGAACCATCATCGGTCCCCAGATATCGGCCACGTCGTCTTGGATCCGGCGAAAGAGCCGGTACGCCTGCGGACCGTCGAGCGCGGAGACATCCGTCAGGCCGTGACGGTCGACGAACTCCTCGAACGAGCTGTCGAAGCGGGCGACCAACGCATCGATGGACCAAAACCGGCGGGCATAGGTGACGGTGGTGCACGCCCGAGAGCACCCTTTGACGAGCGCGTTGGAGAATCCGAACGGCCGCAGGGCCCGCGCTGTCCTGCGATCGAGGGGCTCACTGACGCCGAGGGCGACTTCCAGCACACGCCGGTTCAGCGGATACCCGGGAGCGATGCCCACCATGCGGTACCAGTGCAACAGGTTGTAGTAGACGTGACCGTTGAACTGGCCCAGCATGACCGGCAGCCAGGACTCCATCTGATCGAGCTGCGCCGACGGCACTTTCAGGCTGCGGGCATAGGCCCGGTAAACGTCGGCGTACAGCTTGCGAGCGGTGGTGAACGTCAGGGGCGAGGTGACACCCGCGAAGCTCTCGATGATGTTCGAGTTGTCCCAGATGCGAAGATCGCCGGGCGGCACGTCTTCGCCGAGATATTCTGCCCCAGCAGGCGTGGCGGGGTTTTCGTTGGTCAGTGTGGTGATAGGCCGGGACTGCAGAATCCACGTGTTCGACTCGTCGACAGCCCACTCGATGTCCTGAGGAGCACCGAAATGGTGTTCCAAGCGTGCGCCCAGGTCGATCAGCGAGTCCCGCAGGTCGGGGCCGATGCTGCAATGTCGTTGTTGTTCGGCAGGAACGGCCACCGTGCGGACGCCTCCACCGAGGCCGGTGACGATCATCTCCTCCTTGGCGCCGACCTTTTCGTCGACCGCCTTGCCGGTGCGCTTGTCGACCACGACGGAGTCTGAGTCGACGGCCCCCGAGACCAGACCCTCGCCCAGACCCAGGACGCCGTTGATGACGATGCGGTCCGGTGAACCCGTGACCGGGTCCGCGGTGAACATGACACCGCTGCTGCGGGCCTGCACAAGCCGCTGCACGATGACGGCGAGCGCAAAGTCGTCAATGTCGTGCAAGTCCAGCCCTCGCATGTGCCGGTACCGCACAGCCCGTTCTGAGAAGGCCGATGCCCAGCATCGACGGACCGCGTCCTCGACCGCGACGGGTCCGGTCACATTGAGGATGGTGTCGAAGAGTCCCGCGAACGAATGTGAAGCGCCGTCCTCTTGCCGGCCCGACGAGCGTACGGCGACGCTTGTGTTGCCCACGTAGTCCAGCGCAGCGCCGATCGCGTCCAGGATTGTTGCGGGAATGGCCAAGTCGCGCACGACCGACTCGGCGTGCGCTGCCTCCCGCAGCCGTTCCGACAACGGCAGCGGTGCGTCACTCAGCTGCAGACCGGCCGCCGCGACGGCGGCGTGAAAGGCGTCAGTGCCCAGAACCGCCCAGCGCGGTACCGGGAAGCCGGCGGCGGTGAGGGTGTGGAGATTGTGGGCCTTGCCGCCCGCGAGGGTGCGCAGCTGATCGCCGGGGGCTTGATCGGTGATGAGAAATGGCATTCTGCGTGCGGTGCGCATCGCTTCTTTCCTGGTTTGTCGCGGGTTGGGGGTTCTCGCCGCTAAGACGGGCCCTGAAACTGGCTTGTGGAAACTCCTTGATACACATCAAGTTTCGTCGGACGGCCAGCGGTGGGCCAGAGAGCACACACCACACCTGCCGGTGATGTACACACCCCGGTGTGCTCACCAGCGCAACGTGGTACCTACCGGCGGGCGGACTCCACCGTCATCACCAAGAGTCGCGTTCGGATGTGAATTGATGGTCTTGACGAACCGCATCGAAGTGAGCGCAGCGTCGCGAGCGAGGTCGGCGAGTCGGCTGGCGACGTTCGAGCTACTCAGCGTTACGTTCGCTAGGCAGGGTCGCACACGAGTCGGGCAGGGCCGCTCCGCATTATCGAGAAGAGCTCCTCACGCGATCTCGCGCCGAGGCGCTGGTAGGCGCGATAGATATGTCCCTCGACGGTGCGAACCGATGTGACAAGGCGCTCCGCGATCTCCTTGTTGGACAAGCCGGCAGCGGCCAGCTCGATGATCTCGCGTTGGCGGTAGGTCAATGGTTGGTCCGCCGGGTTTCTCAGCGCGGGCGTGCACAGCCCGCCACACTCGTTGGCCAACTGTGCGGCCAACGCTGCGGCGTAGAGACTCCGCTTACGCTGCTGGCTCCGGCTGAACGCCATGCTCGCCTGAGCCGCGACATCGGCGGCCGTGGCGACATCGCCCAGTGCCCGGTAGTCGGCCGATGCCGCGAGCAGGCCCTCCCCACTGCCATCCCGCAGCGATTTGGTGTGGCGAGCAACGGCATTCGCAAGGGGAAGGTTCAACAACCCGGCCAGTTCGCGCGCGCGCTTGGCACCTGAGGTGTCACCCCATTGCGCCGCTACCTGGAGGCAAGCCAATTCGTGCGTCGGCCGGTTAGGCTCCCACGCACCCTTGCCGGCCGCCTGAACAACCGCGATCGCCTCGCGCAGGCGGCCGCCAGCGGCGAGCGCCCAGCCTCTCGCCATCGCCAGAGGGGTCTGCATGAAATGGTATTCGGCGGGCACAGACCGCCGAACCTCGGCGATCGCGTCGTTGGCGGCCTCGGCATCGCCCAGTTTGGCGTGCGCCTCGGCCAACGCGAAACAGATGGCCGCCTGTAGACCTGTTGTGACGTCGTGGTTTTCCATTCCTGCGAGCGCCTCGTGCAGAAGTTTGACCGCCGTCGGCACTTGCCCGCGCGCGAGTTCGGCATAGCCAAGCAAGAATGCCAGATACGCAGCGACAACACCGGGAACATCAGGGGCCGAGCCGGCCAGTTGCGTGGCCGAGCCCACACATTCGTCGATACGGCCGGTCAAGCGGCACGCCTGTGCGTAGACAGCCGCGTACCAGAACCTCATGGGCGACGCTTGAAACGAGGTGGTCGCGCGGTCAATGTACTCCGCAGCATGGTTGGTGACGTCGTCAATTTCACCCAGCGCGCCCAGCGCCATCGTCAGTGCGCTGGACGCCAGCATCACGTGAAAATCCGGCACCGTCGACGAACTCAACGCTGCCCGAGCTTTTTCCACGGCAGTCTCACAGCGGGCCGCCACGGCGTCTGCGCAGGCCTCGACCGCGACGCGCTCGGCTCGCTCCGCCGCGGATTCCCGCGCTGAGGCCAAGCCGTCCAGAATGGTCGACGCCTCCGTGGGACGGCCGAGATTCCAGATAAGGTTCGCGGCTCGCACGGTTGCCCAGTGGTGCCCGTCGGCCCCATCCATCCCGATCTGACGCAGGATCGCATCGGCCCCGTCGCCGTCACCCCGGGCCGCCAGGCTCAATGCCCGCAGGCCTGTGGCCTCGGCCGCGCCCGCGTCGGCAGCGGCGGTGGCGAACCGGTCAGACAAGTCCAGGTCGAGCAACGTCATGCCGCACCGAGCCGCCTC
Organism: Mycobacterium sp.; assembly: GCA_035693385.1. Classification (GTDB taxonomy): domain Bacteria; phylum Actinomycetota; class Actinomycetes; order Mycobacteriales; family Mycobacteriaceae; genus Mycobacterium. Next base: position 12,545 of record DASSGQ010000080.1, read on the forward strand.
CAGGAATAGCTCGCGGTCGGGGGCCAAGTCCGATTCGAGGGTGAGCAATGCCCGCCGCACCGTTGCCTGCATGTCGTCGTCGTCCTCTTTGGCCAACCGCTGGGCCAGCTTGCCGCGGATCCGCGACAGATACAGCTCACCGGCCGTCGCGCGTCGAAGTTCACCCAAGAGCGGGTGTGCAAGGCGCGCCATGAGCCTAGAGCCGCAGCGTTCCACGGTAACGAGGTTCATCTGTTCGGCAACCTCGAGGTCGTGGCGGCGTACCAGGTCGCAGAGCATGTCCACCTCAAGCGGCTCGTACTGGGACAATGTGTCGACGACCATGGCAACATCCGGGGCGAGCCGACACAGTTGGCGTCCAACCATGCCGCTGATGCCGTCCGACGCCGCGACACGCTCGTCCCACATCCACACCCCGGCCACCTGCCGCATCCGGCCGGCCGCGATCTGATCCTTGAGCAGTTCACGCGTGAACAACGCGTTCCCGCCGGTCAGCTTCCAAAACCGCTGGGCGCTAGCGCTGTCCACCGCACCCCCAAGAGTCGTCTCAATAATGAGACGAGTATCTGCCGACGAAAGTGGTTGCAGATCAACGCGGTTCAGCAGATGATCTTTCCACAGCGCGGTGATCGCATCGGGCTGATCGCCGCCGCTGCGTACGGTGACCAGCAGTCGGGTCCCGGGCATTTGAGCGAGTTGGTGCACCACGTGAGCCGATGATCCATCGAGGAGGTGCGCGTCGTCCACGCCGATCAGCACCCGGCCCTGGCGCTGTTGCGCGACAAAGGAACTGATAACGCGTCGGACGTCGGATAACGAATCGATCATCGGTTGGCCAAGCGATGCAGCGAAAGCGCCCAAGGGAAGTTTGCGCGCCGACTCGGTGCCGACAATCCAGCTCGTGCGCGCGCCTGAGGCTTCGGCGCCGGCGAGGATCTCACGCGCCAGCCGAGTCTTGCCGACCCCCGCCGCACCGACGATCACCGCGCCGCGTTGATTACCAGCTCCGCTGAGTGCGCGCCGGATGGCGCTCAGTTCGCCATCCCGTCCGGTCAGCGGGCCGCCGGTGGCCGCCTCCCTTGCGGCGAACGCGATCTCAGCTGACGGGTTGGCGCAGGACTCAAATTCAGGCCCGAAGGCCCGCATCTGGCGCGCCACCGCCGGGCGTGTGAAACGCAAATGGTCGCGGCAAGCGCCGCCCGATGCCGAGACTTCCGCGATCGTCTGGTCACGACGCATCGAATCAGCCCTTCATGGCTTCGAGTGTGGTGCGCATCGCTTCTCCGTTGGTTTGTCGCGGGTTGGTGGTTCTCGCCGCTAACACGGGCCTCGGTGGAAACTCCCTGATACACATCAAGTTTCGTCGGACGGCTAGATGGTGGGCCAGAGAGGACACACCACACCTGGCGGTGATGTACACACCCCGGTGTGCTCACCAGCGCCCTTGAGGGAGAGGATCCACACGATGGTGCAACCTGGCCCTGCACGGAGCTCTTGGCCGTCAAGCCGGCACCGGTCCCGATACGGTCGCAGGACAGTTAGGCGCCGTGGTGGCTGGTCGCCGTGCCAGTTCCCTCCGGGTTCGTTTCAGCAGAGCGTCGAGTCTGTCGTTGACGACGTCAGGACGATCGAGCATCAACATATGTCCCGCACCGGGGACATCGACAAACTCTGCCGCGGAGACCGCAGCGGCAATGGCCGCCGAATGGTTAGACGGCGTGACCCGATCCACGGTTCCGCACATGATCAGTGTCGGTGTGCGGCTGAGTGCCCGGTAAGCCGCTGTGCCGTCGAAGCGAGAGATCGAGCCGAGAAAACCCGCCACGATTGGCAGCTGCGGCGCGCTGATGACGGCAGCCAGGGTGGGCGCCTTCTTTGTAGCGAGTCGCCATAGTGGTTCCGTGGCACGGACTGCAGTGATGCGGACGGCATCGACGGAGGCGGGGATGTGGGCGGCCAGAGCACAGGCACCGCCGGCTACGGGAGTAGTCAGCAATTTGCCGAGCCCGTAGCGTGTGATGTCCGCGGCCGCGGTGGCGATGAGCCCGACTCCCGTGATTCGGTCCGTGTTACGGGATTGGTGATGCTGCAGGTACTGCAGGATGGTCATGGCCCCCATGGAATGGCCGACGAGCACGATGTCGCCGGCGGGCGTCGTCGCTTCGATGACGGCGTCGAGGTCACGGGCGAGCTGCCCGAGGGTGTTACGTAGGACACAGCCGCGACCGGAGCGGCCGTGTCCGCGTTGGTCGTACGCGATTACCCGGATGTCAGGGTGACGCGATGTCAGATGACTCGTCTGGCGCCGCCAACTATCCCCGTCGCCCAGGAGTCCATGCAGGAGAATCACTGTCAGATCCGAAACTCCGGGACCAATTTGTCTCGTTGCCAGCGCAAGCCCGTCGGCTGTGGTGACTGAAACCCGCTGTGCTGCTACTGGGTTCATCAGCGTGGCCAGCCACTAATCGTTGAAATGCCGCTCGCGGTCCCAGCGCTCAAGCCACAACTGCAGGTCGTGCATGCCGACCGCAAACAACGCCAGTGACAGCACGATAACGACGTTCTGGAAGGTACTCACAGCCGGTCCATTTCGCGGGCCATGCGGGAGTGCTCGAGGTAACTGATGCGCTCCGGGTATTGGCGTCGCGCCGGGGGACGGTGCAACGCGGCGCCGACAACTTGGATCGCGTCGATCAACCGGCGGGAGATCGACGCGGGTCGCGGCGAGCTGGCCGCCGCAGTGCTGAACACAACCTCCTGCGTGGTGATGAAAACGGGCGCTTGAGACATCCTGTCTTGCAAGAAGGTTGGTTCAGCGTCTTGGATGACTTCGGGCGTCGCCGCGGATGTCGTTGGTGATTGCGACATTTCGCCTCCTCGTCGTGTTGGCTTGCTACCCTGGCTGCACATGCTCTGATAGGCATCGAGTGTCATCGGATGGCTGGCGGCGGGCCAGAGAGCACACACCACAGTTGGCGGTGATGTGCACCCCCGGGTGTGCGCATCAGTACCGAAGGTGGTGCGTACCTACCGCCCTGCCCGAGCGTCGCGCAGGACGCTCATCCCCTGTGCGCGGGCGTTTAGCTGTTGACGCTCGCAGCGGGTCGCAACATCAGGGTGGCGATCCCGGATGTCGGCATCCCAAATGCCGCCACGAGAAACGCAAACCTCGCCGACGAAGTCGACGCGTTCGAGGGCGGCAAACCGCCCCGCAGCCGATGGCGGGGTTGCGTCACAAAACTAGGTAGCTAACTACGCTAGCGGACCGGCGAAGCTACGCGAATAGTTGCGGATAGCCTCAGTGGTCAACACCGACGCTTTCGAGTAGCGATCGTGAACGACCGGGAAAGGATGGCATTAGGGTGAGTGGTCCAATTTCGGTCCTGATTGCCGAGGACTGCCTGCTGGTGCGAGACAGCGTTTACCGGGCATTGTCGACCGACGCCGATGTGACCGTTGTTGGCGTTGCCGAGGATTATGACTCCACGGTCGAACTCGTCGAAAAGCATCAACCGACGATGCTGGTCACCGACGTGCGGATGCCACCGACATCGACCGATGAGGGCATTCGGTTGGCCCGGTGGATGCGGTCGGCGCATCCGGATACCGGGGTGATCGTGTTGTCGCAATACGCGGACCCGGCCTACGCGGCGGGGTTGCTGGATGGCGGTACGGCGTCACGCGGGTATCTGTTGAAGGAACGCGTTTCACATTTCGACCAGCTCAGCGAGGCGGTGCACCAAGTCGCGGCCGGTGGCACGGTGCTCGATCCGCTGGTGGTAGAGGCGCTGCTGGCCCAGCCGCGGTCCGCCGCGACGCTCAGCCGATTGACCCCCAGGGAACGCGAGGTGCTCGCCGAATTGGCCACCGGGCTCAGCAATCGCACGGTGGCGCGGCGGCTTGTGCTGTCTCAGCGGGCGGTGGAAAAACACATTAATTCAATTTTTGCCAAGCTCGGCTTGTCCGTCGACGATTCGGTTGATCGGCGGGTCAAGGCTGTGCTGATGTTCCTCGACGACGTATCGGTTTAGAGGTATCGGTTTAGAAGTGGGTGTCCAGACCCTTTAAGAAGTGTGGTGTGTGCACCATGGTGTGGGGCAAAAGGGGCTCCGCACAATGCGCACGTGAGGCACGAGCGGGTGCGAGTTTGGGTCGTCGACGACCAGGCCAGTTTCCGTCTCGCTACCGCCGCCACCGTGGCTGCAACGGAGGAGTTCGTCATGGCCGGCGAATGCGAGACCGGTGAATCCGCGATCGAACTCCTTCGCGACAGTGATGCCGGGATCGTGTTGATGGATATCCACATGCCCGGAATGGGTGGCATCGAAGCCACGCGGCGAATCCGCGCCGCACACCCAGAATTGATGGTCCTGCTGATGTCAACCTACGACCTCGAGGACCTTCCCCCGGCGGCAGCCGATTGCGGCGCCGCGACATACCTGCACAAAGAACACCTGAGTCCAGATCTGCTGACCCGGCTATGGCGAACAGCCCACTGAGGCCGACGACGGCGCCCGGATCGGTGCCCTACTGGCGGGTGCCGAAGGTCCTCCTTCTCGCGGCGGTCCGGTCTTCATCGTTGTTAGGTCACGACCTCGTTCACCGCCTTACGGCGGAACGCTTTCAGCTGTTCCTTGCTGGTTACCTGGCCATGTACTTCGGTACTGGCGTGTTGCTGCCGCTGTGGGAGTACCAGTTTGTGCTGCGATCCCGCTGGTTGCTGGCCATTGTTGGGGTCTGCATCGCGCAGTGTGTCGTGCTGGTGGTTGCGCTGCGCCTGGCGCGACGCACCAGGTATCAGCAATCGATCACGCTGGTTTGTATCGGTAACTGGGCGAGTGTTTTGCTCATTACCTTCGTCGCGCCGGTCCTGTTGCCGGTGATGGTGCTCGCGGCGTTGGTGCCCGTCGTTTTCGCCCAGCCCTACGCCCGCTGGCAGCGAGGGTTGACTTTCGCCGTGATCACCGCCGGCTGCGTACTGGCGCTGGGTGCGCTGGCCCGCTTTCAGAACGTTTCACACCTGGCCGGCCAAGCGCCCCGGTGGATCGAGACTGCATTCATCGTCACAGCACTACCGGTCGTTGCCTTTCACATCCTGGTGATCGTGTGGAACAACGCCGCGGCGCTGCGAGTATCGGAGAGCATGCTCGCCGAACGCGCCGCCCAACTCGCGGCGTCACGCACGCGGCTGATCACCGCCGCCGACGACGAACGGCGCCGCCTCGAACGCGACCTGCATGACGGCGCCCAACAACACCTCGTCGCCCTGGCGGTGCTCATCCAACTCGCCCGCACCGCCGGACACGACAGCTACCAGCCCCTGCTCACCGAAGCCTCCGCGCTGGTAGAGACCGCGATCGCCGAGATCCGCAGACTCGCCCACGGCATCTACCCCCCACTGCTGGTCAGCGGCGGCCTGGCCCAAGCCCTGCCCGCAGTCGCCGCGCGCGCCCCAGTCCCCGCACAACTGAACCTGCACGGCCTCGGCCGCTACCCCGCCTCCATCGAAACCGCCCTGTATTTCTGTTGCAGCGAAGCACTGCAGAACGCCGCCAAACACGGCGGCCCCGGCACCACGGTCACCATCACAGCCCATGCCGACGACCACACGATCACCCTCACGATCAACGACACCGGCCGCGGATTCGACCCCGCGACCATCGGCACCGGGCTAACCAATATGACCGACCGCCTATCAGCCATCGGCGGCGACCTCGTCATCGACACCGCCCCCGGACGCGGCACCCGCGTCACCGCCGTCGTCACGACCTCGGTGCCACCAGGCAGCCCGGAACTGCCC
>DASSGQ010000081.1:0-3302 GCA_035693385.1 Mycobacterium sp.
ACCGGGTGCTGATCGACGAGCTTGTGCGGCGCAGCCGGTCGCGCTGGGTGCGTGCGACGGTGGATCGCCTCGAGCGTGCCGGACACGGGTGGGCGCTGCTCGATGACACCGGGGCGCACTGGGAGGCCGACGCGGTGATCCTGGCCGTCCCGGCCCCGCGGCTAGCGCGCCTCGTACCGCAGATAACGCCGCGCACGTGCGCCGCGGCGAACCAGATCGCGAGCGCGTCCTCGGTGGTGGTGGCGCTGGCCGTGCCCGCCGCGACCGCCTTTCCGCAGTGTTCCGGTGTGCTGGCGGCCAGCGGCGAGCCGTTGCGCGCCAAGGCGATCACCCTGTCGTCCCGCAAATGGGGGCTGCGCGGGGACGCGCAGCTGCTGCGGCTGTCGTTCGGGCGCTTCGGCGACGATCTCGCCGCCACCGCCTCGGATGAGGAGCTGCTGACCTGGGCGCTGGGCGATCTGGCCGCCGTGTTCGGGCTGGCCGTTGACCCGGTCGACGTGCGCCTACAGCGCTGGATCGACGCGATGCCGCAGTACGGTCCCGGCCACGCGGGCGTGGTCGCCGAGCTGCGCGCCGGCCTGCCGCCCACGCTCGCCGTGGCGGGCAGCTACCTCGACGGAATCGGCGTACCGGCGTGTGTCGGGGCGGCGGGCCGGGCGGCCGAGCGCGTGATCAGGGCCGTCGAGGGCTCAGAAAAGCAAGTGGCACGATAGGTTTCATGGCCAAACTCGACGCGAAACTGGATTTTGCCGCCCTGAACTCGACGATTCGCTACCTGATGTTCTCGGTGTTCTCGGTGCGGCCGGGCGTGCTCGGCCAGGAGCGGGATGCCGTCATCGACGACGCGTCCACCTTCTTCAAGCAGCAGGAAGAACGTGGCGTCGTGGTGCGCGGCCTCTACGACGTCGCCGGGCTGCGGGCCGACGCCGATTTCATGATCTGGACGCACGCCGAACGGGTCGAGGCGCTGCAAGCGACCTACGCCGATTTCCGGCGCACCACCGTCCTGGGCCGGGCGTGCTCGCCGGTGTGGAGCAGCGTGGCGCTGCACCGCCCGGCGGAGTTCAACAAGAGCCACATCCCGGCGTTTCTGGCCGGCGAGGAGCCCGGCAACTACATCTGCGTGTATCCGTTCGTGCGGTCCTACGAGTGGTACCTGCTGCCCGATGAGGAACGCCGTCGCATGCTCGCCGAGCACGGCATGGCCGCCCGCCGGTACAAGGACGTCCGTGCCAACACGGTGCCGGCGTTCGCGCTGGGCGACTACGAATGGATCCTGGCCTTCGAGGCTCCCGAGCTGGACCGCATCGTCGACCTGATGCGTGAGCTGCGTGCCACCGACGCCCGCCGGCATACGCGTGCGGAGACGCCGTTCTTCACCGGCCCGCGGGTGCCGGTCGAGCAGCTCGTGAACTCGCTACCTTAACGAAGGGGGATACATGACAACGCAATTCGACCCGACCGACCCCACCCGCTTCGAGGAGATGTACCGCGACGACCGGCTGTCGCACGGATTGCCCGCCGCCACGCCGTGGGACATCGGTGGCCCGCAGCCGGTAGTCCAGCAGTTGGTCTCGTTGGGCGCGATCAAAGGTGAGGTGCTCGACCCGGGCACCGGCCCGGGTCATCACGCGATCTACTACGCCACCAAGGGCTACTCGGCGACCGGCATCGATGGCTCGGAGGGTGCCCTGGAGCGGGCCCGGGAGAACGCCCGGAAGGCCGGGGTGTCGGTGAAATTCGAGCTGGCGGACGCCACCAAGCTGGATGGCCTGGACAAACGGTTCGACACCGTCGTCGACTGCGCCTTCTACCACACCTTCAGCACCGAGCCCGAAATGCAGAAGTCCTATGTGCAGGCGCTGCGCCGGGCCACCAAGCCGGGAGCGCGGCTGTACATGTTCGAGTTCGGCGCGCACGACGTCAACGGCTTCACAATGCTGCGGTCGCTGTCGGAGGCCGACTTTCGCGACGTGCTGCCGCTCGGCGGGTGGGAGATCACCTACCTGGGCCCGACGACCTATCAGGTGAACATGAGCGTCGAGACGATCGAGATGATGGCCGCGCGCAACCCTGACATGGCCGACGAGGCCGAGCGTCTGCTGGAACGGTTCCGGGCGATGGAGCCGTGGCTGGTCAACGGCCGGGTACATGCCCCGTTCTGGGAAGTTCACGCCACTCGGGTCGACTGACGCCCCAACCGTCACTTGCGTCTCCAGCGGACCTGAGTGGGATTTTGCCCACCTCGCAGCGACTGTTGGCGGCGCGATCCACGTTGTCGCTCGGAGGCGGGCATTTTGGCACACCGCCACTTCCAGTGACGGCTGGGACTTCTGAGACCAACGGCGCGCGACGAGCCGGCTAAGCCTCCGCGGGCACCAGGCGCAGCGAAACCGAGTTGATGCAGTAGCGCTGATCGGTGGGCGTCGGATAGCCCTCACCGGCGAAGACGTGGCCCAGGTGGCTGTGGCAGTTCGCGCAGAGCACCTCGGTGCGCGTCGCCCCGAACGAATGATCGGGACGCAGGATCACCGCGTCGGAGTTCGCGGGGTCGAAGAACGACGGCCAGCCGCAGTGTGAATCGAATTTCTCTGTGCTGCGGAACAATTCAGCCCCGCACGCCCGACACTGGTAGACGCCCTGGGTCTTGGTGTCGGTGTACTCGCCGGTGAACGGTCGCTCGGTACCGGCGCGGCGGAGCACGTCGAACTCCTGGGGGCTGAGTTTCTTACGCCACTCGTCGTCAGACAGCTGCACCTTCGGGCGCGACAAGTCGGGTGACAGATCGGGAGGAGTCATGCGTCCACGCTAACCGCGGAGCCAGGTCGGATCCAAGCCGCTGTCCAGCCGGTTCTCGGCCTTGGCGTCCAGATAGCGGAAGTAGAGCACCGTGAACACCACGATCAGCAGCAGCGACCACCCGTAGGTGATCTTCAGGTACTGCAGCGCGCGGCCATACCTCATCCAGTTGAACAGCAGCCAGTTGTCCAGCGTCATGAAGCCGTACACCCCCAGCCAGGCGGGCCAATTGCGGATCAGCGAATTGGGCAGCACGACCGTCATCAGGAACGGCAACAGCATCATCGAGTAGTAGCCCTGCGCCAGCGGCAGCGCCAGCCACGACCACAGCAGCAGCACGCCCGACGAGCTGGTGAACCAGAACAGCGGGTCGCGGGTGCGGTAGTAGCGGTACAGCAGCCACATCGCGCCGATCGCCAACACCGTGAACAGGAGTCGCAGGAACACGATCAGCCAGGTCGGCAGCCCGAAGTACACACCGTTGCCCTCGACCGAGCTGTTGA
>DASSGQ010000082.1:0-12020 GCA_035693385.1 Mycobacterium sp.
CCGCACCGGCCCGCGGCGGCCGGAGGCGAGGCACATCACCGGCCAGCCGTGCGTCGCGGCCGCCGCCGCGAGGCCCGAGCGGGGGTTCACCGGCCGCGGATACCCGACGAGTGACATCGATGCCGCGTCCTCGTCGCCGTCGGCGTAGAAGTAACTGCGTTGCACCGCAACGTTGTTGTCGGCGCAGAACCGTTCGACGGCGGTCGCCTTCGTCGCTCCCCACACGATCGGTTTGACGATTCCGCCGGTCAGGCAGCCGCGCTCGTCGAGTTCGAAATGGTTGCACTGCACATTGGCGATACCGAGAAAGCGTGCGACGGGCAGTGCCTGGATGGACAGCGCCGACGAACTCAGCACCACAGTGTGTCCGCGGGCCTGATGGGCCTGCACAACTTCATGCATGTGGGAGTAGAGCCGCGAGGCGACGCGTTCCACAAACAGCCGCTCACCCAACTCGTCGAGCTCGGCGAGCGTTTCGCCACGCAGATAACCCGCGGCCCGGATGATCAGCTGCTCGAACTCCAGGCGGCCGAACCGATACCGCAGCGCGCCTGCCAAAACACCGAGGAGCTCGCCGATCCCGGCCTGGCGACGCCGGATCCGGTCACCGACATGCACCGACGCGGTGAAGCCGTCGATCAATGTCCCGTCGAGGTCGAAGAACGCACCGATCCTGGGTCCCGGCGGGCTGGCGCCGATCTCCGCGATGGCGTCCGCGGGGGAGAGCTTCGTGATCGTCACCATCTCGCCTCACCCCAATCGGATCGCGGTGATGTACTGCGAGCGCATGAAGCCGTCGATCTTGACGTCCACCTCGGCGGGCGTCATCCCGTAGCCCGCCTGCAACTCCAAGGTGTTGCGGACCGGTTCGACGGCCCAGCCGTGCGCGGCCAGCCAATCCGCCGGGTCGGTCTTGGGTTCATAGGTCAGCGCGGAGAAGTCGACGTCCCCCGACATGCTGACCCCGGGGTGATCCGTTTCCAGGGCGGCGAGCCGTTCGCGATCCAGGCGCGATCCCAGCGCGCCCACCGCAACTCGGCTGCCCGGGGCACAAAGTTCGCTGATCCGGGTGAACAGTGCGCTTTGCGCGTCGTCGGTCAGGTAGGGCAGCACTCCCTCCACCGACCAGGCGCTCGGGGCTTGTGGATCCAACCCGGCCGCTTTCAACGGCGTCGCCCAGTCGGTGCGCAGGTCGGCCGCGACGTTGATCCTGCGCGCTTTGGGGGCGGCGCCGTGTTCGTTGAGCGAGTTGGTCTTGAATTCCAGCACTTTCGGCAGATCGACCTCGAAAACCGTTGTGCCGTCGGCCCAGTCAAGGCGATACGCGCGGGAATCCAGCCCCGCGGCGACGATCACCGCCTGCCGGATGCCCGCGTCGCCCGCGGCGGTGAAGAAGTCGTCGAAGAATCGGGTTTGCACGCCGTACAGGCGGGGAAAGGCCGTCTCGTCCTCAGACGTTCCCGGATTGGCAAGAGCCCCGGCCAAATACGGGTCGCCTGAAGCGGCGATGAAAACCTTTGCAAAGTCGTCACGGACCAGCGGGTGCGGGCCCGCGGCGTGCAACGCCCGCCATCCCGCCACCAGCAGGGCGGTGTACCCCACGCCGCTGACGATGTCCCACTGGTCGTCGTCCGAACGAAGCGAGCCGAATTCAGGTGAGGTGGATGTCATGGGCCCTCCCCATCTACGCGGCAAAACATAGCCGACGTAACCAACGTACCCGCGGCGGCGCCGTCACAGCTCGAGAAACACCGTGACTGGGCCGTCGTTCACCAACGCGACCTGCATGTTCGCGCCGAACACGCCGGTCTGTACGTGGGCGCCCAGCTCCCGCAACGCCTCCGCGAACGCCGCTACCAGCGGCTCGGCGACCGCACCGGGAGCTGCGGCGTTCCAGGACGGCCGGCGCCCCTTCGCGGTGTCGGCGTACAGGGTGAACTGGCTGACGACCAGGATCGGCGCGTTGACGTCGGCCGCGGACCGTTCGTCGTCGAGAATCCGCAGATTCCACAGCTTTTCGGCCAACCGCCGCGCCTTGCCGGGATCGTCGCTGTGGGTCACACCGACGAACGCGAGCAGTCCCTGGTCGTCCGGCCGGATCGCGCCCACCACCTGGCCGTCGACGGATACCGCAGCCGATGAGACCCGTTGCACCAGAACCCGCATGGGCCTCGATGCTGCCAGGTCGGCCCAGAAAAGGTTGGGTACGCTCGTCGGGTGTCCGTGCTCGTCGCGTTTTCCGTCACCCCGCTGGGTGTCGGTGAGAGCGTCGGCGAGATCGTCGCCGACGCGGTTCGCGTGGTTCGCGATTCCGGGCTGCCCAGCAAGACGGATTCGATGTTCACCGTGATCGAAGGCGATACGTGGGAACAGGTGATGGGCGTCGTGCAGCGCGCGGTCGAGGCCGTCGCGGCTCGCGCGCCCCGCGTCAGCACGGTGATCAAGGTGGACTGGCGCACGGGAGTAACGGACGCGATGACGCAGAAGGTCGCCTCCGTCGAGCGTTATCTGTCCGACGGCTAGCCCTGCACGGCGTCCCGGAACGCCCGCTCGGCGGCGTCGCCGTGGACCGCGAACACGACCTTGGAAAGCGAGCGCGGCCGATGTTGCCGGACGGCGTCGACCATCAGCCGCGCCGCGTCTTCCAGCGGGAAGCCGCCGACGCCGGTGCCGAACGCCACCAGCGCCAGCGACCGGCAACCGAGCTCGTCGGCTTTGCGCAGGGTAGCGCCGGTCGCCCGCTCGATGACCTCGGCCGAGGTCGGGCCGCCGAGCTCCATGGTCGCCGCGTGGATCACGTAGCGCGCCGGCATGTCGCCCGCCGTGGTCTCGACCGCGTCCCCGAGCCCGATCGGCGCTTTTTCGGTCGACTCACGCTGCACCTGTGGCCCGCCGGCGCGGGAGATCGCCGCGGCGACACCGCCGCCGTGCAGCAGTTGGGTATTGGCTGCGTTGCTGATCGCGTCGACGTCGAGCTTCGTCACGTCGGCCTGCACGACCTCTATTGCGATCATCGATTCATTGTCTCGCAGACGATCGGTCCTGCTCGCGCACCAGCGCGTGCAACCGCCACCGGCCCGGCACGCCCTTGAGTTCACGCTCGCCGCGCGCGTCGAAGGCGCGCCGCGAGCCTGCGACGATCTCACGCACAGTCGAGGACACCAGCACCTCGCCCGAGGCGGCCAGCGCGGCCACCCGCGCGCCGATGTGCACGGCCATGCCCGCGACGTCATCGCCGCGCACCTCGACCTCACCCGCGTGGATACCCACCCGCACCTCGATGCCGAGCACCCGCACCGCGTCCACGATCTCGTCGGCGCAGCCAAGCGCGGCGCTGGGGCTGGTGAACGTCGCGACGAACCCGTCACCGGCGGTGTTCACCTCGCGCCCGCCGAACCGCTGCAGCTCGTGGCGCACGATGCTGTCGTGGTTGTCCAACAGGTCGCGCCACCGGCCGTCGCCGAGCAGGGCGGCGCGCTGCGTGGACCGGACGATGTCGGTGAACACGATCGTGGCCAGCACGCGCTCGCTGTGGAACCCGCCCGGCGCGCCGGTGATGAACTCCTCGACTTCGTCGAGCAACCGCGCGGTGTCACCCACCCAGTACAGGACGTCGGCGCCCGGTAGCTCGACGAAGCGCGATCCCGCGATGTGCTCGGCGAGGTAGTGCCCGTGCCCGACGGGAACGAAGGTCGAATCGACCCGATGCAGGATCAGCGTCGGCGCGGTGATGCGCGAGAGAGCTTCGCGCACATCGCCTTTGGAAACCGCCCTCGACACCGCGCGGGCCATGCTCGGCGCACCCGCGCGGTTGCCGGCCAGATCCCACCAGGCCCGGAACGCGTCGTCATCGGCCACCGTCGGCGCCACGATGCGCAACACGTCGAAACCCTGCTCCATGGCGTCGGGTTGGAGCGCGACGGTGGTGAACGGATTGGCGCCCCGGTGCTGGACGCCGGCCGGGTAGTCGGGCGCCCACAGCGTGCGCGCGGAGCCGTTGACGATCACCAGGCCGCGCACCCGCTCGGGATAATCGGCGGCAAGCACCAGCCCGTTCATTGCGTGCACACTCGGCGCGAAGATCGTGGCCTGCTCGCATCCGACCGCATCCATCACCGCAATCGCGTCTTGCGCCCAAAAGTGGGGTTGCAGCTCGTCCATCGAGTTCACCGGAGACGACAGACCGATCCCGCGGTGGTCGAACCGGATCACCCGGCAAAACGACGCCAGGCGCCGATGGAAGCGGTACATCGACGGCTCATCGTCGATGGAGCCGATCGGGACGAAGGGCCCCGGAAACACGACAAGGTCAGGTCCGTCACCGAGCACCTGGTAGGCGATGTCCACATCGCCGCATTCGGCGTAGCGAGTCCGCGGCGCCCCAGACTTCCCAGCCACGGCCCCAGGCTAGTTCAGGCCACCGTCAAGAATCGCGCAAGTAGGCTCGTGGCGGTGAGCGCACGCGCGGGCATCGTCGTCACCGGAACTGAAGTCCTCACCGGCCGCGTCCAAGACGCCAACGGCCCCTGGATCGCCGATCGCCTGCTGGAGTTGGGCGTGGAGCTGGCCCACATCACCATCTGCGGCGACCGCCCCTCCGACATCGATGCGCAGCTGCGATTCATGGCCGAGCAGGGCGTGGACCTGATCATCACCAGCGGCGGCCTGGGCCCCACGGCCGACGACATGACGGTCGAGGTGGTGGCCCGTTTCTGCGGCCGCGAGCTGGTGTTGGACAGCGAAACCGAAAACAAGATCGCCGCCATCCTCAAATCTTTCATGGCACGCTTCGACGGCGTCGACTTCGACGCGGTGCGCGCCGCCAACCGCAAGCAGGCCATGATTCCCGCGGGTGCGCAGGTGCTCGATCCGGTGGGCACGGCGCCCGGCGTCGTGGTCCCCGGCAAACCGACGGTGATCGTGCTTCCGGGCCCGCCACGCGAGCTGCAGCCGATGTGGCGCAGCGCTATCGCGACCCCCGCTGCGCAGCAGGCGATCGCCGGCCGAACGTCCTACCAGCAGAAGACCATTCGGATGTTCGGGCTGCCCGAGTCGGGCCTGGCCGAAACGCTGCGCACGGCGGCGTCCATCCCCGGCTTCGACGCGCTGGAGATCACCACCTGCCTGCGTCGTGGGGAGATCGAAATGGTCACCCGCTACGAACCCGACGCCGCGGACGCCTACGCGCTACTGACCGAGTTGCTGCGTGACCGGCACGGGCAGCAGATCTACTCCGAAGACGGCTCGCACGTCGACGATCTGGTCGCGCGGTTGCTGGCCGGGCGCCGGATCGCGACGGCGGAGTCCTGTACCGCGGGGCTGGTGGCGGCGCGGCTGACCGACCGGCCCGGTTCGTCCGACTACGTGCTGGGCGGCGTGGTGGCCTACTCCAACGACGCGAAAACGGAGCTGCTCGGCGTCGATGCCGCCCTGATCGAGGCGCACGGTGCGGTGTCCGAGCCGGTGGCCGAGGCGATGGCCGCGGGCGCGCTGCGGCGCTTCGGCGCCGACATCGCCGTCGCAACCACCGGAATCGCCGGCCCCGGCGGGGGAACCGCCGAAAAGCCGGTGGGCACAGTCTGTTTCAGCGTGATGCTCGGCCCTCCCGGCGGCCGCACGATCACCCGCACCCTGCGGCTCCCCGGGAACCGGTCCGACGTCCGGGATCGGTCGACGACGGTGGCGATGCACCTGTTGTGGCGCATGCTGAGCGGCGCCGAGTCGGGTTAGGTCACTTCACTTGGGTTGGCACAAAGGCGCTTTCCGCGGTGCCGAATCGTATTCCGGTGGCGTCCTTGCCGACCAGCGTCAGCAGCGCGACGGCGAGCAACACCGGCACGATCGTGACGGTCAACGCGAACGGGTAGCCGTGCGACTCGGCGAGGCGTTCCTGGATCGGCAGGTTGAACGCGGCGAGCAGATTGCCGAGCTGGTAGGTGACGCCGGGGTAGAGGCCACGGATGGAGTCCGGCGACATCTCGGTCAAGTGCGCGGGGATGACACCCCAGGCACCCTGCACGCACAGCTGCATCAGAAACGAGCCCAGGCACAACATCGCCGCGGAGTGCGAGTAGGCGAAGAGTGGCACGATCGGCAGCGCGAGCAGGGCGCAGAAAACCACGGTGTAGCGACGGCCGAACCGCTGTGACTGCGTGCCGAAGAACAGTCCGCCGATGATGGCGCCGATGTTGTAGACCACCACGATCAACTTGACGGTCGAGCTGGGCAGCCCGGCGCCCTGGTTGGTGGTCGACCCCAGGAAGGTGGGGTAGACGTCCTGGGTGCCGTGGCTCATCCAGTTGAACGCGGTCATCAACGCCACCAGGTAGATGAACCGGCGGACGATGGCGCCGTCGCGCAGCACGTCGCGGAGTCTGGTGTTGGTCAGTTTCATCTGGTCCTGGGTGGCTTCCCACACCTCGGACTCCTGTACCCGGTACCGGATGATCAGGCTGATCAGGGCCGGGACGATGGACAAACCGAACAACCAGCGCCACGACAACCCCAGCCAATCCATCACGACCAGCGATCCCAGGCTTGCCAGCAGGTAACCGAATGCGTAGCCCTCCTGCAGCAGCCCGGAGAAGAAGCCGCGCCGCTCGGCGGGAACCTTCTCCATGGCGAGCGCGGCGCCCAGTCCCCATTCGCCGCCCATGCCAAGGCCGTACAGCATCCGCAGGATCACCAGCACGGTGAAGTTGGGCGCGAACGCGCACAAGAAGCCGACCACGGAGTAGAAGATCACATCCACCATCAACGGCGTCCGTCGACCGACCCGGTCGGCCCACAGCCCGAACAACAACGCGCCCACCGGGCGCATCACCAGGGTGGCGGTCGTGACGAACGCGACCTCGGCCCTGCTGATGTGGAAGGTCTTTGCGATGTCGGCGTAGACGAACACCACGATGAAGTAATCGAAGGCGTCCATCGTCCAGCCCAACATCGCCGCAATGAACGAGTTCCGCTGATCGGCGTTGATCTTCTGGGTCTTTGGAGTTGTCACGTGAGAATCCTGGCCCACCCGCAAGCCGTTTGACCAGACAACCCGCGAGAGTAAGTTCCGGATGCATGCGAATCATCGACGCCGACGGACACGTCGCCGAAAACCCTTCGCTGGCGATCGAGGCGATCAAACGCTGGCCGCAGCACGTCAAACCCAGCACCGACGGGCGGTTGCTATTGACGCTGGAAGGCCGCAACTACCCGGAAGACCAGGGCCCCGGCGCCGGTTGTCCGCCCGAGCACGGGATCACCGCGGCGCCCGGCGTCAACTGCCGGTCAGCCGAGGGCGTGCTGGGCGACGCCGACCGCGACCACATCGACACGATGGTGCTGTATCCCAGCCTCGGGCTGTGCGTGCCCAGCCTCGAAAACCCGGATTTCGCAGCGGGATTCGCGCGGCTCTACAACCAGTGGATCGCGGATTACTGCGCCCCGTCAGGCGGGCGGCTGCGCGGCGTCGCAGTGACCCCCGTCGAGCACGGCCAGGCGGCCATCGACATCATGCGCGAGGCCAAAGACCTCGGGCTGGTGGCGACGCTCGTCCCGCCCGCACTCAAGACCCGCAACCTCGACCACCCCGACCTCGATCCGTTCTACGCGGCCGCCGTCGAACTGGGGATGCCGCTGGGCATTCACGGCGCGCCCGGCATCCATCTGCCCAAGATCGGCGTGGACCGCTTCACCAACTACATCCAGGTGCACTGCATCAGCTTTCCGTTCGACCAGATGACGGCGATGACCGCGCTCGTCTCCGGCGGTGTCTTCGAACGCCATCCGCAGCTGCGGGTCGCCTTCCTCGAGGCGGGCGCGGGCTGGGTGCCGTTCTTCATCGATCGCCTGCACGAGCACTACGAGAAGCGGGGAGATTGGGTCGAGCACGGCTGGCGCCGCGATCCGCACGAGTATCTGGCCGCGGGCAATATCTGGGTGACCTGCGAGCCGGAAGAGCCGATCCTGCCCGGTGTGATCGACGTGCTCGGCGCCGACTTCATCATGTTCGCCAGCGACTACCCACATTGGGACGGCGATTGGCCGGAGAGCACCAAACACCTTCGAACGCGATCGGACATCAGCGAGGAGGCTCGCGAGAAGATCGGCGGACGCAACGCGCAGCGTTTCTACAACCTGAACTGAGGCCTGCTGACGTCGAGGGGGCCCGCGGTGGCAGGATCTTCGGACATGGGTGCCTTTCTGCTGCGTGCCGCGGTGACCGGATTTGCCTTGTGGATCGTCACCCTTTTCGTCCACGGGCTGAGCTTCGTCGGCGGCGACAGCACGCTGCAGCGGATCGGCATCATCTTCGTCGTCGGCGTGATTTTCGGTCTGGTCAATGCGTTTATCAAGCCCGTCGTCCAGTTCCTGTCGATCCCGCTGTACATCTTGACCCTTGGCCTGTTCCACATCGTCATCAACGCGTTGATGTTGTGGATCACCGCCCGGATCACCGAACACACCACGCACTGGGGGCTGCAGATCGACCATTTCTGGTGGACGGCGATCTGGGCGGCCATCGTGTTGTCCATCGTGAGCTGGGTGCTGTCGCTGGTGGTGGGTGACGTCGGTCGCCGCACTCGGGTCTGAGGGCTCAGCGGGCCTGCCACCGCGGCGGTCGCTTCTCGGCGAAGGCGCGCGGTCCCTCCTTCGCGTCCTCGCTGGCGAAAACGCGGTCGCTGTGCCGGGTTTCGTTCTCGTAGGCCGACTCGAGGTCCAGAGCCAAACCTTCGACGGCTGACTGCTTGGTGGCGCGGACCGCGAGCGGTGCGTTGGCCGCGACGCGCTCGGCGTAGTCATACGCGGCGTCCATCAGCCGGGCCGCCGGGACCACCCGGTTGATCAGCCCCATCGTCAGGGCTCGCTCCGCGTCCACCAGGTCGGCGGTCAGCAACAGCTCCATCGCCAACGGGTAGGGCAGCTGGCGCGGCAGCCGCACGGTGCTTCCACCGCCGGCGAAGAGACCGCGCTTGGGCTCCATTACCGCGAATCGCGCCTCGGGCACGGCAACGCGAATATCGGTGGAGGTCAACATCTCGAAGCCGCCCGCGACGCAGGTACCGTTGACGGCCGCGATGATCGGCTTGTACAGCGGGAACCGATGCAGGACTGCGTGGATGGCGTCGTCCTTGTTCCATCCGTCGGGCTTGGGTAGGTCACCGGTGAGTTCCGGAATGAATTTCTTGAGGTCGGCTCCCGTACAGAAGTCCCCGCCGACGCCGGTGATCACCGCGACCCACGCGCCGGCGTCGTCGCGGAAGGCCGCCCAGGCGCGGGCCAGATCGCGGAAGTGTGCCATGTCCAGCGAGTTGCGTGTCTCGGGGCGGTCGATCGTGATGGTGGCGATGTGCGCGTCCAGCGTGTAGTCGATGCTCACAAGCTTCGACGTTAGACACCGCTAACGGTCGCCATTCGCCAGGCGCACCACCTCGCGCGCGCAGCCCCACGACAGCGTCACGCCGTTGCTGCTGTGGCCGTAGTTGTGGATGGCGCGGCTGCTGCCGAGCGGCTCGGCTTCCACCCGCACCGACGGGCGGTCGGGACGCAGCCCGGTGATCGTCTCGATCACCTCGGCCCGGCCAAGCCGCGGCTCGACCCGCCGGCACCGTCGCAGGATCCGGTCGGTCACCTCGGGATCCGGGGTGGTGTCCCAGCGCCCGGGGATGCTGATGCCGCCGCACACGATGCGCTGCGGGTGCGGGAAGTAGCAGGTCCATTCCGGGCCGCTGTTGATTTCCAGAAACAGTTGCCGCAGACCGGGATTGGTCAGCACGACGTGCTGGCCGAACACCGGCCGCATCGCGTCGTCGCCCGCCAGCGCTGCCGCGCCCAAACCCGCACAGTTGACGACGATGGGTGCGACACCGGCGGCCTCGGCCAGCGACCGCACGGGATGCTCCTCGATTTCGCACCCGGCGGCGGCGAGCCGCCGGGTCAGGTAGGCAAGGTATTGCGGCATGTCGATCATCGGCATGGTGGCGTGGAACCCGACGCCGAAGCCCTCCGGGAGGTCGGCCGGGTCGGCCGGACGCAGGTCGGGGATCAGCTCGGCCGCCGACGACATCGCCTGGGCCCCGGTCAATTCGCCGACGATCAGCGCCGGCGCCATCCGCACCCCGGTGCCGGGGTCCTCGGCCAGTTCGCGAAACACCCGCAGGGAGTGCTCGGTCCAACCCAGCGTCGAGGCGGCACGTTCGGCCGGTCGCGGGGGCGCCCATACCGCGCCCGCCACGATCGAGGTCGTCTGCTGCGGCGGTGCGGCCGCCCACACGCGCACCGGCCACCCCGCTTCGGCCAAGCTAATCGCCGACGTCAACCCACTCACGCCGGCACCGATCACGACGATTGGTCGCGCGCTACGTGTCACGGCGGCGGACCCGTCAGGACTGCGGCACCTGCTGTCCGTTCGGGGCCAGCAGCCCGTTCAGGACGCCGAGATCGTTTTGCAGATTGGCGCCTGCGGCCGGTCCGGGCACAGTTGGCGGCGGGGCGTCACTCGTCGGCTGCCAGGGCTGGCAGCCGGTCGTCTTGAACGCCTTGTCGGTCGGGTCGATCTGCACGACCTGCGGCTTCTTGCTCAAGGCGTTGTCGATGAGGTTGCCGTCAGGGTTGCCGATCCGCTTCCAGTAGCACGTGCCGTTGCCGACCGGTCCGGCCGAACTGTAGGTGCCGGGCGTGATGTCGGTCCCCACCGCGTAGGTGCCGTCGTGGTCCATCGTCGTCTTGGGCGCGGGTGACGGGGACGGCGCCGGCTCCGGATCGGCTCCGGCAACGCCGGCAGTCGCACCCCAGCCGACAAGCATCACGCCCGCGACGAGAAAGCTTGCCGCTGTCGGTGCTGCCTTTGACCACATAGAACGCAAGCCTACCGGGGTGGGCGACCCATTTCGAACCGCGAGACCGGCGTCAGCATCGGCGTCTCATCAGGCCCGAAATCAAGTAGCGCACTACGCGTGCCGTCATCGCGCGTCGTTGAAACCGTGTGAAGACACCCCGCCGCGGCCCGCTGACCAAGGAGCGCACATGACCGACACCGCAGACGACGTCGCCGAACGCCTCGACGGCACCACCCCCGTCCCGGCCAACGAAACAGTCTCATTCGGCGGTGAGAACGTGCCCGTGTGGCGACCGGTCACCCTGTACCGGACTGTCACCGACAGCCAGGACCGTAACGTGCCGCGCACCAACTCGCCGGCGGCCCAGCCGTGGAACACCCCGTCAACACTCGATCAGGCCACCGTGCTCGCCGAAGACCTGACCGTCGTCTACCAAGACCCGCAGGGCGGCCAGTGGACCCTTTCCGACATGATCATCGAACTGTTCAAGGCGCATTTGGGGCTGCCGACGAAAGCTGCGGGCGCGTAATGGCGAACACCTGGGCCGACGTCGCCGACCGCCTGGACGGCATTTACAGCGGCGCCCCCAGCTTTGCCGGCAACCTGCCGATAATCCTGCTGTGCTGGCAGGGCACCGGTTCAGACATGTGGAACACCATACCGCCGCAACCCGCATCGGTGGCAACCGTTGTGGCGCAAGCCTTTCCGGAGATACTTCATTTCCAGCCGGTGGGAAATTACCCGGCCGCAACCTATCCCATGGGCCCGAGCGTCGCCGACGGCTACAACGAAGGCATCCGTCTGGCGACGCAGGTCTACCCGAACAACCTGCTGCTCCCGTTCGGCTACAGCCAAGGGGCGATCTGCGCGAGTCACTTTCTGCGCGACTTCATCATGCCCAACAACCTGCTGAACCGGGTCGTGGGTGGCATCACGTTCGGAAACCCCTGCAGGTCACCGGGAGTCGCGAACGGGAACGCGTGGGCCGGTTGGCCCATGCCGGGAGAGATCGACGGCGTTGTGACCGGCGGCATCGCCGGGCCGGACTGCCTTACCGCGGCGCAAACCCCGACCTGGTGGCTGGACTTCGTCAACACCACTACCAGCGACAAAGGTGCGAGCGAGTTATACGGCAACTGCCCCGTCGGGACTGATCCGTGGACGGCAGAAGCGGCACCGGGGAAGGTGGGC
>DASSGQ010000083.1:0-10059 GCA_035693385.1 Mycobacterium sp.
CGGGTCGCGTCGTGGTCGCCTCCTATCTGCTGGCCGACGGCCTGTTTCAGGAGCGTCTGCATGCCTGCGGCGCCGACCTGGTCGGTCGGCCGTTGGGCACCCATCCCGGACTGGCGCGGCTGATCGCGAACCGATTCCGCAGGGCAGTGCCCGAGCCGCTGCCATCGACGATGCGGCACGCAGCCCGTCGACCCAGCCTGCGGCGAGCCCAAGGACCCCACGCGCTGCCCAGCTTCAAGGCGCGCGCTGCCGTGTCGCCGTGGCGCGCCGATGCCCGCGACGCTTGATCTTTGATGGCGCGCACGCAATCCTGACATCATGTTCCGTCGCGAAGATCGATCGCGGAAGCTCCTTGATCCGGTTGCAAAGATGCTGCGGTTGCCCTTCGGCACATCGGAGTTCATCGATCGCATCGTCACCGGAGGGGTCAATCAGGTGGGCCGCCGGACGTTGTACATGCTGATCACCGCGTGGGATGCGGCCGGCGGTGGCCCGTTTGCGGCCAGCACGATCGCGGGCACGGGGATCGCCAAGGCCGCCGAAGTCGTGGAGAACACGTTCGTCGGCCCGTTCTTCGGCCCGCTGTTGAAAAGGCTCGGAGCCGATAAGGCGGCCGTGCGGGCGTCGTTGTGCGCCTCTCAGCTCGTCGGCCTGGGCATCATGCGCTACGGGCTACGCTCCGAGCCGCTGCACTCGATGTCGGTGGACATGGTCGTCGACGCGATCGGCCCGACGATGCAGCGCTACTTGGTGGGTGATATCACGCGCTGACGGCTACCGGCCGGCGCGTTCGATTCAGCTGGCGATTCGCCCGACCTGGATCTGTCCCTCGGGCGTGACGCGGACCTGATACACCGGCACCGACGCCCGTGGATCGTCCAGGCAGGAACCGTCCTCGAGCGCAAAAGCCTGCTTCAGGAGCGGCGATTGGACCGTGGCACGGCCGCCGCGGTCCCCGACGATCCCACGCGACATCACCGCCGCCCCGGAAAACGGGTCGACGTTACCGACGGCGTGCACCGACCCGTCGTCGAGCCGGAACAGCGCCGCCTGCGTGCCGTCATCGAGGAGCACACCGACACCACGACCCGGAATGAGGTGGTCGTAAGCGCAGGCGGTGGTCCACACCTGGATGTCGTTGAGAAGTGTCATCGTTGCTCCTTGCTTCTTGCGCGCCACATCTGCGACCTGCCGGCATCGTCGTTGCGGTTCACGGGCGGACCCGCGGCATACCAATGGACACAGGGACTTTTCGCCCGGCACGCTCGGTGAATGTGACCGTCGAGTCGACGGCGTCCGGGGCGTTGACGAAGGAGACGAACCGCGACAGCTTGTCCGGATCTTCCAGCACGCCCTTCCATTCGCACTGGTAGTTCTGTACGTGGCGCTCCATCGCGGCCTCGAATTCCGCGGCCAGACCTAGGGAGTCCTCGCACACGACCTCACGCACGTGATCCAGGCCGCCGTCCAGCGATTCGACCCACGGTGCGGTGCGCTGCAGGCGCTCGGCCGTGCGGATGTAGTACATCAGGAACCGGTCGACGTAGCGGACGAGCGTTTCGGTATCCAAGTCGCTGACCAGCAGCTGAGCGTGCTTGGGGGTCATGCCGCCATTGCCGCCCACGTAGAGGTTCCAGCCCTTTTCGGTGGCGATGACGCCCACGTCCTTGCTGCGGGCCTCGGCGCACTCGCGCGCGCAGCCCGAGACGCCGAGCTTGATCTTGTGCGGCGCCCGCAGGCCCCGATACCGCAGCTCGAGATCGATGGCCAGCTGCACCGAATCCTGCTGGCCGTAGCGGCACCAGTCACTGCCCACGCAGCTCTTCACGGTGCGCAACGCCTTGCCGTAGGCGTGGCCGGATTCCATGCCGCCGTCGACCAGCCGCTTCCAGATCTGCGGCAGCTGGTCCACCCGGGCGCCGAACAGGTCGATCCGCTGGCCGCCGGTGATCTTGGTGTAAAGCCCGAAATCCTGCGCGATCTGGCCGATCAGAATCAGGTGCTCGGGCTTGATGTCGCCGCCGGGGACCCGCGGCACCACCGAGTAGCTGCCGTTCTTCTGAATGTTGGCCAGGAAATGGTCGTTGGAATCCTGCAGCGAGGCTTGCTCGCCGTCCAGAATGTGGTCGGACCCGGTGGACGCCAGAATCGAGGCGACCACGGGTTTGCAGATGTCGCAACCCTTTCCGCGGCCGAAGCGCTCCAGCAGACCGGAGAACGTCCGGATTTCGGTGGCGGAGATGATCTCGAAGAGCTCCGCCCGCGACTGGCTGAAGTGCTCACACAGCGCCTTGGACTGCTCCACGCCCTCGGCTTCCAGCAGCTGCTTGAGCAACGGCACGCACGACCCGCACGAGGTGCCGGCCGCCGTGCACGACTTGAGCGCCGGAACGTCGGCGCAGCCGCCGGCAATCGCGCACTTCAGATCACCCTTGGTGACGTTGTTGCACGAGCAGATCTGGGCCGAGTCCGGCAGCGAACCAATGCCCAGAGCCGCTACGCCATCCGACTGCGCCGGCCCGATCAACGCCACCGGATCCCCCGGCAGCTCGCTGCCGACCATGGGCCGCAGCACCCCGTACGACGAGGCGTCGCCCACCAGCACCCCGCCGAGCAGGGTTTTGGCGTCGTCGGACAGCACAAGTTTGGCGTAAGTCCGGTTCACCGCGTCGTTGATGGCGACTTCCAGACAGTTCTCCGTCGCGCCCATGGCGTCGCCGAAGCTGGCGACGTCGACGCCCAGCAGTTTGAGCTTGGTCGACAGATCCGCCTCGGGAAACTCCGCGGTGCCGTCCAGCAACCGGTCGGCCACCACCTCGGCGGAGGTGTAACCGGGCCCGACCAGGCCGTAGCACCGCCCCCCGATAGCGGCCACCTCACCGACCGCGTAGATGTCGGGATCGCTTGTCCGGCAAGACAGATCGGTGAGGACGCCGCCCCGCTCGGCGCGGGTCAACCCCGCGGCCACCGCCAACTCGTCACGCGGCCGGATGCCGGCCGCGAAAATCACCACGCCCGCGTCGATGAGCTCACCGTCGCTCAGCCGCACCCGCAGCGAAGTCGGGCCATCGGACGCGGCAACGGATTCGATCGATTCGGTGCCCGTCCCGACGTGCACCGCGATACCGAGGTCGCTGACCATCCTGGCCAACAGCGCGCCGCCGGCCTCGTCGATCTGTTGGGCCATCAACCGCGGCATCATCTCGACAACGTGGGTCTGCAACCCGAACTGGCGCAGCGCATTAGCGGCTTCGAGTCCCAGCAGGCCGCCGCCGATGACCACCCCCGCGGTGGCGCGGCCGCCGTCCATCGTGCGCTGCGCATCGGCCCGGATGGCGTCGAGGTCGTCGAGAGTGCGGTAGACGTGGCACGCGGGCAGGTCATGGCCAGGCACCGGAGGGACGAACGCGTAGGACCCGGTGGCGAGCACCAGCGCGTCGAATTGGTGGCGTTGTCCGTCGGCGGTGACCACAGACTTTGTCGCGCGGTCGATTTCGGTCACCCGCGTGTTGAGCACCAGGCGCACCCGCTCGTCGCCGGCGTAGTGGTTCCCGGGCAGTGCCAGCAACCCGCGATCCCAGCTGTCGGTGTAAGAAGTCAAGCCGACCCGGTCATAGGCGGCGTCGGCCTCTTCGGCCAAAACCGTGATACACCAGACTCCCTCGGTGTCGCGCGCGCGGAGCGCCTCGACGAATCGGTGACCCACCATGCCGTGCCCGACTACGACGACGTGACGCGGAGCACAGTGCGCACGCGCAGTTTCGGATGGGGCCATGTCACGAGGGTAGGGGTATGAAATTACCGGGGAATCGCGGAATGTGACACCGGCATGACAGCGCCCTCACACCTCACAAGTCGCGCTGTGAAACTGTTCGCTGCGGGCGAACGCCCACGTGGAACTTTAGCGTGGTCGACTCATGTTTCTAGAGATAGCCGACCGATAAGGCATCGGTCACAGCTAACTCACACGAAAGCACAAGGATCCGAAAGGATCGAAAAGGAGAAGCCATGACTAACCTCGCAGTGTGGTCGCGATCGGCCCGGGACACCGACCGGTGGTTGCGCGACTTTTTCGGCCCCGCCGCGGCGGCGGACTGGTATAAGCCGCTGAACAGCGGTTTCAGTCCGGCAGCGGAGATCGTCAAGGACGGCGACGACGCGGTGGTGCGGCTCGAGCTGCCAGGCGTCGACGTCGAGAAGGACGTGAACGTCGAGGTCGACAAGGGCCGCCTGGTAGTCCACGGCGAACGCCGCGACGAGCGCACGGAGGAGGAGAACGGCCGCACCCTGCGCGAGATTCGTTATGGATCGTTCCGCCGGTCGTTCAAGCTGCCCGCGCACGTCACCAGCGAGGCCGTCACGGCTTCGTACGACGACGGTGTGCTCACCGTGCGGGTCACCGGTGCCCACCAGGACCCGGCCCAGCCGCAGGCACAGCGCATCGAGATCACCAAGTAATCCGGAGTAAACAACGGGAATCCGGCGGGGCCATCGGCTCCGCCGGATTCGCCGCGCCTGGACACCTGGGCATCATCAACTGTGTTGACGCGCAACACATTCGCCGGCCCCGGTAGATCAGGCCCAGCGCGCCAGCAATTCCCGGGCCCGAACCGCCAGCGCGGCCTGCAGAAAGGGCCCGAAGCTGATCCGGCCGACACCCAGCGGGCCGAACGATGCCGGGTCATCCAGCTCGGGCAGCGCGATCGCGTTGATCGGCAGCGGGAGCTCGGTGGCCAAGCGGCGCAATGTCTCCGGGTCGTGGCGACCCACCGGATACAAGACGTCGGCACCCGCGGCGGCGGCCTCGGTCAGCCGCGCCACCGCGCGCTCGACGCGATCCGACTGTTCACCGTCCTGCCGCAGGAACACGTCGGTGCGGGCGTTGATCACGACATGCACCCCGGCCGCGTCGGCCGCCGACCGCAGCGCGCCCACCAGCTGGGCATGTTCACCGGCTGACCGCAGCCTCTTGCCCTCGGAGTGCACGGTGTCCTCGATGTTCAGCCCGACGGCACCCACGCTCAGCAGGCCCTCGATCAGGCGCCCGGCCGGCTGCCCGTAACCGGACTCGATGTCCGCCGACACCGGCACGTCGACCGCGGCGGTGATCTGAGCGACGCGGGCCAACACGTCGTCGAACGACATGCCCTCGCCGTCCGGTTTGCCGATCGAATCGGCGAGGGGATGACTGCCCACGGTGAGAGCGACGAAACCCGCGTCCGTGGCCAGGCGCGCCGACCAGGCATCCCATACCGTCGGCAGGACCACCGGGTTGCCCGGCTGATGCAGCTCAAGCAGCGCCCTCGCACGTTCGGTAATGGTGTGACCTGCCATGGGCATTTACTCCCTCGATCCTTCGGGGTGACCTGGCTGCCGCCAGGCTCCTGAGGTGGATAGTATTTAGGGCGTACTGTGATCTGTAACACCGTCTGCCCGAGGAGATCCGTTGACTAGCTCTGCCGGCACGAGCGAACTCGCCGAACTGCGCGATCTCATGGGCGGTTTGCGGAAGTGCGTGCACTCCTTGAAGGCGCGATACGGCGACAGCCCGGCGATGCGTCGCATCGCCATCGACGCAGATCGGATCCTGTCCGACGTCGAATTGCTCGAGACCGACCTCTCCGAATTGGACCTCGCACGCGCGACCGTCATGCAGTCCGGCGAGAAGATCGCGATTCCCGACACCCAGTACGACAGCGACTTCTGGCGCGACGTCGACGACGAAGGTGTCGGAGGTCACGCCCGGTCCTGACAACCCAAGCCCCCCGAAGATAAAGGGGGTCTCTCTGTGTACCCTTCGACCTGACAGCCCGTTCGAAGAGGAACACTAGATGAGCGCACCTACGGCGAACCGTCCTGCGTCCGGCGTTTTCTCACCTGGACGTGCCGAAATAGCACAGCGAACCCTCCGCACCGACCGATGGTGGCAAGCACCGCTGCTGACCAACATCGGCCTGCTGGCGTTCATCGTTTATGCGACCACCCGGGCATTTTGGGGCAGCGACTACTGGGTTGATCAATACCACTATCTGACGCCGTTCTATTCGCCGTGCGTGAGTGCGTCGTGCGAGCCGGGCGCCAGCCACCTGGGTGTTTGGTTCGGTCATTTCCCGTGGTGGATCCCGTTGGGATCGCTGGTATTACCCTTCCTGCTGGGTTTCCGGCTTACCTGCTACTACTACCGCAAGGCCTACTACCGGTCGGTGTGGCAGTCTCCGACCGGATGCGCGGTGCCCGAACCACGTGTCCACTACACCGGCGAAACACGGCTCCCGCTGATTATTCAGAACAGCCACCGCTACTTCTTCTACGTCGCGCTGGTGGTCTCGCTGATCAACACCTACGACGCGATAATGGCGTTTCATTCGCCGTCGGGTTTCGGATTCGGTTTGGGCAACGTCATTTTGGTCACCAACGTGCTGTTGCTGTGGGCTTACACCCTGTCCTGCCATTCGTGCCGGCACGTCACCGGCGGCCGCCTCAAGCATTTCTCCAAACACCCTGTGCGGTACTGGATTTGGACACAGGTCAGCAAGATCAATACCCGGCACATGCTGTTCGCGTGGATCACGTTGGGGACCCTGTCACTGACCGACTTCTACATCATGCTGGTGGCCAGCGGAACCATCGCAGACTTGAGATTTGTTGGCTGACAATCCATTCAGGATTGCCCAGAGAGAGCTGAGCGAGGTTTCATGGTTGAGGTCGAACGGCGCTCCTACGACGTCGTCGTGATCGGTGCCGGCGGCGCGGGGCTGCGTGCGGTCATCGAAGCGCGCGAACGCGGCCTCAAGGTCGCGGTGGTGTGTAAGTCCCTGTTCGGTAAGGCGCATACGGTGATGGCCGAGGGCGGCTGTGCGGCCTCGATGGGCAACACCAACCCGAAAGACAACTGGAAGACCCACTTCGGCGACACGATGCGGGGCGGGAAGTTCCTGAACAACTGGCGGATGGCCGAACTGCACGCCAAGGAGGCGCCGGACCGGGTCTGGGAGCTGGAGACCTACGGCGCGCTGTTCGACCGCACCAAAGACGGCAAGATCAGCCAGCGAAACTTCGGCGGGCACACCTATCCGAGGCTGGCGCACGTCGGCGACCGCACCGGCCTGGAGCTGATCCGCACCATGCAGCAGAAGATCGTGTCGCTGCAGCAGGAGGACTTCGCCGAGCTCGGCGATTACGAGGCGCGGATCAAGGTGTTCGCCGAATGCACGATCACCGAGCTGCTCAAAGACGGGGTGCGGATCGCCGGAGCCTTCGGCTACTGGCGCGAAAGCGGCCGGTTCGTGGTGTTCGAGGCCCCCGCCGTGGTGTTGGCCACCGGCGGCATCGGCAAGTCCTTCAAGGTGACCTCGAACTCCTGGGAGTACACCGGCGACGGGCACGCGTTGGCGCTGCGGGCGGGCGCCTCGCTGATCAACATGGAGTTTGTCCAGTTCCACCCGACGGGCATGGTGTGGCCGCCGAGTGTGAAAGGGATCCTTGTCACCGAAGGTGTGCGCGGTGACGGCGGGGTGCTGAAGAATTCCGACGGCAAGCGGTTCATGTTCGACTACATCCCGCCCGTGTTCAAGGGCCAGTACGCCGAAACCGAGCAAGAAGCCGACCAGTGGCTCAAGGACAACGACTCGGCCCGCCGCACCCCTGATTTGCTCCCGCGCGATGAGGTCGCACGCGCGATCAACTCGGAGGTCAAAGCCGGCCGCGGCACCCCACACGGCGGGGTCTACCTCGACATCGCGTCCCGGTTGACGCCGGCCGAAATCAAACGCCGGCTGCCGTCGATGTACCACCAGTTCATGGAGCTGGCCGAAGTCGACATCACCAAGCAGCCGATGGAGGTCGGCCCGACGTGCCACTACGTCATGGGCGGTGTCGAGGTCGAACCGGACACCGGGGCCGCGACGGTGGCCGGGCTGTTCGCCGCCGGCGAGTGCTCCGGCGGCATGCACGGTTCCAACCGGCTGGGCGGAAATTCGCTGTCGGACCTGCTGGTCTTCGGTCGGCGGGCCGGCCTGGGCGCCGCTGACTACGTGCGGGCGCTGAGTAGCCGCCCGGCGGTCGACCAGGATGCCATCGACGCGGCGGCCAAACGGGCGCTGGACCCGTTCGAGGGACCCAGCAACGGCGCCGCCGCCGCCGAGAACCCCTACACGTTGCACCTGGAATTGCAGCAGTCGATGAACGACCTGGTCGGCATCATCCGCAATGCGGACGAAATCTCGCAGGCCCTCGACCGGCTCGACAAACTCCGCGAGCGGTTCAAGAACATCCAGGTCGAGGGGCACCGGCAGTACAACCCCGGCTGGAACCTGGCCATCGACCTGCGCAACATGCTGCTGGTCAGCGAATGCGTGGCCAAGGCAGCGCTGGAGCGCACCGAGAGCCGCGGTGGACATACCCGCGACGATCACCCATCGATGGACTCGTCATGGCGCAAGCTGTTGCTGGTCTGCCGGGCCGCCGGCGGTGACCCGGTGATTCCGGACATCGCCGTCACGCGAGAAGACCAGGTGCCGATGCGGTCCGATCTGCTGGAACTCTTCGAGATCTCCGAACTTGAGAAGTACTACACCGGCGCTGAGCTGGCCGAACATCCAGGACGGAGAGGCTGATGACCTACAACGCAACCATGCGGGTGTGGCGCGGCGACGAAGCCGGCGGCGCGCTGGAGGACTTCAAGGTTGAGGTCAACGAGGGCGAAGTGGTGCTGGACATCATCCACCGCCTGCAGCAGACCCAGACGCCCGACCTCGCGGTGCGGTGGAACTGCAAGGCGGGTAAGTGCGGATCGTGCTCTGCGGAGGTCAACGGCCAACCGCGGCTGATGTGCATGACCCGGATGTCCACATTCGCCGAGGACGAGGTGGTTACCGTGACGCCGCTGCGGACGTTCCCGGTGATTCGTGACCTGGTCACCGACGTCTCGTTCAACTACGAGAAGGCGCGCGAGATCCCGTCATTCGCGCCGCCCAAGGAACTGCAGCCCGGCGAATACCGGATGGCGCAGGTGGACGTCGCGCGCTCGCAGGAGTTCCGCAAGTGCATCGAGTGCTTCCTGTGCCAAAACGTCTGCCACGTGGTGCGTGACCACGAGGAAAACAAGAAGGCGTTCGCCGGCCCGCGATTCCTGATGCGGGTCGCCGAGCTGGAAATGCACCCCCTGGACACACGGGACCGGCGCAATCAGGCGCAGGAGGAGTTCGGCCTGGGCTTCTGCAACATCACCAAGTGCTGCACCGAAGTGTGCCCCGAACACATCAAGATCACCGACAACGCGCTGATCCCGATGAAAGAGCGGGTCGTCGATCGCAAGTACGACCCCGTGGTGTGGCTGGGTAACAAGCTGTTCCGTCGCTGAGGGCGCTAAGCCTCGGTTATTTCCGGCTGCGCACCTGGTCGCGCGTTGCGGACGGCTTCTACTTCCTCAGATCAACCGTTGAACCCGGGTAGGCCGAACAGCAGTCCGGCGGCGCCGCCGGCACCGGCGAGAGCCAAGAACCCGCCGGCGTTCGACCCGGGGTTGCCACCGTTACCGCCGTCGCCGATCAACACGGCGTTCCCGCCGTTCCCGCCAGCCCCGGGCCCCCCGGCGAGGAAGAAGTTGACCCCGCCTTCACCGCCGTTGCCGCCGTTGCCGACCACCCCGGCCCGGCCCCCGACCCCGCCGGCCCCGGAAGTGGTCGCGCCCGAGCCACCGGTGCCACCGACGCCGCCGGAGCCGATCAGCCCGCGGCCATCGCCGCCGGCCCCGCCGGCCCCACCGACGCCGTTGCTGCTAGGCCCGCCCGTGCCGCCGACCCCGCCCGAGCCGACCACCATGGCGGAGTTGCCGCCGACCCCGCCGACCCCACCGTTGCCCACGCTCGGACCGCCGACCCCGCCGAGCCCGCCGGAGCCGAACAGCCCGACCGCGTCGCCGCCGACCCCGCCGGCCCCACCGGTGGTGACACCCTGGCCGCCGGCCCCGCCAACCCCGCCCGCGCCGAAGAGCAGGCCACTGGCCCCGCCGGGCCCGCCGGCCCCACCGACGGTTGTGCCGGCCCCGCCGGCCCCGCC
>DASSGQ010000084.1:0-12135 GCA_035693385.1 Mycobacterium sp.
CTAACTCGGCTGCGCGAGGACATCGTCACGCCGGTGTTCTCGTGCTACGTCTCCCACCGCATCCGGCGGGCAGCCGCCAAGCTCGCCGGCCGGCTGATCGAGCGGTAGCGCGTCGATGACTGTTGGCACCATTTTTGAATACGGGCCTGCGGCGCTGGCCAATGCGACTAGTTTCGCGATGCGAACCAGAGCGCGGCTTTGCGTATCGAGTCGTCGACGGGTTCGGGCGTCCATCCGAGTTCGCGTTCGGCCTTGCTGTGGTCGAGCGGTGACATGAGTTCGGCCATTCGCATACCGGCATAGGCGAACGGGAGGTCGCGGCCCAGCAGTCGCGCCATCACGTCGTTGACGCGCGCACCGGCAAGCATTATCGACAGCGGGATGCCGATGCGCGGCGGCCGCCTGCCGACGGCGGTGGCGGCGATTTCGTGCAACGCACGAACGCTCATGTAGCGGTCGGAGATGATGTATCGTTCGCCGATTCGTCCGTGTTCGGCAGCGAGAAGCATTGCCCTGGCTGCGTCTTCGATACCCACGACTTCCGCCGAGTAGCCGAAATAGAAGGGAAAACGTCCGGTGGCGACGAGGGCGATCAGTGAGCCGTGCGGGGTCGGTGCCCAGTCGCCCGGGCCATAGGTGGTGGATATGCACATTGCCACGGCGGGCAGGCCTTTGTCCTGGACATACGACATCAGCATCTTCTCGGCGGCGACCCGAGCCTCGACGTACGCACCGCCGTGGTCCCAATTGTGCGCATCATCTTCGGTGACAACCCGGCGGTCGCTGATGGCGAGAGTGGCTGTGGTGCTGGTGAATACGAACTTCGTCAGATCGGCGTCCAGGGCGGCGTCGAGGACGTGGCGCAGCCCTTCAACGTTGGTCCGGAACAGCGGCGCGGGATCACGCAGCCACATCCGGGCGTCGACGACGCAGTAGTACACAACGTCACAACCGGTCATGGCCGCCCGCAGGGCGTCGTCGTCGAAAACATCCCCGTAACAGCGCTCGACGTCGAGGTCGTCGATCCCCTTGGTGGAGCTGTTGTGGCGCAACATCACTCGCACGTCTGCACCCGCGGCGACCAGCTGCCGTGTCACGTGCGATCCCAGAAAGCCGCTGGCTCCGATCACCAGCTTCTTTTTCGCACGCGCCGAATCCATATCCGCCTGCCTCAGCGGTCGATCCATCCCATTTGCGCTTCGGCGTGGTGGCCCCCGACGGGCGGAGTGAGTTCGTCGAGTCTCGCCAGCTGATCGGGGCTGAGCTCAACCGCGTCGGCGGCAACGTTTTCCTCAAGACGTGCGACCCGCTTGGTCCCTGGGATGGGCACGATGTCGGAACCTTTCGCCAGCAGCCACGCCAGCGCGACCTGAGCCGGCGTGGCGCCGACGTCGGCGGCAATGGCACGCAGTTCGTTTGCGCTGTTGAGGTTGTGCCGAAAGTTCTCGTCGAAGAAGCGGGGGTTGGTCTTGCGGTAGTCGCTGTCGGCAAGCTCATTCGCGGAGCGGATGGCGCCGGCGAGAAAACCACGTCCGAGCGGCGAGTAGGCAACGAATCCGATTCCGAGTTCACGCAGCACGTCCAGCACTCCATCTTCGGGATCGCGGGTCCACAGCGAGTATTCCGACTGCACCGCGGTGATCGGATGCACGGCGTGGGCGCGGCGAATCGTGTTCACGCCGACTTCGGAAAGACCTATGTACCGGATCTTTCCGGCGGTGACCAGTTCGGCCAGCGCTCCGACCGTGTCTTCGATCGGGGTCTCGCGGTCGAGGCGGTGTTGGTAGTAGAGGTCGATGTGGTCGGTCGCCAGCCTCTGCAGGGAACCTTCGACGGCGATGCGGACATTGGCGGGGCTGCTGTCGAGAACGTCCCGGCCGGTATGGGAGATCACGCCGAACTTGGTTGCCAGCGTTACGCGATCGCGTCGGTCCCGCAGGGCGCGCGCCACGAGTTCTTCGTTGATGTAGGGGCCATAGACCTCGGCGGTGTCGATCAGCGTGCTGCCGAGGTCGATGGCGCGATGAATAGTGCGGATCGATTCGGCGTCGTCGCTGCCGGCGCCGGAATACGCGACCGACATGCCCATCGCACCCAGACCGATGCGTCCAACTTCGAGTTCGCCGAGCTGAGCCTGTTTCATGGGGCCATTCTGCGCCGAGCCGCTTCGCGCGACGGGACGGGTACCGTGGCGCCAGTGCAAGACACCGCGCGACCGGACCGCAATCTGGCGGTGGACTTTTGCCGCGTCTCGGGTGTGGTCCTCATCGTGCTGGGGCATTGGCTGGCCGGATCGGTGACCTATCACAACGGATCCTTCGGTCGCCAGAACCCGCTCGTCGACATCCCCTGGACCCAGTGGCTGACGTGGCCCTTCCAGGCGGTCCCGACGTTTTTCTTGGTGGCCGGCTACGCCGGCGCGGTGTCTTGGACGCATCGGCGCCAGACCGACGGCGTGTCGCGCCAGACCTGGCTTCGGCATCGGCTGGCCCGCGTGCTGGGCCCGACAACGGTATACGTCGTGCTGGTGTCCGCGATGGTGGCGGTGGCAGTCGGCCGGGTGGCCGGTTCGACTCTGGAGTACGCGGGTTGGGCGATCGCGATGCACCTCTGGTTCCTGGCCGTATACCTGGTCGTGGTGTCGCTGACGCCGATTGCGATTGCGGCACAACGCCGTTGGGGTCTTGTGGTGCCGATGGTGCTGGCGATGGGCGTCGTTGCGGTGGATGCCCTGTCGATCGGCGGCCATGCTCACGACCTGCGCCGGCTGAACTATCTGCTGTGCTGGGGCGCGCTCTACCAGCTTGGAATCGCTTGGCACGGCGGGCTATTGGCCCATCGCAGAGCGATGCTGCTCGCGGTCGGCTCGGCCATCGCGCTGGCGCTGGCGATCGGGGTGGGGCCCTATCCCGTCAGCATGATCGGTGTGCCCGGTCAAACCCTGGACAACACCACGCCGCCCACCGCGGCGATGTTGGCGTTCGGGTACGCGCAGGCCGGAATTGTGATCGCAGTCGCGCCCGCGCTCAACCGCGCGCTCCGCGCCGGTCTCGTCAAACGCGTGCTATCCGTTGCCAACAACAACGTGATGGCCCTCTATCTATGGCACATGATTCCCGTGGTGCTGGTGGCCATCGTCGGCTATCCGGCCGGGCTCTTGCCCCAACCACCCGAAGGGACGGCCCAGTGGTGGCTGGCCAGGCTGGAATGGGTGGTCATCCTCGGCCTTGTGGCAGCGATCGAAATGGTGCTGTTGTGGTGGGGACGGCGCCTCTTCGCGGCGCCGCTTACCATGCTCGGCATACCGGTCACCGATCGCTGGACCGAACCGATCATGCTGGCGGGCGTGGCGATGGCGGCCTATGGCCTGTCATTCCTTGCCGCCGAGGGCTTCGCGCCGGACGGCCATTTCGCGTGGATGACCGCGTTGGTCTTTGCCGCCGGAGTGGTTCTGGTGGCGCTTCTCCCGACGAAGGTCCCCCGGCGATCGGTTGTCTCGGCACCCGAGATCGGGATGACCCCCTGACTTGCCATCGTCGGTGATGGTG
The DNA here is from genome assembly GCA_035693385.1 of Mycobacterium sp. GTDB lineage: Bacteria > Actinomycetota > Actinomycetes > Mycobacteriales > Mycobacteriaceae > Mycobacterium. Next base: position 3,549 of record DASSGQ010000084.1, read on the forward strand.
GCTCAGGTCTCGGCGAACGCGTCGTCCGGCAATGGGCGCTGACAGATCACGCGTGCCTCCTCGGCGCTGAGCCCGAACAGCCGCAGGACGTTTTCGGTGACGGTGTCGGCGGCGCGGGCGTCGTCGCGATCTGGGTTGTCACGCAACAGTTTTCCGAGCCCCAGAAGCGCGCCGCCGGCCATGGCGAGGGCGAGTTCGGGGTCGTCGACGCTGAATCGGCCCGCGTCCGCGGCGGCCTTGATGTCGCGCAGCGCACGCGGGGCCAGGCCGCGATCGGACGCTAGCAGCGCCGGCCCGTTGGCCAATAGGACCTCGCTCTCCTCTGGGCGGCGACGAAACAATCGGCCGGTCAGCCGGAAACTGGTGGCGAATGTTTCCGCCGGGTCGTCGAGGGGCGCGGTGAGCCGGTCCAGCATCGCCCCGTGGGCGTCCAGCACGTCGGCGATCGCGGCCTCGAACAGCTGCTCCTTGCTGTCGAAGTGGTTATAGAAGGAACCCATCCCGACGTCGGCGGCCCGGGTGATCTCCAAGACCGGCACGTTGACCTTCCCTTCGGCGATCAACCGCTGCGCGGCTCTGACCAACGCCGCCCTGGTGCGCTGCTTGCGCCGCTCCAGGCGGTTGGGCGGCTCTACGTCCGGCATCGCGCTCATCCTCAGCAGTATGCATCACTTTTGAGGATTTCGTCAGTAACCCTTGACTGAACGTTGCCTCGTATGTGACGATTTCGTCAGTTACCCCTCTGGAGATGGTCATGAATCTGACGAACAACCCCCACCGCGACCTACACAGCGAGCATGGAGCTCTGCGCGGCGAACACCCCGGTCGGTCCCGCAACCCGGTGATCAAAGTCGCCGATCTTGCCTGGCTGGAGTTCGAAAAGCCCGACCTGGCGCGAGCTGAGAAGTTCGCCCGGGCCTTCGGCTTCCACACGGCACAGCACGGCCCCGCCGAGTTGCTGTTGCGCGGCACCCAGGCGGGTGGACCGAGTGTGATCCTGCGTCGTGGGCCGCGGACACGATTCGCCGGTGCGGCGTTTCGGGCGCACGACGAGGTCGACGTGCGGCGCCTGGCCGACAAATCCGGTGCCGCCACGCGGCCGTTGCCCGAGAACATCGGCGGCCTGTCGGTGGACCTGATCGACCCCAGCGGCATGCTGGTCCGCGTCGTCGCCGGGATGCACGAGTTGCCTGAGCTACCTGATCAGCAGCCCCACGTCTTCAATTTCGGGCACGACACACAGCGCACCAACACCGGACAACGTCCCCCGCTCGTACCCGCACGGGTGCAGCGCCTGGGCCACCTGGTGGTGCAGTCGACGAAGTACCGCGAGACGCTCGACTGGTATCTGGACAACCTGGGGATGATCGTCAGTGACTTCCAGTTCTTTCCCGGCCAGCGCGACCGCGGGCCGACGATGAGCTTCATCCGCTGCGATCGCGGGGCGACACCGGCCGATCACCACACGCTGGCGCTGGCGCTGGGTCCGGCCAACCGTTACGTCCACTCGGCGTATCAAGTCAGCGATCTCGACGCCCTGGCCGCCGGCGGCGAATACCTCAGGGAGCGGGGCTATTTCCGGTCCTGGGGAATCGGCAGGCACATCCAGGGCAGTCAGATCTTCGACTACTGGCGTGATCCCGATGGCTTCCTGGTCGAGCATTTCACCGACGGCGACCTGTTCGACAACACCCTGGAGCCCGGCTGGGCGCCGTTCACCGCGTCCGGACTGGCCCAGTGGGGGCCACGGGCCACCAAAGACTTCCTCGGAACCGACCTGAAATCTGCTGGCCACGAAGTAATTTCGATAATCTCGGCGCTGCGCGCAAGCAACGAGTTCGACGTCCGCCGCTTGGCCGGCCTACTGAAAGTGCCGACGTCATGACCGTCTCCGTGCTGCACACCGCCTCTGAAACCGGCCATGCCTGGTGGCTCAAGACGCCCGACGGGGCCGCAAGGATCGACACCACCGCCACCACCACCGCCGCGCTGCTGGCCGACCGGACCGCGTTCGAATCCGCGATCTCGGGCGCCGCCAACGCCGACACCGTCGCCGTGCACAGCCTGAAATTGATCTCGCCGGTGACCAGACCGTGCCGAGTGGTGGCTCAAATGACCAACTTCGAGTCGCACGTCAAGGACGCGGGCATGGACCCCGCGTCGATCCCGCTGACCTTCTTCCGCAAGGCGTCGGCGTCGATCAATGGTCCGTTTGACGACATCGTCAAACCCCCGCACGTCCAGTTGCTCGACTACGAGGTCGAGATCGGATTGGTGATCGGGCGGCCAATCCCGGTCGGCACCAATATTTCCGACGCGAACCTGGCCGACTTCATCGCCGGACTGGTCGTCGCCAACGACGTCTCTGCGCGTGACATCCAACTTCCACAGACCCAGTTTTACGAGGCCAAGTCCTATCCGACGTTCACCCCGGTCGGTCCGGAGCTGGTCTTGTTGACGGCCGACGAACTCAATCGATTCGGCGAGTTGCGGCTTCGGCTAACCGTCAACGGCGCCGAGCGGCAAAACGCCCTCGTCAACGGTGACATGCTGTATCGGCCGCTGGAGGCACTGCAATCGCTCACCCAATTCCAGGAGCTCGCTCCCGGTGATCTGGTGCTCACCGGCACCCCGGCCGGCACCGCGCTGAGCGCGCCGCCGAAGCCGGTGCAGATGGTCGGAAACCTGTTGCCACCGGCTCTGAAGTGGAAGATGTTCTTCAAGCGCCAGGCCGGCAACCCGAACTATCTGCGGTGCGGCGACGTGGTGGAGGCGTCGGTGGCAACCGACGACGGGGCCATCGATCTTGGAACTCAGCGCACCGCAGTGCGATTCGCGTGACCGACAACGCTATTCAGCGCGTTCCCGTCGTCCCGGTCGTCCCAGTCGTCCCGGTCGTCATTGTCGGCGCCGGACCGACCGGCGTCACCGCCGCCACGCTGTTGGCACAGTACGGGCTGGATTGCCTGGTGCTCGATCGCTGGCCCGGGGTCTACCCGCAGCCACGTGCGGTGCATCTGGACGACGAAATCTATCGTGTGATCGCTCGCCTGGGGATTGCCGAGGAGTTCGCCGCGATTTCGCGACCCACGCTGGGTTTGCGGCTGCTGGACAACCGATCCCGGCCATCGCAACGTTTCGGTGTCCTCGCCGAATTCCACCGCGACCCCTCGCGCAGCCCGAACGGCTTCCCGCAGGCCAACATGTTCGACCAACCGGAGTTGGAGGCGCTGCTGCGGGCAAACCTGAAGCGCTTCCCGAACGCCCGACTGCGCGGGGAGGCCGAGGTCACCGAGCTGACCGAGCACGGTCGATGCATCCGCGTCACCTTCACCGACCGGTCCGACGGCCGCGTTCACCACGTCGACGCCGACTACGTGCTGGGCTGCGATGGCGCCAACAGCGTGGTGCGCGCCGAGATCGGCTCGGCCATGCGGGATTTGAAGTTCCAGCAGAGATGGCTGGTCATCGATGTTGCCGCCAGCAGCGACCTGCACCAGTGGGACGGCGTGCACCAGGTATGCGACCCGGTGCGGGCGGCGACCTACATGCGCATCGGCCCGTCCCGCTATCGGTGGGAGTTTCAGCTGCTGGCCGGCGAAACCGCTGACGACTTCGGCACCTTGGACGCATTGCGGCCGCTCATCGCGCCCTGGACCGCCGACGTCGCAGACTGCGAGCTGACGCTGCTGCGCGTGACCGAGTACACCTTTCGCGCGCAGGTCGCCGATCGGTGGCGCCGCGGGAACGTGTTCATCCTCGGCGACGCGGCACACCTCACTCCCCCATTCGTCGGCCAGGGCATGGGCGCCGGCGTGCGGGATGCGGCCAATCTCGCCTGGAAGATCGCCGGAGTCCACGACGGCACCCTGGCGGCAGCCGTGCTCGACACCTACGAGCAGGAACGCAAGCCGCACACCCGCTACATGATTCGCCTGGCCCTCGGTGTCGGCTGGGCGATGACCGGCGGTGGCCGCGTAGGCGACGCGGCGCGCCGCGTGCTGCTGCCCCGGCTGCGACTGATTCCCGGCCTGCGGGACAAGGTCGTCGATTCGACGACGCCGGCGCTGCGTGCGTCGGCGCTGGTCTGCAAATCCCGCCGGCCGCGCGCGCTCGCCGGCACGCTGTGCCCGAATCCGTTGCTGCCCAACGGTCAACGGCTCGACGATGTGGTTGGCACCGGATTCGCGCTGGTCACCCGGATCGGACCCAGTGCGGCCGAGGAAGCATCGCTGCGGCGCCGTGGAGTCTTCGTGCTGATTGCCCAGCCGCACGGCGCGCTCGACAACTGGCTGCGGCGGGGACACGCCACTGCCGCGCTGGTGCGTCCGGACCGGACGGTCCTGCGCGCCGCACGCGACGTTACGGCGTTGTGCGCGTGGACCGTCGGCGCCCTTCGCGGCGGGTGAAGGCTTCAGCTGAACAGACTTTGCCCGATGTAGTGGCCTTCGGCCGGCGCGGGCGGCACCGCAAAGATTGCTGATCCGATGTGCCGGATGTATTCGTTGAGTAGATCGTGGGCGCCGAGCCGGTTCTGCAAACGAATAAAATCTTGCGGATCTTTTTGATACGAGATGAACAGCAAGCCGGCGTTGAGTTGGCCGTTGGCATCGAGGCCGTCGGTGTAGTTGTAGGACCGTCGCCGGATCATGATGCCGTCGTTGTTTTCCCTGGCAGCCACGCCGACGTGAGACTTCGGATCGATGAGCGGATCGCCGTCGGCGTCGTTGGCGGCGAAATTCGGGGTATCGAATTCGGCCTTGCCGCTCAGGGGCGCGCCTTCCTCTTTGGTGCGGCCGAATATCTTCTGCTGATTGCCGATCCGATCAACATCCCATGTCTCGAGCAGCATCCGGATCTTGCGGATGACTTGATAGGTCCCGCCATTCATCCACTGCTGGTCGCTGTTGTCAACCCACACGAACCGGTCATACTCGGCGTCGCTGGCGATGTTGCGGGTACCGTCCTTGAATCCCAAGAGGTTTCGTGGGGTGTGCTGGCCGGGGCCGGCCGAGGCGCGGCCGAATCCCAGCACCGCCCAAAACGGTGACACGATGTTGCGGCCGATCCGGGCCAGGTTGCGCACGGCGTGGTAGCAGACCTGGGGATCGTCGGCGCAGGCTTGCACCGAAAAGTCACCGCCGTGCAGACGGGGATCCAGGTTGTCCCCATTGAGCGGCGGCAGGTCGGTGAACGCGGCGGGGCGCCGCGCCGCAAGTCCGAAACGGTCACCGAACACCGACGGCCCCAACCCGATGGTGACGGTGAGACTGGCAGGGCTCAGCCCGTAGGCCTCTCCGGTATCGGTGGGCGGCTGCACATCGACCTGCGGCTGCACGGTTCCCACGGGCTTGCCCTGCTGCAAGACCGCTGCCGCAGCCGACCAGCGTGCCAGGAGGGTTTGTAGACCTGCCCGGCCGGCGCCCGCGGCCAGCGAGAACGACATGAACACGGCGTAATGCTGTGGGAGCGTCGCGATTCCGCCCTGGTGGGCCTGACCGTAGAACGGGTAGCTGCGCCGCAGGTCCACGGTGTCGTCCCCAGCGGCCGAGTCGCTGTCATGCGTGGCCGCGGTGGCGTAGCCGGCGAACCCGCCACCGACGGCACCCACCGCGGTACCGGTAAGCCCTGCCAACATCGCGCCGCCGAGCATGCGGCGGCGCGACACGCCTGTGGTGTCGGCCGGCGCCCCGCTGTCTTTGGCAGTGTCGTCGGCGGATTCGGCCAGCTCGTCGTCCACCATCGTCAGTTGGCCGAAACGACTTTTTGGGCGACCGTGGACAGGCTCTGATGGAGCGGCTGGATCACGGCGGTCAGCTTCGATGCGTCAGTGGCCCTCAACTCGGGCGTGTACAGCCGGTAGCCGCCCAGCGCCGACGGATCTCGGTAGCCGTCCAGTGCGCTGAGCACCGTCTGGAATTGCTGATCGATCTGGGTGACAAGATTGCCGTCGATCTTTTCCAGCCCCGTCCGCAGCGAGGCGTAGGCCTGTTGAGCGCCTTCGACGTTGCCCGAAAAGTCGACCAGATCGATGTGGCTGAAGGCCTCCTCCTCACCGGTGATCTTGGTGTTTTGCACCTCTTCGATCAGATCGCTGGCACCGTTGGCCAAATCCTCGGGCTTGTATTGCAAAGTGGCGACGGTGGCGTCCAATTTGCCTACGTTGCCCACCAATTCAGTGCTCAACGCCTTGGTGCCCGGGGTGATCGCGCCGCCTCGCCAGAGATCGCGTTCGATGGCATGAAAGCCCTTCCACCCGACTTTCGCATCGACCGGGGTGGACTCGCGCATGTCGATCAGGTAGTCGAGGCTGCCGGCATTGTCACCGGCGGCGAATCCCGGCAGGACGAAGCCCTCCACGCTGGACTCCGAACGCTCCCAGAACAGCCGCGCTTTCGCGTAGGCCGTCTTCGCCGCATCGAGGTTGCCCGATTGCACCGCGGCGTCCAGCGCTTTCACGCCGCCGTTGAGCTGACCGATCTGGTTGACGATGTATGCCGCGTAGTCCTTGGTGCCCTGGCTGAGGACGCTCGCCACCGTGCCCGTCGGCGCCGCCGGTGCTTGACCCGTGACCGTCAAAGTTTGATATTCGGCGCTCGCGCCGGGGCAGTACAGCTGATAGGAACCGCCGTCCAGCGTGACGGTGAACGACACCGGGTCCAGGCCGGGCGCGAGGTTCTCCTTCTCACCGACGATGCGCTGGTCTCTGAGCAACTCCACTTCGGTGATCCCCGGCGCACTGGTGTTGACCACCGTAAAGGTCACCGGCCCGGCGGGCACGTGGGTGGTGTCCAGCGCACAGCCGTCTTTTCCGCCGTTGTTGGCCATGCTGACGTTGACCACGCTGCTGCCGCCATGCTGCCCAGGTTTCGAAGGACTCGAGGTGCCGCTCGAATGGCCGCACGCGGTCACGGACAACAGCGCGGCCCCGACCAACGCCGGTGCGGTCAGCCACAATTCACGAGGCCGGCACCTTACCCGGGTGTTGCGACTCACTATCAATCGTGTTCCCTTCGTGTTCGGTTCGCGCGCGGTCGCCGCGCACCGAGAATAGGGCGACCAAGGCGCTGACTGCGCAGGCTAGCGCAAAACCGGCCAGTACCAACGGAAGCCAGACTTTCCACAGCTGCCCCTCTGCGCGATTGCGGTCGGTTGCGGCGATCTGCGCCGCGGTCGACGCGTCTTCGGCGCCGGCCGTGGACCAATCGGTGGGCAGCCCGCCGATGCTGACCGTCTTTGCCGCGGTCAGCCCGCCGCCGGTCAGGACAGCCGTGCGGTTGCTGATTGCGCGGGCGCTCACCACGAAGTCTCCTTGGGCGAGCACCGTGTACACGGTGCTGGTCGCCAGCTGCGCCTGGAAGGGACCCGGGGTCCGGGCCGCGGAGACACCCACCGGCAACCTGTCCCCCGTCATGCGCAATAGCTGCTCCAGGGTTAGAGCCGTCGCGCCGTCACCGGCGGGGGCCCCGTTCGAGGTCACCACGCCCTGCCACACCCGCACCCACACGCCGTCCACCGTTTGATCGCCCACCGCGGCGAGGGGGATGCTGCGGACGTTCGCCGCGCCCTCGGGGACGATCGCCAGCATGCTTCCGTGCGGCCCGGGGGTCAGCGACACCGTGGAGGTGTGGCCGTCCTGTTCGGTCACCGTGCGTGTATGCACTCCGGATGCGTCGCCACCGGAGGGCACCGCGAAGGCCAATACCGCCGCGACGATGAGCAGCGCGGCCGAGGTGGCGGCCAGCAGCCGGCACCGGATTCGCGGCGCTGCGGCAAGTCCAGCGGGCCACAGAAAGACGATGAGCACGGGCACCGCGTAGAGGAGCCAGCCCAGCACCTCGATGAGGCGGGGGTCGGCGGGTATCCCGAACACCCCGGTGACAAGTGCGCCCAGCACGGACCGGCTGGGTATCCAGGCGGAGAAGTCGAGCACCTGCTGTTGGCCGATGCTGATCCAGCCCGCCTCGTGCGCCGCGCGCAGCGCACCCGTCACCAATCCGGCCGCGATGAGCACCAAAAACACCCCGGTGACGCGAAAGAAGCGGCCCAGGTTGAGTTTCAAGCCGCCGAAGTACATGCCGGCGCCCAGCGCGATCGACACCGCGATGCCGGCCACGCCACCCAGCAACGCCAACCACCGGTTCCCGTACGAAGTCTCCGCGGCCGCCAGCAAGAACACCGACGTCTCAAAGCCCTCCTTGAGAACCGCAAGAAAGGCCATGGCGGCCAATGCGAGCGCGCCACCCTGGTTGAGGGCCTTTTGGGCATCGCGCTCGAGCTCGCCCTTGAGCCGTGCGGCGTTGCGATTCATCCAGATGATCATCGAGGTCACGAACACGACGGCGATCGCGTTGATGACCGTCTCCATCATCTCTTGCGAGGCTTGCGGCAGGGTCGCCGAGAGGAGATCCAGACCAACGCCGACCGACGCGCTGATCAGCACGGCCGCGGCGACGCCGGCAAACATCGGACGGGTGCTTTGGCTGTTTCGCTTGAGGAAGGCACCGATGATGCTGACGATGAGCGTCGCCTCGAGGCCTTCACGCAGGCCGATGAGGAACGTGCCGATAAAAACGCCGAATACGCC
>DASSGQ010000085.1:0-12211 GCA_035693385.1 Mycobacterium sp.
AGCGCCGCCGCGAACGGATCCGGCCGCTGTCGGTCGTACCAGGGCCGGTGATCGCGGCCGACCGCGTGGTGATGGGTGATGCTGCCGCCGTTGGTGATGATGGCCTCCGAGACCGCGGCCTTGATCTCGTCCCACTGCGTGTCCAGCGAGCCCCAGCGGCCGCCGGCATAGATGCCGTAATACGGGGCCGGGCCGTCGGGATACACGTGAGTGAACCGACAAGTCACCACGCCGGTGCCGCAGACTCGTTCGATCGCCTTCCGGGCCGCCTCGGTTATCGCGGCATGCAGCCCATCGAATCCGTCCCAGGTGCAAGCGGTTTCGAATGTCTCGGCGATGACGCCGCGCCGGGCCAGGGCGTCGCGCTGGTAGGGCATCCGCAAGAATGCCGAGCGCCAGTTCCCGGAAGCATCTGACGCGTCGTTTTTTGTTGTCTGGGTTCCGGTTTCGCGGCTACGCCGTGCGGTCAGCGTGCCACCGTGTTCGGCGACGATCTCCACGGCCCGGTCAAGCCACGGGCCAACGGGATGGTCGGCCGATTCGAAAGCCAGCACCAACAGCCCTCCTTTGACCGCGGCGCCGGCGTTCAGGAACGCCTCCGCCGGGTCCAGCAGCCGGCAGTTCGACGGGTAGAGCCCGGCCTGCGCGACCGTCCGGGTCGCGGTCAGCGCGGCGACCCAGTCGTCGAATGTCAACGACGCGGTGACCTGCCACTTCGGGCGGTCTTGTAACCGCATCCAGGCCTCGGTGATGATGCCGAGCGTGCCCTCGGAGCCGAGGAACAACCCGTCCGGGGATGGTCCGGCGCCGGATCCGGGCAGCCGCCGGGACTCGCTCACCCCGACCGGGGTGACGACCCGCAGCGATTCGGTCAGGTCGTCGATGTGGGTGTACAGCGTGGCGAAGTGCCCACCGGCGCGGGTGGCCAGCCAGCCGCCGAGGCTGGAGAAACCGAACGACTGCGGGAAATGCCGCAGCGTCAATTCGTATGGACGTAGCTGGTTTTCGATCACCGGCCCGAGTGCGCCGGCCTGGATTCGCGCCGCGCGACTGGTCCGGTCGATCTCGAGGACCGCGCTCATGGCGGTGGTGTCCACCGTGAGGACCGGGTCGTCGAACCGCGGCTCGACGCCGCCGACCACCGAGCTGCCACCGCCGTACGGGATGACCGAGATTCCTTGGCGCGCACACCAATCGAGCACGTCGACAACGTCCCGCTCACGGCGCGGTCGCACGATCAGGTCAGGCACGTGGTCGAGTCGGCCTCCCAGATTGCGCGCAACGTCGCGAAAAGCCTTGCCGTGCGCGTGGCCGGCCCGGTCGACGGGGTCGATCGAACACAGGTCGGCCAGCGACGACGGCGGGGTAATCCGCGGCGTCGCCAACCCAAGCGCGTTCGGGTCCGGCGCCTGGTGATCGGTCAGGTCGTGCCCGGGCAGGAGCGTCGCCACACGTGCGACCAGATCACGTGTTTCCTGCTCCGAGAGCGCGTCTTCGACGGTGCCCCAACCCCACCATGAACGCATGCTGACGGCGTCAGCGCCGCAAGACGATGGCGGCCGTACCGGCGATCAGTAGCAGGATTGCCGCGGCAACGGCCCAGCCGACGCCGGCAAGCCACCAGACGACGCCCAACGCCACGAGCGCCGGCGACACCGCGAAGAGCACTATTCCGGGGTTCTGCTTGATCACCGCAAGTGCACTCTTCGCCCGGATCGGATCGATTTCACCACGCGCCATGCTATTTAGAATGCCAGTTCAGGACGCGTAGCGAAATCCACTGGCGGCGTCGGTGCAATCCCGGCGTCGGTGCAGTCTGTTCTGGGTGAACGCCGCCGGCGTCAGCCCACCGGCGGCCCGGGCGGTGCGAGCCTCCAGTTGTCGGGATTCTTCGGCGAATACACCACCGGGAACAGTTGGCCCATGCTCGGCCAGTGATCGACGTCGACCACCAAGCGCTGATACACCGCGTATTCGTTGACCGTGGGTCCGTTGATCACGCCGGCGATGGTCACGTACTGCTGGCCGCTCGCGTCCGGTCGCGGGCTGACCCCGGTCACCAGCAACGTGCCGCTCACCAGCTCACCGCGGGGACCGCGCGGAATGAAGCGCTGCGCGAGGAACACCCCCAGGACGGCGACGAGGAGGAGCAGCACACCTAATTCCCACACCCGGCCATGGTAGGGCCGTGATAGGACTGCTGGCATGAGTCGCACCGGCGACGATGCAGAAGCGGAGCGATGAAGAGGAGCGGTGCGCATGAGTCCGGACGACCTGACGCTGGCGCTCGCGCTGGCCGACCGCGCGGATGGACTGACTTCCGCCCGTTTCGGCGCGCTGGACCTGCGGGTCGACACCAAGCCGGACCTGACGCCGGTGACCGACGCCGATCGCGCGGTGGAAACCGAGCTGCGATACGTGCTCGGACGCGAACGCACCGAGGACAGCGTCGTCGGCGAGGAGTTCGGCGGAACCACCACATTCAGCGGGCGGCAGTGGATCATCGACCCGATCGACGGCACCAAGAACTTCGTGCGCGGGGTGCCGGTGTGGGCCAGTTTGATCGCGTTACTCGAAGACGGCGTCCCCTCGGTCGGCGTCGTGAGCGCGCCGGCGCTGCAACGCCGGTGGTGGGCGGCGAGCGGCCAGGGGGCGTTCGCGGCCGTCGACGGCGGGCCGCCGCGCCGGCTGTCCGTCTCGTCGGTCGCACAGCTGGGTTCGGCCAGCCTGTCGTTCTCCAGCCTGTCCGGATGGGCGCAGCGCGGCGTGCGCGACCGGTTCATCGAGCTGACCGACGCGGTGTGGCGGGTCCGCGCCTACGGCGACTTTCTGTCTTATTGCCTCGTCGCGGAGGGGGCGGTCGACATCGCCGCCGAACCCGAGGTGTCGGTGTGGGACCTGGCGGCGCTCGATGTGTTGGTGCGTGAGGCGGGCGGGTCGCTGACCGGCCTGGACGGCGTAGCGGGCCCGCACCGCGGCAGTGCCGTGGCGACAAACGGCCTGCTGCATCAGCAGGTGCTCGCCCACCTGCGCACCGAAAACGTGTGAGTTACTCAACACGGCAGCTCTAGCTACCTTACTCCGGAGTAAGATAGGCTTGTCTGCATCGCCCCAACGACCGAGGCTGCTGAAATGACCGACACTCATTCGGGTACAAAACAGACTTCGAAAAACTCCCGCTCACCCATCAAGCGGAACGGCCGAAAAACCGGCGTCGGGCTGCAACCGCACAGGCGGACCGGGATCGATATCACCCTGGCGCTTCTCACCCCGATCGTCGGGCAGGAATTTCTGGATAAATACCATCTGCGCGATCCACTCAATCGCGGCCTGCGCTACGGCACGAAGACGATGTTCTCCAGCGCCGGCGCCGCTTCCCGCCAGTTCAAGCGGGTCCAGAATCTGCGCGGCGGACCGACGCGGCTCAAGTCCAGCGGCAAGGACTACTTCGACCTGACGCCCGACGACGAGCAGAAGATGATCGTCGAGACCCTCGACGAATTCGCCGAGGAGGTCCTGCGACCCGCGGCACATGATGCCGACGAGGCGGCGACGTATCCGCCCGAGCTGATCTCGAGGGCCGCGGAGTTGGGCATCACCGCCATCAACATCCCCGAGGATTTCGACGGCATCGCCGCACACCGGTCCAGCGTGACCAACGTGCTGGTGGCCGAGGCGCTGGCATACGGCGATATGGGTCTGGCGTTGCCGATCCTGGCCCCCGGAGGCGTGGCGGCCGCGCTGACCCACTGGGGCAGCGCCGACCAGCAGGCCACCTACCTCACCGAGTTCGCCGGCGACAACGTCCCGCAGGCCTGCGTGGCCATCGCCGAACCGCAGCCGCTGTTCGACCCCACCCGGCTGAAGACGACCGCGGTGCGCACCCCCAGCGGGTACCGGCTCGACGGGGTGAAGTCGCTGGTACCCGCCGCGGCCGACGCCGAGTTGTTCGTCGTCGGGGCGCAGCTGAACGGCAAACCGGCACTGTTCATCGTCGAGTCGTCCGCCAACGGCCTTACCGTCAAGGCGGATCCGAGCATGGGAATTCGCGCGGCTGCCCTGGGCCAGGTCGAACTCTCCGGAGTGTCGGTGCCGCTGAGTGCCCGGCTGGGTCCGGAAGACGCCGCCGAGGCCGACTTCGACACCGCCTACTCCGAGGCGATCGCGCTGTCCCGGCTGGGCTGGGCGGCGCTGGCCGTCGGGACCTCGCACGCGGTGCTCGATTACGTCATCCCGTACGTGAAACAGCGCGAAGCTTTCGGCGAGCCGGTCGCTCGTCGTCAAGCGGTCGCGTTCATGTGCGCCAACATCGCCATCGAGTTGGACGGGCTGCGGCTGATCACCTGGCGCGGCGCCGCCCGGGCCGAACAGGGCCTGCCTTTTGCCCGCGAAGCGGCACTGGCCAAGCGGCTCGGCGCCGACAAGGGCATGCAGATCGGCCTGGACGGCGTGCAACTGCTCGGCGGCCACGGCTACACGAAAGAACATCCGGTCGAGCGCTGGTACCGCGACCTGCGGGCCATCGGCGTGGCCGAGGGCGTAGTGGTCATCTAGGTAGTCATCCAGGTCCTCATCGAGCGAAAGATCAATCATGGCAATCAATCTGGAACTGCCCCGCAAGATGCAGGCGGTGATCGACAAGGCACACCAGGGCGCCGCGGAGATGATGCGGCCGATCGCGCGCAAATACGACCTCAAGGAACACGCCTACCCGGTCGAGCTCGACACGCTGTCCAACCTGTTCTCCGGGGCCGCCGAGTCCAATGCCCTGGGACTCGCCGGGGCCGAGGCGTTTCGCGGCGGCGAAGACAAGGACGAAAACCGCAACGGCGCCAACATGGCAGCGGGGCTGCAGACCCTCGAGGCCAGCTGGGGCGACGCCGCGATGATGCTGTCCATGCCCTACCAGGGCCTGGGCAACGCGGCAATCTCCGGTGTGGCCAGCGACGAGCAGTTGAGCCGGTTGGGCAGGGTGTGGGCGGCGATGGCCATCACCGAGCCGGGCTTTGGCTCCGACTCGGCGGCGGTGTCCACCACCGCCAAGCTCGACGGCGACGAGTACGTGATCAACGGCGAAAAGATCTTCGTCACTGCGGGTTCCCGGGCCACTCATATCGTGGTGTGGGCGACGCTGGACAAGTCGCTGGGTCGCCCGGCGATCAAGTCGTTCATCGTGCCGCGCGAACATCCCGGCGTCACCGTCGAGCGGCTCGAGAACAAGCTCGGCATCAAGGGCTCCGATACCGCCGTCATCCGGTTCGACAACGCGCGGATCCCGAAGGACAACCTGCTGGGGAACCCCGAAATCGAGTCGGGCAAGGGGTTTTCCGGGGTGATGGAGACCTTCGACAACACCCGGCCGGTCGTGGCCGCCATGGCAATCGGCATTGCCAGGGCCACACTGGAAGAGCTGCGCAAGATCCTGACCGAGGCCGGGATCGAGATCTCCTATGACAAACCGTCGCACGCCCAAAGCGCCGCCGCGGCCGAATTCTTGCGGATGGAGGCCGATTTCGAGGCCAGCTACCTGCTGACCGTGCGCGCGGCGTGGCAGGCGGACAACAAGATCCCCAACTCCAAGGAAGCCTCGATGGCCAAGGCCAAGGCCGGCCGGGTGGGCAGCGACATCACCCTGAAGGCCGTCGAATTGGCCGGCACGGCAGGCTATTCCGAGCAGACGCTGCTGGAGAAGTGGGCACGTGACTCGAAGATCATGGACATCTTCGAGGGCACCCAGCAGATCCAGCTACTGGTGGTCGCGCGCCGACTGCTGGGCCTGTCCTCGGCCGAGCTCAAGTAGTTCATCGAGTCACAGCCGCAGTCCCTCCACCAGGAGGGTGGAAACCAGCTGCGCGTGCTGCTCGATCGCGGCGGGCTCGAATGGCGAAGTCGCGTCGAACTTCGTCGCGAGCGGCACCAGCGCCTGCGGCGCGGTGGCGCCATGGGCCAGCAGAAAGTGGAAGGTCCGCAACGGAATTGGGCGTATCACCCCGTTGTCGGCCAGGTGGACGAGCAGCCGGGCGACGTCGGTGAGCATCGGCTCGATGTAGGTGTCGTAGATGTAGGCCAGCCGGTCGGTGTCCTGGCGGCCCTCGATGTTCATCAACGCGACCAGCTCGGGATGATCGGCCGAGAACATCACGAATCGGTGCACGGCATGACGCAGCTGCTCGAGCGGTTCGCTGATGGTCGGGTCGAAGAGGCCCTGCATGTGCCGCATCAGGCGACCGAAGCCGTAGTCGACCGCCGCCCGCCACAATCCCTCCTTGGTGCCAAAGCGCTGACCCTCTTTGGTGCCAAAGCGCTGACCCTCCTTGGTGCCAAAGCGCTGATGGATCAGGTTGTGACTGACACCGAGCTCCCGGTTGAGGGTTCGTAGCGACATCCCGTCGTATCCGACCGTGGCGAACATGGTCAGCGCCTTGTCCAGGATCTCCTCGATCGGCATGGAATCCGACGCCCTGGGACGCCCACGCGCTCGCTCCGGCTTGGTTTGGGCGGTCACGCCAACCAGCATGCCATATCACTTGCCCATTTATATATTGACAGTCAGCAATTTAAGTTCTAGCTTCTGACTTACCGCACCGACAGCCGCAGGAGCGACCACCATGACGAGAACGCTGCATGTACCCGTACTCATCGCCGGGGGCGGCCCGACCGGATTGGTGCTGGCAGCTGAGTTGTCTCGGCACGGCGTCGCCTGCGTGCTGGCCGAACGCAACGAGCACACCACGCTGTTTCCCAAGATGGACATCACTAACGGCGCGAGCATGGAACTGCTGCGCCGCCTGGGCATGGACGCCGAGCTGCGGGCGGTCGGGGTGGGCGCCCAGCATCCCTTCGACGTCATCTTCGCCGCCGGTCTGGACGGGCCCATCCACGGACGCTGGCGGCTGCCGTCGGTTGACGAGCAGCGCGGCATCATCGCGGCCACCGCCGATGGCAGCGTGCCCGGCCAACCGTGGCAGCGCTGCTCCCAGGCAATCTTCGAGGCGATAATGATGGACCGCGCCCGCCGCGACCCGCGAGTCGACGTCCGGCAAGGCTGGCGGCTGCAACGCTGCACCCAGGCCGGCGACGTGGCGGCCGCCGAACTGTCCGACAGCGACGGCAATACCGTCACCGTCCACGCCGATTACGTCGTCGGCTGCGACGGCGCCTCCAGTCGGGTTCGCACCGAACTGGGCATCGAAATGGACGGCCTGAAGGATTTCACCACCTTCGCCCTGGTCCATTTCCGCTCCTCGGATTTGACGAACCTGCATGCCCTGGGCCAGTTCTGGCATCTGTACACCTCCGGCGGTGTGGTGCTGATCGCCCAAAACGAGATCGACACCTGGACGTTGCATCGCGACCTGGGTGCTCAGGTCGACGATCCCGATCCGATCGGTGATCCCCGAGAGTTCGTCGCTCGCGCCCTGGGTCGTCCGATCGTCATCGACGACGTCCTCGCGTCCAGCGTGTGGCGACCCAACGCCATGCTGGCCGGCTCGTACGGCCGTGACCGGATCCTGCTGGCCGGCGACGCGGTGCACACGATGATCCCCACCGGTGGATACGGCATGAACACCGGACTCGGCGACGCGGTCAACCTCGGCTGGAAACTCGCCGCGACGATCCAGGGATGGGGCGGCCCGGCGCTGCTGGCCAGCTACGAGATCGAGCGACGCCCGATCGCCGACCGCAATCGCAACGCCTGTGTGGAAAACGCGATGGTCATTCTGCAATACCGCGACATGCTCGACCCGCAACTCTTCGACCAAGACAACGAGGCCGGACAAGCGCACCGTCAACGCGTGGCGGAGTTCCTCGCCACCAACAACGCCGAAAACCTCAGCCTCGGTGTCGAACTCGATGTGCGCTACGACGGCTCACCGGTGGTGGTCGCCGACGGCAGCGCCACCCCACCGTGGGATCGCCGCACCTTCGTCCCCACCGTGCGGCCCGGCCACCGCGCCCCCAACATCGCGCTGGGGAAGCACGACACGCTGTTCGATCAGTTCGGCCCCGGTTTCACCCTGGTTGATGCGCTGGACGACCCCAGCCAATCTGCTCTGCTGCTCGGCGAGGCCGCCCGGGTCGGCCTGCCGATCCGGCATCTGACACTCACCGACCCCGCCCTGGCGGCGCTCTACCGGCACCGGCTGGTCCTGGTCCGCCCGGATCTGCACGTCGCGTGGAGTGGCACCGACGCCTCCTGCGCCGCCGACATCATCGCCAGCGTCCGCGGCATGCACCCGGCCACAGCGCCGGCCACGGTCAACACCTAAGCGCGGCAACCTGATTCGCACACCACACAGAAACGAACAACGATGAATGCCCTGCTATGGACACTGCAGATCGTGCTGGCCCTCGTCTTCGCCGGGGCCGGCACCGTCAAACTCGTTCAGCCCCGGGACCAACTCGCCAAGCGTCTTGGAGGCTGGGTTTACGACTTTCCGGCTCCCCTGCTCAAACCGCTCGGTCTCGCCGAATTGCTGGGCGCCATCGGACTGATCGTGCCGCCGCTGGTCCACGTCGCGCCGATCCTGACGCCGGTCGCAGCCGCCGGGCTAGTCGTCGTCATGATCGGCGCGCTGGTCACCCACGCCCGCCGACGCGAATTCCCCAACGTCGCCGTCACCGTCTTGCTGGCAGCAATGGCCGCAGTCGTCGCCTGGGGACGATTCGGGCCCTACTCCTTCTGATCAGGCACCGCCAGATGCGCGCCGGCATTACCCGGCGACCGCGCTCAGCCGCTCGCGGCTGTCCTCGTCCAACGCGATGTCGGCGACGGCCAGGTTCTCCTCCAGGTGCCGCACCGACGAGGTGCCCGGGATCAGCAGCACGTTGGGCGCCACGCTGAGTGTCCACGCCAGCGCGACCTGCGCCGGCGTGCGACCGAGTTGCTGAGCGATCTCGGCCACCACCGGGTGGGTCAGCACCGGGTTCGGCTGCAGGAAGGCCGCTCCCAGCGGGAAGAACGGGACGAACGCGATCCCCCGCGCGGTGCATTCCTCCAGCACCCCAGCCGATGACCGGTCGACGAGGTTGAAAGAGTTTTGCACACAGGCGATTTCGGTGCGTTCCAACGCGTGCAGCAGGTGCTCGCGGGTGATTGCGCTCAGGCCGATTCCGCCGATCAGTCCGTCGTCACGGGCGTCGATCATGACCGAGAGCTGATCGTCGAAAAGCCGATCCGGCGCTTTGCTCTCGAACAGGCGCAGATTGACCGCGGCCAGCTGGTCGATACCGAGGGTGCTCAGGTTGGCTTCGATATCGCGGCGCAAATCGGCGGGCTCGGCGAGCGGCAGCCAGGCGCCGGCGTCGTCGCGCCGCCCACCGACCTTGCTCACCAGCGCCAGGTTCGCCGGGTACGGATACAGCGCCTCCCGGATCAGCTCGTTGGCGACGTCGGGACCGTAGAACTGGGCGGTGTCGATGTGGTCGACACCGAGTTCGACCGCCCGCCGCAGTACCGCCAGGGCCTGTTCGCGGTCGCGGGGCGGCCCGAACACCCCGGGGCCGGGCAGTTGCATGGCGCCGAACCCGACGCGGCCAACCGAATAGCCACCGAGTGGAAAGGAATCCATGCGGTGAGATTAGCGTCGTCGTCATGGACACGTTTCAAGCGCTTGTCGCGCGTCAAGATGGTGACCGGATAACCGCGTCGGTCGAGACACTGAGCCCGTCGGACCTGCCGCCCGGTGAGGTGACGATCCGGGTGCTGTATTCGAGCGTGAACTTCAAGGACGCGCTCGCGGTGACGCCCGGCGGCGGCGTGGTGCGCAGCTATCCGCTGGTTCCGGGCATCGACCTGACCGGCGAGGTTGTCGAGTCGCAGTCACCCGACTTCGCCGTCGGCGACAAGGTGCTCGCGCACGGATACCAGATCGGCACCGGCCACCACGGCGGCTATGCCGAATACGTCCGGCTGCCGGCCGACCAGCTGGTGGTGCTCGGCACATTGAGTCCGCACGACGGCGCGGCGATCGGCACCGCCGGCTTCACCGCCGCAATGAGCGTGCAGGCGCTGATCGACTGGGGCATCACGCCCGACGCCGGACCCATCGTGGTCACCGGCGCCACCGGCGGCGTCGGCTCCGTCAGCGTGGACCTGCTGGCGGCCGCCGGGTACCGGGTGGTGGCCTCGACCGGCAAATCCCAGCAAGACCAAGTCGCTGACCGCCTGAAAGCCCTTGGCGCCGCGGAGGTTATCGGCCGGCTGCCCGCCGACCCCGACGCCAAGCCGCGACCGCTCGGCAAGACGCGGTGGGCGGGCGCGGTGGACTGTGTGGGCGGCGCAACCCTGGCCGACGTTCTCAGCACGATCGATTACGGCGGCGCGGTGGCTGCCAGCGGCCTCACCGGCGGCGCCGCCCTGCACACCACCGTGATGCCCTTCATCCTGCGGGGCGTGGCGCTGCTGGGCATGGATTCGGTGCTCATGCCGATCGGCCCACGCCGGAAGTTGTGGGCGCGGCTGGGCGATTCGTTGCGGCCGCGTCACCTCGACGACGTCACCACCGACGTCGACGTCAAAGACGTCGTCGGCGTTCTTGATCAGGTGCGGGCCGGCGCATTCTCCGGCCGGGCGGTGGTGCGGGTCGCCGGCGGATTCTGAGTTACGGGGCGTCAGTAGGCTAGGCACGAGGGAGGCAGCATGCGCGCGGTACAGGTGACTCGGCTGGACGGGCCGGACGGCATCGTGGTGACCGAGGTCGATGAGCCCGAAGGCGAGGGCGTCGTCGTCGAGGTGCACGCCGCCGGCGCGGCGTTCCCGGACGCGTTGCTGACCCGGGGCCTCTACCAGTACCGGCCGGAACCGCCGTTCGTGCTCGGGGCGGAGATCGCCGGGGTGGTGCGGTCGGCGCCGGACGGCTCGGGGCTACGTGCCGGTGACAGAGTCGTCGGTCTGACCATGCTCATCGGCGGGATGGCCGAAGTCGCGGTCCTGCAACCCGACCGAGTGTTCAAGCTGCCGGACAACGTGACCTTCGAGGCGGCCGCGGGGCTGCTGTTCAACGACCTGACCGTGTACTTCACGCTGAGTGTCCGCGGCCGGTTGCAGCAGGGCGAAACGGTGCTGGTGCACGGGGCAGCCGGCGGGATTGGAACCTCCGCGCTGCGGCTGGCGCCCGTGCTCGGCGCGTCCCGCACCATCGCGGTGGTCAGCACCGAGGAGAAGGGCGAGATCGCCACGGCGGCCGGCGCCACCGACGTGGTGTTGGCCGAGGGTTTCAAGGATGCGGTGAAGGAGTTGACCAGCGACCGCGGCGTCGACATCGTCGTCGACCCGGTCGGCGGCGACCGGTTCACGGATTCGCTGCGCTCGCTCGCCCCGGGGGGACGGATCCTGGTTGTCGGCTTCACCGGGGGTGAAATACCGTCCGTGAAGGTAAACCGGCTGCTGCTCAACAACATTGACGTGGTCGGTGTTGGCTGGGGCGCGTGGGCCCTCACGCACCCCGGTGCGCTCGCCCAACAGTGGGCGGCGCTCAAATCCCTGCTCAGCTCAGGTCGGTTGCCTCCCCCCAAGCCAGTGGTCTACCCGCTCGAGGAGGCCGCCGCCGCGGTGGCCTCGCTGGAGAACCGGACCGCCAAGGGCAAGGTCGTGCTGCGGGTACGCAGCTGACGGATTCGGCGGCGTCACCGCCGGCTTTAGGCCCCACCTGGCACATGGGCCTCAGCGCAGAAGGGATCGACTATATGCCCGCCTCCGAGCGACAACCAGGCCGTGGCCGGTTGTCGTACCGAACTTGTCGCTCCGAGGCGGGCACAACGTGTGTCCCGTCTCCGAGAGACGCCAGTGGCGCATGTGACTATGCCGTCGGCATAGACCACCGCAGCCCGGAGCCACCGATGGAATCCTTCGTCCACGAATTCGCGAGCGAAGAGTGAACGGTGCGCTGGACGGCATCCGGGTGCTCGAGCTGGGCACCTTGATCGCCGGACCGTTCGCCGGCCGGCTGCTCGGCGACATGGGCGCCGACGTGATCAAAGTGGAACCGCCCGGCGCTCCGGATCCGTTGCGCACCTGGGGCCAGGCCGAACTCGACGGCCACCACGTCTTCTGGACGGTGCATGCGCGCAACAAACGGGCGATCACGCTCGACCTGCGCCGGCCACGCGGCCGGGAATTGTTCCTTGAACTCGTCGAGAAGTCCGACATCGTGGTGGAGAACTTCCGTCCCGGCACCCTGGAGGGGTGGAGCCTGGGCTACGACGTGCT
>DASSGQ010000086.1:0-14017 GCA_035693385.1 Mycobacterium sp.
AACGCAGCGGAGAAGGGATGGGCAAGGTGGGCGATCAGTATCTCGCGACCATTCAGCCCGATTCGTCCGGCAATCAGGTGCTGTACCTGCATCAAATCAACCCCGATGGAGACGTCGTGACGTTCTGCACCGCCGCGGGGATGAAGAGTGCCGACTCGCCGTGTGGCGCCTGACGTGACCGTGCCCGCGACGCCGCGTGCTCACCAGCGTCGTTCGCGCCACTCCCCCAGATGGGGGCGTTCGGCACCCAGCGTGGTGTCGTCCCCGTGGCCGGGGTAGACAACCGTCTGATCGCCGAACCGGTCGAAGACCCGCGCCTTCACGTCGTCGAACAGCGAGTCGAACTCCGCGGGTTTAGTTGTCCGCCCCAGACCTCCGGGGAACAGGCAATCGCCGGTGAACAACTGCGTGACACCGCCGGTCGCGGGCCCGTCGAGGGCCAGGGCGATCGAGCCGGGCGTGTGCCCGCGCAGGTGGATGACGTCAAAGCTCAGCTCGCCGACCTGCACGGTGTCGCCGTTGGCCAGCAAACGGTCCGGCTTTACCGGCAGCGGTCCCGCGTCGATCTCGTTGACCGCGGTGGGCGCCCCGGTGGCGGCGGCGACGGCCTCCAGCGCCTGCCAATGGTCGAAGTGCTGGTGGCTGGTGACGATCAGCGACAGCTTCGGGGCATAGCCCCGGATCAGGCCGATGAGGACATCGGCGTCGTTGGCGGCGTCGATCAGCAGTGTTTCTCCGGTGGCCGAACATGTCACCAGGTAGGCGTTGTTGTCCATCGGGCCCACCGATGCCTTCAGAATGGTGGCGCCGGGCAGCGTGCGGCGGGCTGCGGTACCAGGGTCGACGTGTCCGGTGTAGTGGTCGTGCACGGCAGTCATACCGATCACGCTACTGGTGCGCGGTTCGTTGTCGGTATGGGCACATAGCATGGAATACGGCGTGCGCATTTATTTCTAGAACCGCGTGCGGCACGTGGGAGTTTGAGCGAGAGGGGCAGCGTGGCTGATCGTCTGATCGTCAAAGGCGCCCGTGAGCACAACCTGCGCGGAGTCGACCTCGACCTGCCGCGCGACTCGTTGATCGTCTTCACCGGGCTATCCGGATCGGGAAAGTCGTCGCTGGCCTTCGACACCATCTTCGCCGAAGGTCAGCGGCGTTACGTCGAGTCGCTGTCCGCCTACGCCCGCCAATTCCTGGGGCAGATGGACAAGCCGGACGTCGACTTCATCGAGGGGCTGTCCCCGGCGGTCTCCATCGACCAGAAGTCGACCAACCGCAACCCGCGGTCGACGGTCGGAACCATCACCGAGGTGTACGACTACCTGCGGTTGCTGTACGCCCGCGCGGGGACGCCGCATTGCCCGATCTGTGGCGAGCGGATCGCCCGCCAGACGCCGCAGCAAATCGTCGACCAGGTGCTGGCGATGGAGGAGGGCACCCGATTTCTGGTGCTCGCTCCGGTGGTGCGCACCCGCAAGGGCGAATTCGCCGACCTGTTCGACAAGCTCAACGCCCAGGGCTACAGCCGGGTACGGGTCGACGGCGTGGTGCATCCGCTGACCGATCCGCCGAAGCTGAAGAAGCAGGAGAAGCACGACATCGAGGTGGTGGTGGATCGCCTCACCGTGAAGGCGAGCGCCAAGCAGCGGCTCACCGATTCGGTGGAGACCGCGCTGAACCTGGCCGACGGCATCGTGGTGCTGGAGTTCCCCGACGATCGGGACGAGCACGACCACGCGCGCGAGCAGCGGTTCTCCGAGAAGCTGGCCTGCCCCAACGGGCATCCGCTGGCGGTGGACGATCTGGAACCGCGGTCGTTCTCGTTCAACTCGCCCTATGGCGCCTGCCCGGAGTGCACCGGCCTGGGCATCCGCAAGGAGGTCGACCCCGATCTGGTGGTTCCGGATCCGGATCGCACGCTGGCCGAGGGCGCGGTGGCGCCGTGGTCGAACGGCCACACCGCCGAGTACTTCACCCGGATGATGGCCGGGCTCGGCGAGGAGCTCGGATTCGACGTGGACACGCCCTGGGCCAAACTGCCGGCCAAGGCCCGCAAGGCAATCCTGGAGGGTTCCGACCACCAGGTCCATGTGCGGTACCGCAACCGGTACGGCCGCACCCGGTCGTACTACGCGGATTTCGAAGGGGTACTGGCGTTCCTGGAGCGCAAGATGGCCCAGACCGAGTCCGAGCAGATGAAGGAACGCTACGAAGGTTTCATGCGTGACGTGCCCTGCCCGGTTTGCGAGGGCACCCGGCTCAAGCCGGAGATTCTGGCGGTGACGCTGGCCGGCGAATCTGGGGGGGAGCGGGACGCGAAGTCCATCGCCGAGGTCTGCGAGCTCTCCATTTCGGACTGCGCGGATTTTTTGAACGCGCTCACCCTGGGTCAGCGCGAGCAGGCGATCGCCGGACAGGTGCTCAAGGAGATTCAGTCGCGGCTCGGCTTTCTGCTCGACGTGGGCCTCGAGTACCTGTCGTTGTCGCGCGCGGCGGCCACGCTGTCCGGCGGTGAGGCACAACGCATCCGGTTGGCCACCCAGATCGGCTCCGGCCTGGTCGGTGTGCTCTATGTGCTGGATGAGCCGTCCATCGGGCTGCACCAGCGCGACAACCGTCGTCTCATCGAAACCCTCACCCGCCTCCGGGATTTGGGGAACACGCTGATCGTCGTGGAGCACGACGAGGACACCATCGCGCACGCCGACTGGGTCGTTGACATCGGCCCGGGCGCCGGCGAACACGGCGGCCGCATCGTGCACAGCGGAACCTACAAAGACCTGCTGGTCAGCAAGGACTCGATCACCGGCGCCTACCTGTCCGGCAAGGAAAGCATCGAGATCCCCGCGATCCGGCGCCCCGTCGACCGGCGACGTCAACTCACCGTGGTCGGCGCCCGCGAGCACAACCTGCGCGATATCGACGTGTCGTTTCCGCTCGGTGTGCTGACCTCGGTGACGGGCGTGTCCGGCTCGGGCAAGTCGACACTGGTCAACGACATCCTGGCGGCGGTGCTGGCCAACCGGCTGAACGGCGCCCGGCAGGTCCCGGGCCGGCATACCCGGGTCACCGGGCTGGACCACTTGGACAAGCTGGTGCGGGTCGACCAGTCGCCGATCGGCCGCACGCCGCGATCCAACCCGGCCACCTACACCGGTGTCTTCGACAAGATCCGCACCCTGTTCGCGGCCACCACCGAGGCCAAAGTCCGTGGGTATCAACCCGGCCGGTTCTCGTTCAACGTCAAGGGCGGTCGCTGCGAGGCATGCACGGGCGACGGCACCATCAAGATCGAGATGAACTTCCTGCCCGACGTGTATGTGCCCTGTGAGGTCTGCCACGGGGCCCGCTACAACCGCGAAACCCTCGAGGTGCACTACAAGGGCAAGACCATCTCCGAGGTGCTGGACATGTCGATCGAGGAAGCCGCGGAATTTTTCGAGCCGATCAGCGGCATTCACCGCTACCTGCGCACGCTGGTCGACGTCGGCCTGGGCTACGTCCGGCTCGGCCAGCCCGCGCCGACGCTGTCCGGCGGTGAGGCGCAGCGGGTCAAGCTGGCCGCCGAGCTGCAGAAGCGTTCCACCGGGCGCACCGTCTACATCCTCGACGAACCCACCACCGGATTGCATTTCGATGACATCCGCAAGCTCTTGAAGGTCATCAACGGCCTCGTCGACAAAGGCAACACGGTCATCGTCATCGAACACAACCTGGACGTGATCAAGACGTCGGACTGGATCGTCGACATGGGGCCGGAGGGCGGCGCCGAGGGCGGAACCGTTGTCGCCCAGGGCACTCCGGAGGACATCGCCGCCGTGCCCGAAAGCTACACCGGGAAGTTTCTCGCCGAGGTGGTCGGTGACGGAGCGGCGAGCCCGCAACGGTCGACCCGCCGCCGAAAAGCCAGCGCCTGAGTCTGCTGTCACGGCGACGACCCCGTGCCCAGGGCGGGATTTCACCGCGCCGGTTTGCTCGCGCTGAGCACGGGCTCGATCAGCCCGTCGACCCAGCTTTGGACAGCGGCGACGGGAAGCGCGGGCTGATCCGCACGCCGTCCAGCCACGAAGTCAGCCCGTCGGCGCGTCGCTGCAGGGCACGCCGCCCGTCACCACCGGGGTCCTCGGTCAACTGCAACTGGACCCGGGCGCTGTCGTCTTGGTACCAGCCGCCCACCACGCGTCCGTTCCACCACGCGGTGGGTCCGGCGTTGCCGTTGCGGTCGAAAACCTGGGCGCGATGTTCGCCGAGGTACCAATCGCGCTCAAACCAGCCCATCGTGGTGACGTCCAGCCCCGGCAGCAGCGCGTCCCAAGGTGCCACAGCGGGTTCCGGCTCGAGGTCGTCGGGGAGCGCGTAGCCGTCGCTGCCATGCAGATCGACTTTCACCGCGCCGATGTCGGCCAACGTTTTTCGGGCGGCCGTCAGCGTGATGCCGAACCACCACTTGATGTCGGCGGCGGTGGCGGGTCCAAATGTCCGTAGCCACCGGCGGATCAGCTCGGCCTGCGCGGCCTGGGCGGGAGGGACCTCGAAGGGACGGCCGAGCCAGTCCGCGGTGGTCGCCCAGCGCGGACGCGATGTGGTCCAGCTACCGTCGTTGGGCCCGCGCACGATGTCGCCTCGCGCCGAGAGCAGTGTCAGCACCCGCGGGGCAAGCGGAACCGATCCACCCCAACGCTTTCCAGGCGCGGGGTCGTAGGTTCCTGCCAGTTCGGGCAGCGCGGCCCGCAGTTCGGTGCTGCTGGCGGGCTCGTTGTCACCGAGGTGGCGCAACACCGCGGTGCAGGCCAGTTCGAGCCAGCGGTCGCCGTCGTAGGCCACCCCGGCCTTGTGGACGTCAGCGGCCAGTCGGCGACGTTCGTTGGTGGCGACGCGGTTGCTGAATGCCGACTGGATCATCGCCAAGTCGTCGCCGTTCACCAACCACAGTGTCCGTCGCATCGCCAAATGCCGCACCACAGCACGCTTTTGGTATAGCTCCTGCTCCAGGTCGGCGACGGCGAACTCCGGGGTCCGCGCCCACAGCGACAGGTAGGGCGTGGCGGGGTCGGTAGCGTGCAGTCCGACCAGGGCGGCGGCGACTTCCGCTATCGGTCGTGAGCCGGTGCGCGCCAGGAAATGCCGGCGCGCCAGGCGGTTGCGCCGCTCAGTGATGGTGAATCTGCGCACGGTTGAATCGTCGGCGGCGTCGTGGACCCTCAGCGCTCCTCGGGTCGCATCGATTCGCGGATCTGCGCCAACCGCTCGGCCGCCGCGCGTCGGCGCTCTTCGAACTGCTCCTCGACGGAGCGGCCTTCGGCCGTCTCGGCGTCGAGTTCGGCCGCACCCTGCGCCGTCGCGTAGCGGGTTTCGATCTTCTCGCGGACGGATTCAAAGGTCGGCACACCGGCGCTGTCGTACCCGGCGCCGGGCTCGGAGGTGTCCGGAGTTGCTGATTCGTCGGGCATTCCGCCACGCTACTGCCGCGGTGTGTCTTTCGCCCGTGGCTGCCGATCGAAATAGCGGACCATCTGTTCCCAGTACACCAGCGTCAGGGCCATCTGCACCGCGGACGCGATCAGCGCCGGAATCATCCGGTGACGGCGGGCGGCGAGGACACCGCACAGCGCGGCCGCGGACGTCGCCACGCTGACGAGCATCGCTCCATCACCGCGTCGACGGCTGATCCACAGTTCCTCGCCCAGCATTGCCCGAGTCGACCAGGCACGTTCATCGGCGGGCTTGCCGAAGACGAACGGATTGATGGCCAGCCACAGCGCGATCCACAGCCCATGGCTCCAGCGCCGCGTCCACACGGGCACCAGTATCAGCGGTGTGCTCGCCCAGCGTGTCCACGCACTCCACGGATTGCAGTGCCGCGCGAAGATCGCCCGCCGAATGCGCGCAACGTGCGGCTTCAGGGCGGTTACCGGGTGCCGTCGTGGGAGTGCTCGGCCGTCACCACGGGCCCGGAAAACGCCGACGGCGGGGACGTGCTGGGCAACGCGCTGCGCGTCACCCCCGGACAGCCCAGCCGGCCGGCCAGCCAGGGCAACGTGGCCGCGAAGGACCGGTCGGCGAATGGCCAGTCGTGCTTACCCGTCTGGGAGACCACCGCGCAGTCGATACCGTTGGCACGACCGAGCGCGCACAGTGAATAGGCGGCCGCGGTCTGGTTGCCCGGGTTGGCGGCGGCGTCACGACTGACCAGCCGCATTGCGCCGGCGTCGGTCATCGCGGAGTCGTGTCGCGGCGTGCCCTGTGACGAGATCGCGAACCAGCCGGCCACGTCGCGGTAAGGGCCGTGCCGATTGATCACCGTGGTCGGATCGAATGCCGCCCAGGCGTCGGCGTTTCCGCCGAACAGCCTCGCGATGGTTTGCGCCTTGTTTCCGGCATTCGGGAAAAAGTCACCGGCGATGTCGACGAACGCGCTGAACATGTCGGGGTGCATGACGGTCAGGTCCACGGCGCAGGTTCCGCCCATCGACCAGCCGACGACGCCCCAGTTGGACCGGTCCCGGCTGACGCCGAAATTCGAAATCATGTAGGGGACGACGTCTTTGGTGAGATGGTCGGCCGCGTTGCCGCGAACCCCGTTGACGCATTCGGTGTCGTTGTCGAACGCGCCGCCAGGGTCGACGAACACCAATACCGGCGCGTTGCCGTCGTGGGTGGCTGCGAAGTCGTCGATCGTCTTGACCGCATTGCCCGCGCGCGTCCAGTCCGCGGGCGTGTTGAATTGCCCACCGATCATCATCACCGTCGGCAGCGCCGGCGGCGGACTGCTGGTGAACCATGCGGGCGGCAGGTACACCAGTTCACCGCGGTGCTTGAAATGCGATGCGTCCGACGGGATCACCACCGGTACCACGCTGCCGTGCGGTGGCCGGGCCCGCTTGCCGACCATTGCCGTGACGGTGGCTTGGTCGGTTTGATCGGGCACCGGACCGTACGTGAGCGCGTTCCACGCGGACGGCACGGTGGGGAAGTAGCCGACCCACAGATTGAGCACCAGTGCCGCGCAAAGCAAACACATCGGAACGGCAAGCAGCGTCGCGCCACGCCGCCACGGTTCCGCGTGGCGCCAGCCCAGGACCAACACGGCCGCGGCCATGCCGGTCAACGCGACCCAGACCCACAGCGTGGTCGGCGCCGGTTCGTCGGACAGGCTGCGATCGACGATGTACCAGTGCGTTGCATAGACCGCGCCGCCGCCCACCAGACCGGCCGCCGGCAACCAGATCATCCGCCAGCGCCGCGAGCGCCAGCCGATACCCAGCGTCAGCACGATAGCCGTGGTGATCTGGATGGTCGCGGGTATCCAACCATGCATCAGGGAGGTGAAATTGCTCGCCAGCAACTGCGCCGTGGCAGGGGGTATCGACGCCGTCACGTGGTCCATTGTGAGCTATTGTTAACCAGCCTGGAACATATTCGCGCAAGGGCTCGCCGCGAATTACCTCTAGCGGCCGCGCGCTCGCTTAATGGGGTTTAGCCAGCGGAAATGGCAAAGTCTCGCGAATGCTGCGGCCGGTTACGAGCATGACGACCCGATCGATGCCCACGCCGAGCCCGCCGGTCGGCGGCATCGCGTACTCCATGGCCTGCAGGAAGTCTTCGTCGAGCTGCATCGCTTCGGGGTCTCCGCCGGCGGCCAGCAGCGACTGTTCCTGCAGCCGGCGCCGCTGCTCGACCGGATCGGTGAGCTCGCTGTAGGCGGTTCCCAGCTCGACACCCCAGGCCACCAGATCCCACCGCTCGGCGACACCGCGCCGACTGCGGTGCGGCCGGGTCAACGGAGACACGGACAGCGGAAAGTCGATATAGAAGGTCGGTTGCTCGGTCCGGTCCTCGACGAGGTGCTCGTACAACTCGAGCACCACCGCGCCGGCGTCCCAATGCGCCCGATAAGGAATGTGCACCTTGTCGGACAGCTTGCGCAGCTTGGCCAGAGGGGTGTCTGGGTCGACGTGTTCTCCGAGCGCTTCGGACACCGCGTCGTGCACGGTCTTGACCGGCCAGACACCGGAGATGTCGAACGGTTCGAGGCAGCCGTCGGCACCATCGGAGTCGGCGCGGGGTCGCAGCACGACCTGCTCGCCGTTGGCGGCGTGAGCGGCGTTCTGAATGAGCTCGCGACAGCCGTCGATCCACACCAGGTAGTCGGCATGGGCCTGGTAGGCCTCCAGCAAGGTGAACTCCGGATTGTGGCTGAAGTCGACGCCCTCATTACGGAAGGCGCGCCCCAGCTCAAAGACCCGCTCCACGCCACCGACGCACAACCGCTTCAGATAGAGCTCGGGGGCGATGCGTAAGAACAGATCCATGTCATAGGTATTGATATGGGTGATGAACGGCCGCGCCGTCGCCCCGCCGTGGACCTGTTGCAGGATCGGGGTCTCGACTTCGATGAACCCCTTGGCGAACAGCGTTTCCCTGACGGAGCGCACCACGCTGCTGCGGGCCTTGATCAGCTCACGCGACTCCGGATTCACCGCCAGGTCGACGTAGCGGGTCCGCACTCGCGCCTCGGGGTCGGTCAGCCCCTTCCACTTATTCGGCAACGGCCGCAAACATTTACCGATCATTCGCCACTCGCGCACGATCAGCGAGCGGGTTCCGTTCTTGCTGAAGCCCATCTGCCCGGTGATTTCGACCAAATCACCAAGATCAATGGCCTTGGTGAAATCGGCGGTGTGGCCACGCTCCAGATGCGAATTGTCCAGTAGCACTTGCATTTCGCCCGACCAGTCCCGCAACTGGGCAAACAACACGCCGCCATAGTCGCGGATCCGCAATATCCGGCCGGCCACCGAGACGGTCTCCTGGTCGTCCGCGTCCAGCGCCCGAATGACCGTATGGCTTGGCGGCGATCCCACCGGGTAGGCGTCAACACCGTTGCGCTGCAAGGTTTTCAGCTTGGTGAGGCGCACCCGCACCTGTTCTGGAAGACGAGATCGTGCATCGTCGAAGTCGCCCTCTGCGCTGCGTTGCAGCTCACTCATGTCCGGTGCCGACCCGTCAGGGTGCAGTAGCCCGGACTCCGCCAATCGGGCCGGCACGGCGGGGTGATGCCCGGTGTGCGTCTTCTCCCGCCGGCTGAACGGCAGGACAAGGAAACCTTCCGCGATCACCGAGGCGACACCGACGCGGGGAAACAGCCTGGCGTCCTCATAGCAGGCGTAGCGGGGAACCCAATCGGGTTGGTACTTCATGTTGGAGCGGTACAGCGTCTCCAGCTGCCACCACCGCGAGAAGAACAGCAACAGGCCCCGCCACAACCGCGCAATCGGACCGGCGCCCAGTTGGGCACCCTGCTCGAAGGCAGACCGGAACATCGCAAAGTTCAATGAGATACGGGTGATCCCAAGGGCTTCCGCGTTCAGGGCGAGCTCGCTCACCATGAGTTCGATGGTGCCGTTGGGGGATTGGGGTGAACGCCGCATCAAGTCCAGGGAGACGCCGGTGTTCCCCCACGGGACCAGCGACAGCATC
This sequence comes from Mycobacterium sp., assembly GCA_035693385.1. Lineage (GTDB taxonomy): Bacteria > Actinomycetota > Actinomycetes > Mycobacteriales > Mycobacteriaceae > Mycobacterium. The sequence continues at coordinate 9,481 of DASSGQ010000086.1, forward strand.
GCGATCACTTGGCCGTCGCGGTCCAACGCCTCGACCAGCAGGCAGTCCCCGTCGGCCGGATCACCGAGCCGGCCGAGTGCCATTGAAAAGCCGCGTTCGGTTTGGGTGTCACGCCAGGCGTCGGCGCGGGCAATGGTGTCGGTCATCTCTTCGGGGGAGATGTCGCGATGTCGCCGGGTGCGCACCGTCAGTCCCGCTCTGCGGGCTCGCGTCACCGCTTGACGCACCCCGCGCATGTCCGGGCCGGACAGCTTGAAATCAGCGGTGCGCAAAATCGCCTCGTCGCCCAGCTCGAGCGCGTTGAGGCCGGCCTCGCGGTACACCTGGGCTCCCTGTGAGCTGGCGCCCATGACGCCGGGCGCCCAGCCATAGGTCTGGCACAAACCCAACCACGCGTCCACGGCCTGGGGCCAGGCGCGCGGGTCGCCAACGGGGTCGCCGCTGGCCAGGCAGACGCCGATTTCGACTCGGTAGGTGACGGCGGCGCGGCCACTGTGTGCGAACACCACCGACTTGTCGCGGCGCGTGGCGAAGTAGCCCAGCGAGTCGTTTTGCCCGTACAGCTCGAGCAGCCCGCGGATGGCGGACTCGTCCTCGCCGGTCAGCGCGTTATCGGCGCGTTGGGACTGAAACAGCACGATTGCCGCCGCGATCAGCGCGAGCGCGCCGAACAGTCCGAAGATCGCGTTGAGTACGACGTGCGGGCGCCCGGTGAACGCGTCCGGGTCGACGATGGAGAATCCGACCACCCGGTTGACCACATACCAAAAGCGGGACTCGGGCGCGAGGGTGCCCGGGAACATCTCGACCAGGCCCCAGGATGCCAAGATTCCGATCACATCCCCGGCGACCAGCACCGCCGCCGCCTTGAAGAGCGCGCCTTTGCGGACCTTGGCCCAGAACTGCCGATACGACAGCACCAGCACGACGATCGCGACAATGTGCACGGCGAAGCCGAGATTCTCGCCGAACGTCTCCGCGGCGGTGTTGTCGCCCGCGGCGATGTCGGCGGCGTTCAATGCGGCGGCAAGGACCATGTTGCCGAGCAACAGCAACCACGCGACGCGTTTGCGCGCTGTCAGCGCGGCGGCCAGCAATGCCAGCACGAACGACCACGCGATGCTGGTGTCAGGGAAGTTGAGAAGGTAGTCGTTGATGAATTCCCGTGGGACCTTGATCACCCACCGGATCAGCGGCGACACGCTGGCGACCAGCGACAGTGTGGCGATGATGCCAACCGTCCACCCAGCCGCCGCCGGCACCCACCGGTACCGAGAGCTCGGCCGGCTGCTCGAACGAGGCCCCGAATGGGGTCCCGGATGAGAAGAAGCGAGTGTCACAGACCGCGAGGATATGCCTTTAACCCGTGAAAATCCTGGCGAAGCGCCATGAGTCGCGACGACGGATTAGGCGGGTTTGCTGAACGGGGGTAATAGCCGTCAAACGCTCGTCCCGCCGGAGAAGTGCTGGATGACGGCTCATGACTGCTAAACTAGCGACTGCGACCATCCCGGCGAATGCCGGGGACAGTTAAGTGGAGTCCCACTCCCACCGGTAGCCACGACAAAGCTTCTCGGCTTTTCCAGGCTATTCGGTCCGGTCACAGGCATCGTGCATGCCTCGTTCCGCGGGTAGCGCGGGCGGCTTGAGTGGTTTCAGGCCGTGATCGGTCGGCATTGGGCCCTGCTTATGCAGGGCTTTTTTTGCTGATGGTGTGGTGTTTCCACCGCTGAATCCGGACGGGCTTGGGACTGGCCGCGCCGACAGAAGCCCAACAAGGGAGGCCCCATCAGCACTGAGACCCGCGTCAACGAGCGCATCCGCGTACCTGAAGTTCGATTGATTGGCCCGGGAGGGGAGCAGGTAGGCATAGTGCGCATCGAAGACGCACTGCGCGTCGCCGCGGACGCCGATCTCGACCTCGTTGAAGTTGCCCCGAACGCCAGACCCCCGGTCTGCAAAATCATGGACTACGGCAAGTACAAGTACGAGGCGGCGCAGAAGGCGCGCGAATCCCGCCGCAACCAGCAGCAGACCGTCGTCAAAGAGCAAAAGCTCCGACCAAAGATCGACGATCACGACTACGAGACCAAGAAGGGTCACGTGGTCCGCTTTCTGGAAGCGGGATCGAAGGTAAAGGTGACCATCATGTTTCGCGGACGGGAGCAATCGCGGCCCGAGCTGGGCTACCGGTTGCTGCAACGGCTGGGTGCGGACGTCGCCGATTACGGATTCGTCGAGACGTCGGCCAAGCAGGACGGCCGGAACATGACGATGGTGCTGGCACCGCACCGCGGCGCGAAGACTCGTGCCAGGGCGCGGCATCCGGAAGCACCGGCTTCGGATTCGGACGCGGCGGCCGACACGGACACTTCACCCAACTGACCTGACAGCGATAACGACGAAACAAGAACTAGAGGAAACATGCCCAAGGCCAAGACCCACAGCGGGGCTTCGAAGCGATTCCGGCGCACCGGGACCGGAAAGATCGTCCGCCAAAAAGCCAATCGCCGGCATCTGCTCGAGCACAAGCCGACCAAACGAACCCGGCGGCTGGACGGCCGCACGGCGGTATCAGCCAACGACACCAAGCGGGTCAACGCGCTGCTGAACGGCTGACCCTCGATCTACCGAGCGCCGCAAGACCGTTGAACACGGGGCGGCGCATCCTTTGACCACTTACGTTTGAACGAGAATAGGAACATCCATGGCACGCGTGAAGCGGGCGGTCAACGCCCACAAGAAGAGGCGCAGCGTCCTGAAGGCCTCGAAAGGCTATCGCGGCCAGCGATCCCGCCTCTATCGCAAAGCCAAAGAGCAGCAGCTGCATTCGCTGGGCTATGCCTATCGCGACCGCCGTGCGCGCAAGGGCGAATTCCGCAAATTGTGGATCTCGCGGATCAACGCTGCTGCGCGCGCCAACAACATCACCTACAACCGGCTGATCCAGGGCCTGAAGGCCGCCGGCGTCGAGGTGGACCGCAAGAACCTCGCCGATATCGCGATCGCCGATCCGGCGGCGTTCACGGCGCTCGTTGAGGTCGCCCGGGCGGCACTGCCCGAAGACGTCAACGCTCCATCGGATTCGGGAGAGGCTGCTTAGCCCGGCAATCAGCAAACCTCGAGACGATGCCGGCGTTGCTCACCGAACGCTCGGCCCGGGTGGCCTCGGCGGTCAAACTGCATCGGCACGTCGGCCGCCGGCGTGCGGAACGGTTTCTCGCCGAGGGCCCGAACCTGGTCGAGGCCGCCTTCGCACGCGGGTTGGTGCTGGAGATCTTTGTCACCGAAGCTGCTGCGCAGCGGCACGCTTCCTTGCTGGCGTCTTTGCAAGCGGCACAGACGTTTCCGGTTCATCTGGTAACCGAGCGGGCCGCAAAAGCGCTCTCGGACACCGTCACTCCAACGGGATTGGTAGCGGTGTGCGCGATGCCGGCGACGCGGCTGGAGGACGTGTTGGCCGGCGCGCCCCGGCTGATCGCGGTTGCCGTCGAGATCGGCGAGCCGGGCAATGCGGGCACGCTGATTCGCATCGCCGACGCGATGGGCGCGGGGGCGGTGATCCTCGCCGGGCACAGCGTCGATCCGTACAACGGCAAGTGTCTACGCGCATCAACGGGCAGCACTTTCTCGATTCCGGTCGTCGCCGTGCCCGACGCGCACGCCGCGGTCACCGCGTTGCGGTCCGCCGGGCTGCAGGTGCTGGCCACCACGGTGGACGGGGTGACGCGCCTCGACGAGGCCGACCTCGCCACGCCGACGGCCTGGTTGTTCGGGGCCGAATCACACGGTCTGTCGGCCGAGATTGCGGAAGCGGCCGACCACCGCGTGCGGATCGCGATGGCCGGGGGCGCCGAGAGCCTGAACGTGGCGGCCGCCGCGGCCATCTGCCTGTACCAGAGCGCGCAGGCCCTGGGGTGCGTTCGCTGAGCGGCGTTACGGTCCGCGTGCCTCACTCATCGAGTCTGTGCTGAGGGATTCGACTCTGCGTGTAGGGCCGACTGAAGCCGGGGATCGCGCGCCCATCGCAGACTCGATGGCGCCGAGCCGTCAGACGCTCAGGTGACGGAAGTGACAGCCTGCGTCCGATCCATCCGCCCTCACGCAGCTTTTCCGGGCCCGCGAGAGGTGGGCCGCAAGCCGGCCAGCGACAGCGTGGTGTGCACCAGCGATCCGGCGCGTTCCATCAGCGCTCGAGCAGGTTGGAGGGCGGGGTCAAGGGCGGAGCGCAGCGAGGGGCGCGAACCCCGGGGAAAATAGTGCATCGGCAGCCCGCGGCGGTCACGCGGCGGCCCCACGAACGTCGGTGCCTCGACCAACGGCGCGTCGCCGGGAACGCGTCCTTGCGCACGGCGGTATGCCGCCAGCGCGCGGGGGTGGAGCCGGATTTCGTCGGGAACCGCCATGAAGGCCAGCTCGACGAGTTTGCCGAACACGCGCAGCAGCACCTCGTCGCCCGCCGTCCAGTGCATTCCCGCCTTCTCGCGAACCGCGGGCTCGAAGAGTCCCGCCGCGATCCAGCGCTGGCCGGCCACCA
>DASSGQ010000087.1:0-2119 GCA_035693385.1 Mycobacterium sp.
CGTCTGGTTGGCGACGTGCTCACCGCGATCACGGCGACCTATCGGGACGACGTCGACACGGCCTGGCAGCGGGCAGTCACGGCCGGCGCCGCGGTGGTGTACCCGCTTGCGGATCAGTTCTACGGCGAGCGGGCCGGGTGGCTGCGCGATCCGTTCGGACAACAGTGGATGCTCAGCCGGCGCATCGAGACCGTGCCGGCCGAGGAGATGACGCGCCGGGCCGCGGCATTCTTCCACCAATCCGGGTGACGCACGTCGATCCGCTCATAGTTGAATGCCGGCACGCGGCCCCGGTAAACGATGATCAGCGACTGCTCACGCCAAGACGATCTTGTATCGGCACCTCTCTGTCAAGAGCTGTGGCAGCTGTTCCCGCCCGGGGATTGTGTCGTCGTCCTCGCCGGGGTCAAGGCCGAGCCCTTCGGGTGGCTGCGCCAACCTTGACCCCGGCTGCGGGCGCCGAGGTTGGGCGGCGGTCGGGAACAGCGGCGGAGTTGGTCCTTGGCTTGCGCGTCGCCTCAGCTCGCGTCTTCTGCTTCGTCGAGGATGTCTTGGGTGAGTCGACTGCTGGCGTCGAGGATTTCGATGCCGACGATGCGGCCGTCTTCCCAGTCGAGTGCGACGAACCCGTCGACACCGTCGGGTGTGGCGGCCTGCGTAGTGGTGCGATGCGCGGCACCGGGGTCGTCGCCGAGGTGGATGTAGGCCGCGTCCGCGTCGGGGTTGTAGCTGATCCGCACTGGGTGATTGTCGCGCGCCGGTCGGCGACCAGCTGCCAGTACACGACATCGGACAGCCGCCGCTTCAGGCAGCGCATCGCCTCTTTCGGTGTCTTGCCCTCGAGCCGTTTGCGTTCGTAATAGCCGCGGCCCATGGTTTCTGGTTGGCGGATCTGTGTTACCGCCATCATGTGCAGCGCGTGGTTGAGCCGCCGGTTCCCGGCGCGGGAGAGCCGATGCCGGACCTGCTCACCAGAGGAGGCGTCGATGGGTGCGGTGCCGTTGTAAGACGCGAAATGATGCCGCGACGGGAACCGATCGATCCGCTCCACTTCGGCCAGGATCCGCCCGGCAATGATCGGCCCGATGCCATACAGCTCGGTGAGCCGGGTCCCGGTGGCATCGACCAGGGCGACAATCTGCGCCCGGACCGCGGTCATCTTCGCGTCCAACGCCCGAATATCGTCCAGGTGCTGATGGGCCAGCTGGCAGCGCACCACATCAACCGGATCAACGGGACGCAGCTTGACCAGCAACTGCTCGGCACGTGACGCCCGAAGCCCACGATGGGTCCCGCCCGGAGTGAGCTCGCACAACAGCCGATGCAACCGGCACACCGCCTGGGTGCGCAACGCGCCCAGCTCATCGCGGCGATCGCACAGCAGCCGCAAGCTGACCAGCGTGTCATCACGGCGTACCACCGCAACGCGCGTGCTGTTCAGCGCAGCCAGACCGATCGAGATCGCGTCATCGGCGTCGGTCTTGCGGCCGTGCCCTTGCGAGTACACCCGAACGCGAGCAGCCAACTTGGCCGGCACGTCGAGCACGATCTCACCATCACCAATCAGCCGCTGCGCCAGCGACCGGCCCGCGCCATGGCAACCCTCTACCGCCCAGCGCCGATGCGTCCAGCCCCCGGCGAACTCCCGTAGCCGGCGATACCCGACAGCAGTGTTCGCAAACCGTTGCCGGGCAATCACCGTCTTGGTGACTGGGTCCATCACTGCCAGCGTGTTACTTGCCTTATGCGGATCGACGCTGATCATCACATCGTCGCCCATCACACCGCCTCCTAGCTCGAACGGGACAACTGCGTGGCGAGGAGGGCAATGCAACTACCGGCGACGCAGACCTCTCAAGAGCCACAACCCCGCGGGCGGACCCGGTAAGCCGCAGGCCGTTCGTGAGCCAGAACGCACCAGACGACGACGGCAGCCGATTCGCGAGCGAACTCACCGAGCCCAACGCCTGAGACTGCTACTCCCAGGCTCCCGACGTCGAGTCAAACAAGTTGCCGATTCGGTACGTATCTTCTGGATGCAAGACGGCGCGGCGTGTCGTTGTTCTGTGCGCAATGTTGGGATTGACGATCCGGTCTCGCGCATCGGCGACTGCACACC
>DASSGQ010000088.1:0-3045 GCA_035693385.1 Mycobacterium sp.
CCTGATGCCCCGAAACGGTCTGCCGTGCGGGTGCACGCCGAGGCGTGCGATGTGGCGCAGGGTATGCGGCATCAGGCCCTCGCCGCAGGCCTTGTCGATCAGCCCGGCGCGGCGTTCGACGACCACGACTTCGAGCCCGGCGCGGGCGCCGTTGAGGGCGGTGGCCAGGCCGGCGGGCCCACCGCCCACGACCAGGAGGTCGATCATGTCAGGCTCGCCAACGCTTTGTTCTCCACACCGATCCGCGCTTTCAGTAGCCACGCGTTGAGCACCGTGAACACCAACGCGGTGATCCACGCGCCGTGCACCAGCGGCAGCGCGAACCCCTCGATGATCACCGCGATGTAGTTCGGGTGCGGCACAAGGCGATACGGGCCACCGTCGATGCGTGCCGCACCGGGGATGACGATCACCCGGGTGTTCCACTGCTCGTGCAACGTGGAGATGCACCACCAGCGCAGCGCCTGCGCGGCGGCCACGAGCGTGAGCATCGGCCAGCCCACCGCCGGTATGAACGGGCGGTGCAGCCCGATCGCCTCGGCCAGGCATCCCGCCAGCAGGGCAGCGTGCAGCGCGACCAGCGCGGGGTAGTGGCGGGCGCCGAATTCGACGCCGCCGCGCGCCCGGCTCCAGGCGCGGTGACGGTTGGCCAGCACGAGCTCGATCAGTCGCTCCACCGCAACCGCGCCGATCAGCAGCCCATACCAGGTCATGATCAACGCCACCGCAGCAGCACGAGTTCGGAGCAGAACCCCGGACCCATCGCCAGCATGACGCCCGGGCTGCCGCTCGGCGGCTGCTTGGCGATCGTGTCACGCAGCACGTGCAGCACCGACGACGACGAGACGTTGCCGATCTCGCTGAGCGACCGCCACGTCAATTCGAGTGCGTCCTCAGGCAATCCGAGCGACGCGACGATTGCCTCGATCACCTTCGGGCCGCCCGGGTGACTGACCCACGCCCCCACGTCGGGGACGCTCAACCCGCGCGCCGCCAGGAACTGCGTGACGTCGTCGGCCAGGTGTCGTTCGATAACGCTCGCCACGTCCGGAGAGAGGACGAGGCCGAATCCCGACGCTCCGATGTTCCAGCCCATCGTGTTCTGCGAGTCCGGGTACAGGTGGCTGCGCGAACCGAGGACGTCGGGCCCGGCCGCCCCGATCTTCCTCGCGCGACGCTCGCCGACGGCGACCACCGCCGCGGCGCCGTCGCCGAAAAGCGCCGTGCCGACAAGCGAGGCCGGCGAGGGACCCGTCGCGGGAAAGGTGAGCGAGCACAGCTCCACCGAGAGCAGGACCGCGACGTCGTCGGGAGCGCCGCGCAGGTAATCGTTGAGTCGGCCGACCCCGGCGGCGCCGGCGACGCAACCCAAACCGAACATCGGCACCCGCCGCACGTCTGGGCGCAGCCCGAGGCGCGCCGCGATGCGGGCCTCCAGCGAGGGGACCGCGAGACCGGTGACGGTCGTGGAGTAAATGACGTCGACGTCCGCCGGACGCAATCCTGCATCATCGAGAGCGCCCGACACCGCCGCGCACCCGAGCTCCACCGCGTTTTCCACGAAGATGTCGTTGGCGTCGCCGAAGTCGGTCAGCGAGGCGTACCGCTCGAGAGGCAACACCAGGTAGCGGCTGTTCACTTTGGAACTCGCGTGGAATTTCCGCAGCGCGTCGGCGTAATTCTCGAACGCCGGGAGCGTGGCGAGCGACTCGGTGATCTCGCTTTGCGCGTAACGGTGCTCCGGCAGCACGCCGTGCACGCCCGCTATGACGCTGCTGGCCTTGTGGGCACGAAACCTGTTGCCGCTCAGAGGTCCCCTCATTTGCTTACCTTTCTCGCAACCTTCTCTGGAACTGCGTGAGGTACCGGCTCCGTTGCCGCCGGATGGCGCTCCTCGCTGATGCCGAAGCGCTGATGGATCCGGGTCAGCCACCGAGGTGCCCACCAGCACCAGGTGCCCAGCACGTGCATGAAAGTCGGCAGCAGCACCATGCGGACCAGCGTCGCGTCCACGACCACAGCCAATGTCAGGCCGACTCCGAACATCCGCATGAATGACACGTGCGCAGCGATCAGCGCCGCGAACGAGATCGACATCACCAGCGCCGCGGCCGTCACCACCCGGCCCGTCCGGGCCACGCCGAGCGCGACGCTTTCGTCGTTGTCGGCCCGGGTTTGTCCCGACGCGCGCCAGAACTCGCGGATCCGGGAAGCCACGAAGACCTCGTAGTCCATCGACAGGCCGAAGGCTATGCAGAACAGCAGCACCGGCATGTTGGCGACCAAGGTTCCGGTAGTCGTGGTCCCGAGGCCACCGAGGTGGTGGTTCTGGAATATCCAGACCATCGCGCCGAATGCCGCGGTCAGCGAAAGCACATTGAGCACAAGAGCTTTGAGCGGCAATACGACGCTGCCGGTCAGCAGGAACAACAACACGAACGTCACCAGGGCAATCAGGCCCAGCACCAGCGGCAGGCGCGACGTGATCGCGTTGACGCTGTCCCGATTGGTCTGTGCGGTCCCGGCGAATTCGACCTTCCGGCCGCCGGGACCGGGGACGTCGTGCAGACGGCGCAGCTGGCGCTCGGAAGCGTCGGAGAAGAGCGGGGCCGTGCTGCGTACGGTGAGAAACGCGCTGCCCTGCGACGCTCCGGTGGGCGCCGCGGGCGGGCCGGCCAGGGCCCCGTGTGTGAAGGTGCCCACCGGAGCCGAAACAGCCGAGACTCCCTGCACAAGAGAAAGGCTCGCCGCGTAGCGGGTGAATTCGGCGTCCGACAGCCCGTCGCTGTCGGGGATGACGACGCTGACGTCGGTCGCGGAGTCGTTGGCGAAGTCGCTGCGCAGCTGGTCGCCGACCTGCCGGGCCGACGCGGAGTCCGGCAGCACCCGGTCGTCGGGGAAGCCCCACCGCACACCGAGGAACGGCGCCCCCAACAACAGCAGCACGGCGACCACCGCCACCCCGACCGGAACTGCGCGACGGGTGACGAAATTCGTTGAGCGGTACCAGAACTCGTCCTCGACTGGCTTCCGCGCCGGCCGCGG
>DASSGQ010000089.1:0-4140 GCA_035693385.1 Mycobacterium sp.
GGTGGACGCGGTGGCCAACAGCATCAAGAACGTGTTGGGCATCGACGCGGTGGGCACGCCGCAGCCTACCTTCGCCGGATTCCGCACCGACATCACCAACCACACGATCGCGACCGCGTTCCGCGCGGCCTGGCAGGGAGATTATCCGTCCATGATCGAGTTTCTTGCCCCGCTGTTCGCCACGGGGGCCGGGTCCAACGACGTCGGCTACTCCAACCCGGCGTTCGACGCGGCGCTGGCGGCCGCCGAGGCAGCACCCGACTTGCGGGCATCGGATGTCCTGGCCAACGCCGCGCAGCGATTCCTGGTGCAGGACATGCCCGTCGTTCCGCTTTGGGACAACATCAGCGTGGTGGGCTGGTCGGCAGAGGTCAAAAACGTCCACGTCACGTGGAATGGCCTGCCCGACTACGAGAACATCGTGAAGGGCTGAGATGGGCTGGTACATCGTTCGCCGAATCGCCGTCATGGTGCCGGTTTTCCTGGGCGCGACGCTGCTGATCTACGGCATGGTGTTCCTGCTGCCCGGTGATCCGGTGGCGGCGATGGCGGGCGACCGCCCGCTGACGCCGGCGGTGGCCGCCGCGCTGCGTGCCCGGTACCACCTCGACGACCCGTTCATGGTGCAGTATCTGCGCTATCTGGGCGGCGTCCTGCACGGAGACCTGGGACGATCATTTTCCGGGTTGCCGGTCAGTGCCGTTCTGGCTCATGCGTTTCCGGTCACCATCAGGCTGGCCCTGATCGCGGTGGCGGTGGAAGCCGTGCTGGGGATCGGGTTCGGCGTGATCGCCGGTCTGCGCGCAGGCGGGCTGTTCGATTCCACGGTGCTGATCACCGGCCTCATCATCGTCGCGATCCCGATATTCGTGCTGGGTTTCCTTGCGCAATTCGTGTTCGGCGTCCGGTTGGGGATCGCGCCCGTCACGGTGGGCGAACATGCGACCTTCGGGCGGCTGCTGCTGCCCGGGATCGTCTTGGGTTCGGTGTCATTCGCGTACGTGGTGCGATTGACCCGATCCGCGGTGGCCGCCAATGCGCACGCCGACTATGTCCGCACCGCAACCGCCAAGGGACTGTCGCGACCGCGCGTGGTGACCGTTCACATATTGCGTAACTCGTTGATTCCGGTGGTGACCTTCCTCGGCGCCGATTTGGGCTCGCTGATGGGGGGAGCCGTCGTGACCGAGGGCATCTTCAACATCCATGGTGTCGGTGGCGTGTTGTTTCAGGCCGTCACCAGGCAGGAAGCGCCGACGGTAGTCTCCATCGTGACGGTGCTGGTGCTGGTGTATCTGGTAACCAATCTGGCGGTGGACTTGCTGTACGCCGCCCTCGACCCTCGGATCCGATATGGCTGAACGCATTCCGGACCAACATGGCTTCTGGTGGGACACGTGGCGCAAGTTGCGCCGGCGGCCGAAGTTCGTCGTCGCGTCCGCGTTGATTCTCTTGATAGTGGTGGTTGCACTATTTCCGGCGTGGTTCACCGGAATCGATCCCACCTACGCCGATCCCGGCCAGAGCCTGCTTCCCCCGTCGGCCGCGCACTGGTTCGGGACCGATCTGCAGGGACACGACATCTACGCGCGCACCATCTACGGAGCGCGGGCATCGGTGACGGTGGGGCTGGGCGCAACCCTGCTCGTCTTCGTCGTGGGCGGATCGTTCGGCGCGCTGGCGGGCTTCTACGGCGGCTGGGTCGACGCGGTGGTCTCGCGTATCACCGACATCTTCTTCGGGTTGCCCCTGCTGCTCGCCGCCATCGTGCTGATGGGCGTCATGCACCACCGCAGGGTGTGGACGGTGATCGTCATCCTGGCCGTGTTCGGCTGGCCGCAGATAGCCAGGATCGCGCGAAGCGCGGTGATAGAGGCGCGAGCCGGTGACTATGTGCTCGCGGCGAAAGCGTTGGGGCTGAGCAACTTCCAAACCCTGGTTCGGCATGCCCTGCCCAACGCCCTGGGCCCGGTGTTCGCGGTGGCCACCCTCGCCTTCGGTGTCTTCATCGTTACCGAAGCCTCGTTGTCCTACCTGGGCGTCGGTCTGCCGACATCGGTGGTGTCATGGGGCGGCGACATCAACCTCGCGCAGAGCCGGCTCCGGTCCGGCTCGCCGATTCTGTTCTATCCCGCCGGCGCACTGGCGATTACGGTGCTGGCTTTCATGATGATGGGGGATGCTTTGCGGGACGCGCTGGATCCTGCGTCGCGGGCGTTGCGCGCATGAGCTCCCCGGAGGCGCCGCTGTTGTCGGTCGACGCTCTGGAAGTCAGGTTCGGCGACCACGCTCCGTCGGTTTGCGGAGTGGATCTGACCGTGCGGCGCGGTCAGACCGTTGCGGTGGTGGGCGAATCGGGATCGGGGAAATCCACCACCGCCGCCGCCATTCTCGGGCTCCTGCCGACCGGAGGGCGAATCACCGCCGGGCACATCGTTTTCGACGGCCGCGACATCACCGCTGCCGACCGCCGCACACTCCGATCGATCCGTGGGCGCGGCATCGGCTATGTGCCACAGGACCCGATGACCAACCTCAACCCGGTCTGGAAGGTGGGCTTTCAGATCCGGGAAGCGCTGCGCGCGAACACCGACAATCGCGAGACGCGGCGTCGTGCCCTGCAGCTGCTGGCCGAGGCGGGGATGCCGAATCCGGTGCAACAAGCCGGCCGGTACCCGCATCAGCTGTCCGGGGGCATGTGTCAACGGGCGCTGATCGCCATCGGATTGGCGGGACGACCGAAGCTCCTCATTGCCGACGAGCCGACGTCCGCGCTGGACGTCACCGTGCAGCGGCAGGTGCTCGACCATTTACAGCAACTCACCGACCAACTCGGAACGGCCCTGCTACTGATCACCCACGACCTGGCGCTGGCCGCCGAACGGGCGGAGTCCGTCGTCGTCATCCATCGCGGCGTGGTGGTGGAATCCGGCGCGGCGCAAGCTATCCTGCAGGACCCGCAACACGAGTACACGCGACGGTTGGTGGCCGCTGCCCCGTCGCTCACGGCGAGGAGTTCGGCCAGAACCCGATCGCGGACGGCGGACGAGCCCTCCGACGACATCCTCGTCGCCTCGGAGCTGACCAAGGTCTACCGGGAATCGCACGGCGCGCCGTGGCGACGGGCGGAGTTCCGCGCCGTCGACGCGGTGTCGTTTCGGGTGCGGCGGGCCAGCACCCTCGCGATCGCCGGCGAGTCGGGTTCGGGCAAATCGACCGTGGCGCGGATGGTGCTGGGTCTGCTGCAAACCACTTCCGGCAGTGTGGTTTTCGACGGCACGCCGATCGCGCCCCGAATGGACCGGAACCAGGCGTTGGCTTTCCGCCGTCGCGTCCAGCCGGTGTTCCAAAACCCTTACAGCAGTTTAGATCCCATGTACTCGGTGTTTCGTGCCATCGAGGAGCCGTTGCGGATCCATCGCGTCGGTGACCGCAAGCAGCGCGAGCAGGCGGTGCGCGAGCTTGTCGACCACGTAGCGCTGCCGTCGTCGGTGTTGGGGCGACTGCCCCGGGAGCTGTCGGGTGGTCAGCGGCAACGGGTGGCGATCGCCCGGGCGCTGGCGCTGCGGCCCGAGGTGCTGGTGTGCGACGAGGCGGTGTCGGCCCTCGACGTTCTGGTGCAGGCGCAGATATTGGACCTGCTGGCCGAGCTGCAGAACGAACTCGGGCTGACCTACCTGTTCATCAGCCATGACTTGGCGGTGATCCGCCAGATCGCGGACGACGTCCTGGTGATGCGCGCCGGACGCGTGGTGGAGCAGGCGCCCACCGAGGAGCTGTTCACCCGGCCCCGCCACGACTACACCCGCCAGCTACTGGAGGCCATTCCGCGTGCCCCCGCACCTCCGCAGATAGGTTGACAACCCGTGACGGCTGACCCGCTGGCCCCGCTCATGAAGCTCCCCGGCGTCGCCGAGGCCAGCGACGCGGCCCGCGACGCGCTGGGTCGCGCCCACCGCCACCGGGCCAACCTTCGCGGCTGGCCGCTGACCGCCGCCGAGGCGGCGTTGCGGGCGGCACGCGCCTCGTCGGTGCTCGATGGCGGCCCGGTGCGACTGGATGACCTGGCTGAGGCCGCCTTGCCGAAGAATCCGGTATTCGGCGGAGCGCTGCGGGTGTCCCAGGCGCTCGAGGGCGGAG
>DASSGQ010000090.1:0-2565 GCA_035693385.1 Mycobacterium sp.
AGCGTCGGGTCGATGTCGACACCGGCCCACAACCCGAGACCCCGGACCGCCACCACGCCGTCGCCGACCAGCTCCCGCAGCCGCCGATGCAGGTGGACGCCCAGTCTGGCCGAACGGGCCTGAAATTCGCCGCGTGCCAGCATGCCTACCACCGTGGTACCGATGGCCGCGGCCAACGGGTTCCCGCCGAAGGTCGAGCCGTGTTCGCCGGGATGCAGTACGCCGAGGATGTCGCCGTCGGCGACCACCGCCGACAGCGCGACGACCCCGCCGCCCAGCGCCTTGCCGAGCACGTACACGTCCGGGACGACGCCCCACCGCTCGCAGGCGAACGTGTAGCCGGTGCGAGCCAGCCCCGACTGGATCTCGTCGGCGATCATCAGCACGTTGCGCTCGCTGCACAGCTCGCGGACCGTCGGCAGGTAGTCGTCGGGCGGGACGATGATGCCCGCCTCGCCCTGGATGGGCTCCAGCAGCACCGCCACCGTGTCGTCGTCGATCGCCTCGGCCAGTGCCGCGGCGTCGCCGAACGGCACCGAGCGGAAGCCCGGGGTGAACGGCCCGAAGCCGTCGCGCGCCGCGGGGTCCGACGAGAAGCTGACGATGCTGATCGTGCGCCCATGAAAGTTGTTGTCGGCCACGATGATGTTGCCCTGACCCGCCGGGACGCCCTTGACGTCGGCGCCCCACTTGCGGGCGACCTTGAGTGCGCTCTCCACGGCCTCAGCGCCCGAGTTCATCGGCAGCACCATGTCCTTGCCGCACAACCGGGCAAGCGCGGCGCAGAACGGTCCGAGATTGTCGCAATGGAATGCGCGGCTGACCAGCGTGACCCTGTCGAGTTGCGCGTGAGCCGTCGCGATGATCTCCGGGTTGCCATGACCGAAGTTGACTGCCGAGTAGGCGGCCAGACAGTCGAGGTAGCGCCGGCCGCTGACATCGGTGATCCACGCGCCCTTTGCGCTTGCCGCGACTACGGGTAGCGGCGAATAATTGTGCGCCGCATACCTTTCGACTAGTGCGATCGCGTTCTCGGTTCGGTTCGCGGCGACCCATTCCGAAGTCCGGGCGTCGAGCATCGTCATGGGAATACCTCCAACGTGCAACATTTGACCGACCCGCCGCCCTTGAGCAGCTCGGACAGCTCGACGCCAACCGGCTCGAAGCCGGCTTGACGCAGCTGTGTGGCGAAACCCGTTGCAGCAGAGGGAAGTACAACGTGCAGACCGTCGGAGACGGCGTTGAGACCAAGCACGTAGGCGTCGGCGCTTCCCACGACGATAGCGTCGGGAAACAGCGCACGCAGCTGGTCTTGCGCCGCCGCGCTGAACGCCGGCGGATAGAACGCAACGGTGTGGTCGTCGAGAACGGCCAGCGCGGTGTCCAGGTGATAGAAGCGCGGGTCCACCAGCCGCAGCGAGACGACCGGCACTCCCAGCGCCGCGGAGATTTCGGCGTGCGCGCGCCGGTCGGTGCGAAAGCCGTAGCCCGCTAACACCATTTCGCCGATCATCAGTAGGTCGCCCTGTCCCTCGTTGACGTGGCGAGTGGACACCGGCCGGTAGCCCAGCGACGTCATCCACGCTGCGTAGGCCCGAGACTCTCCCGCCCGTTCGGCGAACCGGAACCTGGCCACGATGGCGGTGTCGCGGGCGATGATCCCGCCGTTGGCCGCATAGACCATGTCCGGAAGCCCACGCACCGGCTCGACCAGGTCGACGTGGTGACCCAGCTGCAGGTAGGTCCGGTACAGGCCCTCCCACTGCGTTTGCGCGAGGTGGACGTCGATGGGCTTGCTGACGTCCATCCACGGGTTGATCGCGTACTCGACCGCGAAGAAAGCCGGCGGGGTCATCGCGTACCGGCGAGTACTGGGTGTGCGGCTGCGCCCGGCGGGCTCGGCCGCGAGCCGTAACGCGGGTGCGGGGACGTGAGTGTCCGTCATAAACCAACCATATTTTGGCGCTGCTAAACAATCAAACGACGATTATTGCGTGCCTATAGCCGATTTATTGCGCTAAAGTCGCTGGTGCAGCGATTTGTTGCATACGAATGGGGAGCAGTGATGGACCGCCTGGATGACACCGATGAGCGCATCCTCGCCGAGCTGATGCAGCACGCGCGGGCGACGTTCGCCGAAATCGGGCTGACGGTGAATCTGTCCGCGCCGGCGGTGAAGCGACGGGTCGACCGGATGCTCGACAACGGCGTGATCAAGGGCTTCACCACGGTCGTCGACCGCAACGCGCTCGGCTGGAACACCGAGGCCTATGTGCAGCTGTTCTGCCAGGGCACGATCGCTCCCGATCAGCTGCGGGCGGCCTGGGTGGACATGCCCGAGGTGGTCAGCGCGGCGACGGTGACGGGCACGCCCGACGCGATCCTGCACGTGCTGGCCCGCGACATGCGGCACCTGGAGGCGGTCCTCGAGCGCATCCGGTCCAGCGCCGACATCGAACGCAGCGAAAGCATCGTCGTGCTGTCCAACCTCATCGACCGAATGCGGACCTAGCGGCCTTTGGGCCGCCCAACCCGCCGCGCGTGCGTAACGCCACTGCGAGAGTC
>DASSGQ010000091.1:0-3685 GCA_035693385.1 Mycobacterium sp.
TAGGCCTCTTTGCCGGGGCCGACCTCGCGATTGGCGTGTTCCTGGGCCAGGAAGTACAGCTCGTCGATGGTGGCTTCGTCGTAGGCGACGAATGAGGTCTCCCGGGCGAGGTCGTCGATGCCGATGAGCATCCGGTCAGGCAGCAATCGCGACGCCAGCACCGCCAGCCCCAACAGCGAGAAGGGAATGACCCAGTAACACAGGAATGACAGCGGAGTCTTGGTGTCCAGGATGCTCGCTGCTATTCCAGTCCGGCCTTCCAACGTCGGCGCGACCGCCGACGACACCGTCATGCCGGCGAACGCGGCGACCCAGATCCAGGCCAACAACCGGACGATCCGGCCGAACAATCCCGTCTTGACCACATCATCGGTTTGTTCCGCGGCGGCGAACTCATGCACGAACGGCTTGCCCATCAGCACGCTCGCCAGCGCGACCAGGAAGATCCCCGCGTTGCTCAGCGGCAGTGTCCACCGCTGACTGAACGCGTCGCTCAGCGTGAATGTCAGGATCGTGAGCACCAGGAACGTCGCGACGGCCCCGGTTTCGAGCGGATGCCCCGGTTTGCCGGTGGCGGCGCCGATCGCATACGCGGCGACGGCGAAAGCCAGCGCGATCAGCGCGGCGACGGCGAACGGGACGTTGCCAACCAGCACCCAATAGACGATCCACGGCGCAAAGCCGAACAGCATGCCCACAATCAGCCAGTTTATGAGTGGCGGTTCGCGACGCCGTCGGCGGCAAGCGCCAACGTGGCTTGGGACCCAGAAATGGACTGCTACCAGGAATTTACCGGTGCCCCCAGTCGGACTCGAACCGACACTGGACGGATTTTAAGTCCGCTGCCTCTGCCAATTGGGCTATGGGGGCCCGGCGGCGAATCTAGCGCGCCAAGCGGGCATCCGGGGCACCGCATCCGCCGAAAAAATAGCCCGATTCCGAAGGGTGCGCGGAAGTCATACTTCGCGTAGGATCCGCGCGCCGCGCGCAGTCCTATTGGTTTGCCCCCACCGCTCAGGTGACACCGCAGTGTCGCCCGGCAGGAGCTTGTTAAAACTGTCCGCGCCCACGTTAAGAAGCCGTAAACGGGGGCCACCCTAGCCTTCTCCGTCGCGACTGTGGAGTCGTGGCTCGTTAGCCTTACGCCAACGCACAGGGCCCGTTACGCCAACACACAGGGTCGATCCGCCGCAAGCGGCTCGGCACGTTCCGGATACTAGGAGCAATAGATGTCATTTCTGACAACAATTCCTGAAGAGTTGCTCGCCGCAGCGGCGCAGCTGGGGGGGATCGGCAGTTCACTGTCCGCTCAGAATGCCGGTGCCGCGGCACCGACCACGGCCGTCGCTCCCGCAGCATCCGACCAGGTGTCGACCCTGCAGGCCGGAATCTTCTCGGCGTACGGCACCCTCTACCAGCAGATCGCCGCCGAAGCTCAGACCGTTCAAGAACAGTTTGTGAGCACCCTGGGCCTCAGCTCCGGCACCTATGGCGACACCGAGGCCGCTAACGCGAGCCAGTCCGCGCTGGCCGGCCCCCTCCAAAACCTCACCGGCCTCCTCAACAACGGCGCAATTTTGCTTGGTGGTCCGGGCAACAGCGTGGGCGGCAACCCATTCACCCTGTCGGGTAACTCGGCCAACTTCGGCAGTTTCGAGTTCGGCAACTGGGCCTCGGCTATGTCCGACTGCCTCGGCATGGCCGGCGGCGGTTTGCTGCCGGCCGCGCCGGCTGACGCCGGCGCCGACGCCGCCGCGGCAGCCGGCGCGGCGGATTCGGTCAACGCGGTCGGGCCGGCCGGCTCCGGCGTCGGGGCCATGGGCGCGATGCCGGCCGCGAGCGTGGGCCAGGCAACCATGGTCGGCAAGCTGTCCGCTCCGCCCAGCTGGGCGGCCGGTACCTTCACCCCGGGCGCGAGCCCTGCCACCGCGATCCAGACCGTGGGCTGGACCGGGGCGGCGCCGCAGGCCGGGCCGGGAACGATCATCCCCGGGATGCCCGGAATGGGCGCGGCGCGCAACAGCGCCGGCTTCGGTGCCCCCCGCTACGGCGTCAAGCCCATCGTCATGCCCAAGCCGACGGCCGTCTAGGGGACTGGGCTCCCACACGGTCGCAGGTAGTCAACCAACAGCGAAATTCGGTCAAAAGGAACGGGAAACAGAAAAATGGTCTTGGACTTTGCAGCTTTGCCCCCGGAGGTCAACTCCGCGCTCATGTACTCCGGTTCGGGCTCTGGACCGATGATGGCCGCCGCGACGGCCTGGAGCAACCTGGCCGCCGAACTGAGCACCACCGCGACCTCCTGGGAGTCGATCGTCGCATCGCTGACCAGCGAGCAGTGGACGGGTTTGGGGTCGGCGGCCGCGGCGGCGGCATCCGCGCCCTACGTGAACTGGCTGAGCACCACGGCGGCGGCAGCCGAGCAGGCGTCGGCTCAGGCCGCGTCGTCGGCGGCCGCGTATGAGGCGGCGTTTACGGGAACGGTGCCTCCGCCGCTGATCGCTGCCAACCGTGCTCAGCTCGCGGCGCTGGTGGCGACGAACTTCCTGGGCATCAACACGCCCGCGATCATGGCCACCGAGGCCCTGTACGCCGAGATGTGGGTGCAGGACGCCACCACGATGTACACGTATGCGGCCGCGGCGACGGCGGCCAGTGCCCTTCAGCCGCTGACCCCGGCGTCGCCGACCGCGAGCCCGGCCGCCCCGGCCACCCAAGCGGCCGCGGTCGGCGCGGCAGCGGCGGCCACGCCCGCCCAGGGCGGACTGGGTTCCCTCATCTCCGGCCTGCAGGGCGCTTTGGGGTCGCTTGGCACCCCCGCCGCGGTGCAGCCGATCGGTACCGGTGTGTGGACCGCGCTGCAAACGAGCTACCCCAATTTGGCGAATCTGATTTTTGCCGCTGACGGCCTCGGGGGCACCCTGTTCAACTTCAACGGCGTCCAGCAGATCGGCGTCACCGCGGCTTGGTGGGTCGGTAACACCATCCCGACCGCGGTATCGCTGGGGCACACCCTTGCCGCCTCCGCACCGGCAGCGGCCGCCAGCGACGTTACTCCCGCCGCGGGCGGGGCGATCATCGGCGAAGGGTCGCTGGCCAGTTCGGTGGCGCCAGGCGGCGGATTGGGCGGGGCAGCGACGGCGGGTATCGGCGAAGCGGGCTCGGTCGGCGGTCTGTCGGTGCCGGCCGGCTGGTCGGCGGCGGCCCCGGCGACGCTGGCTTCGTCCACCGCTCCGCTGGATGGCTCGGGTTGGACCGCCGCCGCCGACGAAGCCGCGCCTGTCGGGGCGATGCCCGGGATGCCGGGAATGGCCGCGGCGGCCAAGGGTGCCGGCGCCTACGGTGCCGGGCCGCGGTACGGATTCAAGCCAATCGTCATGCCCAAACAGGTGGTCGTCTGATGGGGCGAAAAAGGGGGGATATGTCACCCAATTGAGGCGAGCATTTAACCGGTAGGCCGTAATCTGTCCGTTATGCGGCCACCACCGCATCAAAATCAACAAGACTTCGACAAACTGAAGGCTTAGAACAAGAAAGAAGGGCAACATGGCACGTTTTATGACTGATCCGCACGAGATGCGGGCGATGGCTGGTCGTTTTGAGATGCACGCGCAGACGGTTGAGGATGAGGCCCGCAAGATGTGGGCGTCGTCGATGAACATTGCGGGTGCGGGGTGGAGTGGTC
>DASSGQ010000092.1:0-18191 GCA_035693385.1 Mycobacterium sp.
GAGGTCGCCCCGTTCGGGGTGCACGTCACGCTGATCGAGCCGGCCGGATTCGACACCGACTGGGGCGGCGCATCGGCCAAACACGCGGCCCCGCTTGCCGATTACGCCGATGTGCACGCCGCCGCCGACAAAGAGCGCCGCGGGCGGGCGACCAAGCAAGGCGATCACACGGCCTCGGCGGCGGCGCTGCTCAAGGTCGTCGACGCGGAAGAGCCGCCGCTGCGGGTCTTTTTCGGCGAGTTGCCGCTGCAACTGGCGAAGGCCGACTACGAGAGCCGGCTACGCAGTTGGGAGCAATGGCAGCCGGTCGCGGAGCTGGCGCAGGGCTAACGCCACGCGGATCTGCTTGCGGCTCACTCGCCTTGCGCGAACCGGTTGGCGCGCATGCGCCTGCGGGCGAAGGGCGACAGCACCGCCTCGTAGTGGCCGAGCAGTTCGTCGCAGATGACCGGCCAGCTGCGGCCGAGCACGCTGCGGCGGGCGGCGAGCGCGTAGCGGTGTCGTTCGGCGAGTAGGTGCTCAACCGCGTCGGGCAGCCGCGCCTCGAACTCCTTGACGGGCAGCAAGAGTCCGGTCCGATACGGCGCGATCAGGTCACGCGGGCCGCCGGCGTCGGGGGCGATCACCGGCAACCCCGACGCCATCGCCTCCTGCACGACTTGGCAAAACGTCTCGTGCTCACCGGTATGCACGAAGACGTCCATGCTGGCATACGCGGTCGCAAGCTCTTCGCCGTACAGCGCACCGGTGAAAACCGCTGTGGGCATTGCCGATTGCAGTTTGCGTTGGTCGACGCCGTCGCCGACGATGACGAGCTGCACGGAGTCGTTGCCCGCCAGTGCGGCCAGCCGCTCGGCGTGCTTCTCCGGCGCGAGCCTTCCCACGAACCCGACAATCGGCTTGCCGTCGGGCGACCAGCGCTGCCGGACTTCCTCGTCACGCGCCGACGGCGCGTACCGTAGCACGTCAACTCCGCGCGCCCACCGATGCACGCGCGGAAAGCGATGTGAGACAAGAGATTCCATCGTCACGCTGGACGGAGCCAGCGTGCGGTCCGCGAGGTTGTGCAGGTGGCGGAACCACGCCCACGCCGCCCGTTCCGTCATCGGGATGCCGTAGCTCGCAGCGAAACCCGGGACATCGGTTTGGTACACCGCGACCGTCGGCACGCCGAGCCGCCGGGCCGCCAGCACCCCCCCGTAGCCAAGCAGCGCCGGCGACGCCAGATGTACGACATCGGGATCGAATCCGCGCAGCACCTTGACCATCCGCGGCATCGGCACACCAAGCGGCAACGTGGTGATCTTGGGGAACATCCGCGACGGGACCCGGTGTACCCGGATGCCGTCGTGAATTCGATCGGCCCGTGGTTGACGCGGCGGGTTGTCGGGTGCGATCACCAGAGCTTCGTGGCCGGTTCGGCGCAGATGCTCTAGGACACGCAACACTGAGTTGCTGACACCGTTGACATTGGGGAGGAATGACTCGGCGACGATGGCAACGCGCACGAGACCAGCATGTCAGCATCGGCTGTCGATAAGGTTGCCGACGGGCATACGTCGCGCGAAATCTGCTGGTCGGACGGCGTTCGGACGGCCTTAGGAAGCGAGTTGCCTCGACCTGCCGTCGGACGCGGCACGCCGGTCCAGCCAGTTGTCCAGCAACGCCAGGCCTATCAGGCTAGCCGCCGCGACCAGCCAGCTCACCACGGCGATGGATCCCGCCGGAATGATCGCCAGCCGCGCGTTGCGGTGCTGCACCCGGACCAGGTTCGGGTCGTTTTTGTTGTATTCGACATAGATCCGCATCCCGGTTGCCAATTCGGACGGATACAGCACGCCGAGCTCGGGGCGGTAGGTGACACGCTCGGGTGTGACGAATTCGATGGTGGAGCGCCGTGGACCGGCGCTGAGCACCTCTGCCTGCGCGACCCCCATGTTGTGTTCGATCGCAAGGTCGTTGCGCCAGGCACCGGCCACCAGCAGCGCCGACTGCAGCGTGACGAGGGCCGTCACGATCAGCACCGCAATCCGCGCCCACCGCAACACAATCCCGGGCCGGGTTGTCGGCGGTTCGTCGGTGCGACCATGAATCAGGATGTGCAGCAACTCTTTTGCAGAGATCACGGAGTGCTCATAGCGCTGCCTTGATGGCGGCGTGCAGCTGCCGCAGCGACGACCGATCCGCCTTGACCTCGAGCACCCGCATGCCCGGCCCCGGCTCGTCGAGGGCCGACTCGAGCTCGTCGACCTCGATCTGGCGGCTCTCCACGTGGTAGGCGCGGCACAGCGCGCCGACGTCGACGTCGTGCGGGGTCCCGAAGATTCGCGACGACACGTCGGAGAACCGTGGGTCGCCCTGCTCGAGCAGTTCGAAGATGCCGCCGCCGTTGTCGTTGGACACCACGATCGTCAGGCGGCGCGGGGTCGGTTCGGTGGGGCCGATCAGCAGCCCGGAGCTGTCGTGCACGAAGGTCAGGTCGCCGATCAGCGCGACGGTGCGGGCCGGGCTGTCGGGGCTGCCGGCGCGCTCGAGGGCCCCCTCGAATGCCAACGCGGCCCCGATCGCGGTGGACACGGTGCCGTCGATGCCGGCGACTCCGCGGTTGGACCGGACCCGGATGTCGGCGCTGGACAGGCCCACCAGCGCCGCGTCGCGGACCGGGTTGGACGCCCCGAGCACCAGCTGGTCTCCCGGCCGCAGCGCGTCGGCCACGGCCGCGGCGACGTGCAGGCCGGTGGTGAGCGGGTGCGCCTTGAGTTGACCGCGGACCGCGGCGATCGCGTGCCGGTTCATCTCCGCGCAGCGGTGCAACCACGCCGGGTGCGGCGCCCCGGTGGTGACCGCCCGGGTGCCGGTGGCCTGGGAGTTGCCCGAGACGTCGGGCCAGCGCGGCCCGGTGGTCAGCGCGTACACCGGCACCTTGGGGTCGGCCAGCAGCGCCGACACCGGGCGGTGCAACGTCGGGCGGCCGAGCATGATCACCTGCTTCGGGTGCAGCAGCGGCAGCGCCAGCGGGTGCAGGGGGTTGGCCGGGGCGGGAGCCGTCGGCTCGGCGACGGTGGGCAACTGCGCCAGGTTGGGCTGCGCGCCCGCGCCATGGCCCGCGATGACGACGGTGTCCGGCGACAGGTCGATATCCAGCGGTTGGTCGAACGTGGCCGGCGGCGTGTAGGTCCAAGGCCTGCCGTCGGCCCGGCCCTGCGGCGTCACCGCGCCGTGCGGCTCTCGATCGGGCACCAATGGCTCACGCAGGGGGATGTCGAAGTGCACGGGCCCGGCATTGGCGCTGCGAGATCCCGTGGCGGCCGCCAAGACCCGGCAGGTGGCCGATCGCCAGGTGGCGTTGAACGCGTCCAGCCGCTCGGGCGCGTCCTCGGCCAGGCCCAGGTTGATGGTGGCGCGGACCTGGGTGCCGAAGTAGCCCAGCTGCTCCATGGTCTGGTTGGCCCCGGTGCCCAGCAGTTCGTAGGGCCGGTTGGCCGACAGCACGATCAGCGGCACCCGCGCGTAGTTGGCCTCGACCACCGCCGGGCCGAGGTTGGCCACCGCGGTGCCGGACGTCATCGCGACACATACCGGGGCGTCGGCGGCGATGGCCAGCCCGATGGCCAGGTAACCGGCGGTGCGCTCGTCGATGCGAACGTGCAACCGGATCCGGCCGGACCGGTCGGCGTCTTGCAGCGCAAATGCCAGCGGCGCGTTTCGCGATCCCGGGCACAGCACCACATCGCGGACGCCGCCGCGGATCAGCTCGTCAACGACGACGTGGGCCTGAGTCGTCGACGGGTTCACTTCTACAGGGTGTCATACGCGGCTAACCGCGCGCCGAACGTGGAGTCGTCGGCTACCCGACGTCGGGCGCAACTAGGCCTTGCCGAAGAACTGCAGCGCCGCGGCGTTGACGGCCTGCGGCCGCTCGAAGAACCCGAGATGACCGGCATCGGGTATCTGCAGGTAACGGCCGTGCGGCAGCGCGTCGGCGACCTCTCGTCCCAGGTACGGCGGCGTCACCACGTCGTCGGAGAAGCCGATCACCAGCACCGGCGCGGCGATGCTGCGGTAAGACGGCAACCGGTTGGTCTGCGGAGCGACATCCAGCTGGCAGCGCAATCCCGGGGTCTGCTTGACCGGCCACATGCTGAACAACGCGATCCAGTCGGAGACGGCCGCGTCGTCGTTGATGGTCTTGCGCGAGAAGCTTTCCAGCAAACGAGCCCGCACATCGTAGGAGGGCGGGAGCTGGACCCCGGAGGCATACAGCTCGGCCTCGGCATCGTGAAAGAACTTGCGGGCGTAGTCCAGGCGGCCGCGGGTGGCCATCAGCACCGCGGCGCTGACCAGCTCGGGCCGCGACACCATGAGTTCCTGCGCGATGAACGAGCCCATGGACACCCCGACGATCCGCGCCGGGGCGGCGCCCAGCGACTCGATCAGCGCGGCGGTGTCGGCGACCATCGTTTGCGCCGTGAACCCTTCGGCGTTTTCGGTGGCGCCGACCCCGCGGTTGTCGAAGGTGATCACTCGGTATCCGGCCGCCAAAAACGCCGGGACCTGGTGCGGATGCCACGTACGGCCGGCGCCCCCGCGGCCGGCGATGAAAACAACGGGCTCACCGGACCCCTGATCGTCGTAAGCCAGGTTGATCATCCGCACGACGGTACAAGCAGCGGATAGCAGGCCTTGACCCGGTCGATCCACCACTGCCGACGCTCAGGTGGCGCGGCCAGCGCCCGCAACCGGGCCGCGTCGGGCGTCACGGGCCCGACCGGCAGGAAGCCGTCGACCGGCGGGGCGACGTCCGCCACATCCTCCAAGAACAACCGGCCGGTGCCCAGCCCGCAGGCATGCCGAAGCCGCGGCAGGGCGGCCGCGGCGCTCAACCCAGCGGCGATCCCCACCGCCGAATCGATCGCGCTGGAGATCACCACCGGCATGTCGATCTGTGCGGCGATATCAAGCAGGGTCGAAACCCCGCCCAGCGGAGCAACTTTCAGCACCGCGATGTCGGCGGCGCGGGCTCGGACCACGGCGAGCGGGTCGTCGGCCTTACGGATGCTTTCGTCCGCGGCGATCGGCACGTCGATCCGCCGGCGCAGCGCGGCGAGTTCGTCGACGGTCGTGCAGGGTTGCTCGAGGTACTCCAGCGGGCCGTCGGCGGTCAGCGCCGCGGCGGCCCGCACGGCCTCCTCGACGCTCCAGCCGCCATTGGCGTCCACCCGCACGTTGGGGACCAGTCGACGCACCGCGTTGACCCGGCCGACGTCGTCGGCCAGCGTCTGCCCGGGCTCGGCGACCTTCACCTTGGCCGTGCGGGCACCGGGGAACCGGGCCAGCACGTCGCCCACCTGGGCCGCGGGAACCGCGGGCACCGTGGCGTTGATCGGGACACGGTCGCGCAACGCCGGCGGCGGCTCGCAGTAGGCGCCTTCGATGCCGGACGCCAGCCACGCGGAGGCCTCGACGGCCTGGTATTCCACGAACGCCCCGAATTCGCCCCAGCCCGCCGGGCCCTCGATCAACGCGACCTCGCGGGTCGTGATGCCGCGGAAACGCACCCGCATCGGCAGCGCCACCACGTGTAGCCGGTCGAGCAGGTCCGCTAGGGCCGGTATCACTGCCGGTAGACCTGGCGGCCCGCCAGATACGTCGCACGCACCTCGAGATCGGCGATCCGTTCCGGCGGCACCGTTCGGGGATCGGCCGACAGCACCACCATGTCGGCGTACTTGCCTACCTGTAGGGACCCGGTCACGTCGTCGGCGAACAGCTGCCAGGCGGCGTCGATGGTCTGCGCGCGGATTGCCTGTTCGACCGTCAATCGCTCATCGGGTGCCAGCACCCGGCCGCTGGGCGCCGTCCGGGTGACGGCCACGCTGATATTGCGCAGCGGCTCCTCGGGGGTGACCGGCGGATCGTTGTGCAGCGAGATGCGCATGCCGGTGGCCACCGCGGATCCCGCTGGCATCCAACGGGATCCGCGCTCGGGTCCAAAGAGGCCGTCGACGATGATGTCGCCCCAGTAGTGGATCTGGTCGACGAAGATGCTGCAGGTGACGCCGAGGTCGGCGGCGCGCCGGAGTTGGTCCGGGCGGATGGCGCCGACATGTTCGAGCCGTAGCCGGTGGTCGTTGCGCGGGTTGCGACGCAGCGCCTCTTCATACACGCCGAGAATGGTGTCGATGCCGGCGTCGCCCTGCACGTGGCAGGCCATGGGCCAGCCGAGCGGAAAGTAGGCGCCGACGATTTCGGTCAGCTGCTCGCGGGTGTAGTTGGCGTGTCCGCAGGAACCGGGCTGCACCCCGATGGCGCGGGTGGCGGCGGTGTCCAGGTACGGAAACGACAGGGCGATGTTGCCCACCCACGGCGAGCCGTCCACCCAGATCTTGATGCCGACCTGGCGCACCATGTCGTCGCCCTCGCCGGGTGTGGCGTCGGTGCTCATCTGTGGGTTTGAGATCTCGTAGGTGCGCAGCCGGACCGTCAGCTCATCGTGCATCTGCTCGACCAGCGGCCGAAACGCCGGGTCGAAAGCCATTTCCGAGCAAGTGGTCAGGCCCGCCCGGTTGAGCCGGGCGCATTCGGCGCGCAGCATCGCCGGGTAATCGGCGGGCTGAATGGCGCCGCCCAGCAGCGGGAACACCGCACCGGTTTCCTCGGCGGTGCCGTCGAGTTCGCCGCTGGAGTCGCGACCGTATTTGGCGCCCTTCGGATCTGGTGTGTCCCGGGTCAACCCGAGGCGCTCGGCGGCGTGCGAATTGAAATACGCCTTGTGTCCCGAGTTGTGGATGATCACCAGCGGGCCGTCGGGCGCCATCTCGTCGAGCCAGGCCCGCGTCGGCTCCGGAAGTCCGTTCTGCAGCAACGGATCCCAGCCGGTCAGATAGGCGCCGTCCGCACCTCGCTTGCGAACCTCGGTGCCGACCGCCGCGACAACATCGTCCGCGTCGCGCAGCGTGACCGGTCGGATGTCGATGATCCGGTCCGACAGCGCGATGGCCTCCATCAACGGATGGCCGTGCGCCTCAACGAATCCCGGCATGACACAGCCTCCATTGAGATCGCCGACATCGACGGTCTGCGTGTCGGCGCCGATGAAGTCGGCGACATCGGCGCGGCTGCCGACCGCGACGATCCGCCCGTCGGCGACTGCGAGTGCTTCGGCCGTGGGTTGCGCGTCATCCACCGTCAGCACGGTTCCGGTGATGACGACATCTGCCTGCGCCATGTCCAGGGATCCTAGTGGCGATCGCGAGTGCGGCGGAGCCGGACGACGCGGGTCGCCACCATTCAAGCTAGCGGCGATCGCGAGTGCGGCGGAGCCGGACGACGCGGGTCGCCACAGTCGACGTAGTGACCGAGGGCGGCGACGGGCACCAATTGCAACACGTTCTAGTCTTGCGTCATGAGCGACGAGCTGCTGCGCAACCCGACCCATAACGGCCACCTGCTGGTGGGTGCGCTCAAGCGCCACAAGAACAGGCCGGTGCTGTTCCTGGGCGAGTCCACGCTGACCGGCGGTCAACTGGCCGAGCGGATCAGCCAGTACGTGCAGGCGTTCGAGGCGCTGGGCGCCGGCACCGGTGTCACGGTCGGGCTGCTGTCGCTCAACCGTCCCGAAGTGCTGATGATCCAGGGCGCCAGCGGGACCCAGGGCTATCGGCGCACTGCGCTGCATCCGCTGGGCTCGCTGGACGATCACGCCTACGTGCTCTCCGACGCCGGCGCCAGTTCGCTGATCATCGACCCCAACCCCATGTTCGTTGAGCGGGCGCTGGGGCTGTTGGAGCGGGTGGACGCGCTCAAGCAGATCCTGACCATCGGCCCGGTGCCCGACGCTTTGACAGATGTCGCGGTCGATCTGTCGGCCGAGGCCGCCAAGTACGAGCCGAAGCCGCTCGTCGTCGCCGACCTGCCGCCGGACCACATCGGCGGGCTGACCTACACCGGTGGCACCACCGGCAAGCCCAAGGGCGTGATCGGAACCACCGGCAACATCGCCAGCATGACGCAAATCCAGCTGTCGGAATGGGAATGGCCCGAGCACCCGCGGTTCCTGATGTGTACGCCGCTGTCGCACGCGGGTGCGGCGTTTTTCACACCCACGGTGGTCAAGGGCGGCGAGATGGTGGTGCTGGGCAAGTTCGACCCGGCCGAGGTGCTGAAAACGATTGAGGAGCAACGCATCACGGCCACCATGCTGGTGCCGTCGATGCTCTACGCGCTGATGGACCACCCGGATTCACACACCCGGGACCTGTCGTCGCTGGAAACCGTCTACTACGGCGCCTCGGCGATCAACCCGGTGCGGCTGGCCGAGGCCATCCGCCGGTTCGGCCCGATCTTCGCGCAGTACTACGGGCAGTCCGAGGCGCCGATGGCGGTGACCTATCTGGCCAAGGGCGACCACGACGCGAAGCGGCTGACTTCGTGCGGGCGCCCGACGCTGTTCGCGCGCGTCGCGCTGCTGGGGGAGGACGGCAGGCCGGTGCCGCAAGGCGAGCCGGGCGAAATCTGTGTCAGCGGACCACTTTTGGCGGGCGGTTACTGGAACTTACCCGATGAGACGTCGCGAACTTTTAAAGACGGCTGGCTGCATACCGGCGACATGGCCCGCGAGGACGAGGACGGCTTCTACTACATCGTCGACAGGGTCAAGGACATGATCGTCACCGGCGGCTTCAACGTGTTCCCGCGCGAAGTCGAAGACGTGGTCGCCGAGCACGCGGCCGTCGCGCAGGTGTGTGTGGTCGGGGCGCCCGACGAGAAGTGGGGCGAGGCCGTCACGGCGGTGGTGGTGCTCCGCGGCGACGCGGCCCGCGACGACGCCGCGATCGAGGCGATGACCGCCGAGATCCAGGCCGCGGTCAAGGAACGCAAGGGCTCGGTGCAGTCACCCAAGCAGGTCGTGGTCGTCGACGCGCTGCCTTTGACCGGGCTGGGCAAGCCGGACAAAAAGGCCGTCCGGGCGCGGTTCTGGGAGGGCGCCGGCCGCGCCGTCGGCTGATTTCCCGCCCAGAGTGCAGCCAGCCGCACACTCGCGGCCCAACGTGCAGCTGGCCGCACGCTCGGCGCGATCAGGCGCGATCAAGAAGTCAGCGCGACACGCCGGCCACCAACAGGTCGAGCATGCGACCCGTCTGCTCCGGTGAACCGCTGGTCAAGAAGATGCCGATCAGGCTGGACACCACATCGTCCGCCTGCACCTCGCTGCGCAAAGTCCCGTCGCTGACACCGGCCCCCAAGAGCATGTCGACGGCACCGACGATGCTCTCACGAGTCTGGCTGGGCGCAAGAGCGCCGGAGTCGAACATGGCGTGCAGCGATTCGGCCATTCCGCGCTTGGCGGCCACGAAGCTTGCGTAGCGGTCCATCCAGCGCCGCAGCGCCACCTTCGGCGAATGCCGCTCGAGCAACTGCCCGGCCGCCGCGGCCACTTCGGCGAGCTCGGTGCGATAGATCGCCTCGACGAGGGCTTCCCGATTGGGGAAATGGCGATACAGCGTGCCGATCCCGACGCCGGCGTCTCGCGCGATCGACTCCAGCGACACCGGCCGCCCGTCGGCGGCGGCGAACGCCGCGGTCGCGACCTCGAGCAACTTCTCGCGGTTCCGGCGCGCGTCGGACCGAATTCGCTCGGCCAAAGCGGAGGGTCCTCCGTTTCTGTTACGCTGACACAAAGCGGAGGATCCTCCGCATTTTCTCCAGTGTCTCACGAGGGAGCGCCATGACAGACAAGCCAGAGCCCGGCGGCGTCGGCAGCATCGGCACCAACGCGGTTGCCCGCATCGGCTACGGCGCCATGCAACTGTTCGAGACATCGCCCGACGCCGCCGCCGCGGTGCTGCGCCGCGCTGTCGAACTCGGCGTCAACCACATCGACACGGCGTCGTTTTACGGCCCCGGCGAGGTGAACCGCCGGATCCGCGCGGCGCTAACGCCCTACCCGAACGACCTCGTCATCGTCAGCAAGGTCGGTGCCCGGTATACCGGCGAAGAACCGGTACCCCTGGCCGCGGCCCAGCGGCCCGCCGAACTGAGGGCCGCAGTTGAGGATGACCTGAGCCAGCTCGGCGTCGAATGCATACCGGTGGTGAATCTGCGACGCCTGGACGTCGGGCCCGGCCTGCAGGCCGAGGGCGACCAAATCGTCGACCTCGACGACCAGCTGGCCGAGATGATCGCGCTGCGCGACGAGGGCAAGATCGGCGGGATCGGCGTCAGCAGTGTGCCGCTCGACGTGCTGCGGCGGGCGCTGCCGGCGGGGATCGCCTGCGTGCAGAACGCCTACAGCCTGCTCGACCGCTCCCAGGAGGAGATGCTCGACGTCTGCACGGCCGAAGGAATCGCCTGGGTGCCGTATTTCCCGCTCGGATCGGCGTTCCCGGGGTTCCCGAAGGTCGCCGACAAACCCGTGGTGGTGGACATCGCCGGCGAAATCGGCGCGACATCGTCCCAGGTCGGGTTGGCCTGGCTGCTGGCCCACGCGCCGACCACGTTGCTGATTCCGGGAACCCGGTCGATCGTCCACCTTGAGGAGAACATCGGCGCGGGGAACGTCACGCTGAGCGCCGGGGCGATCGCCCGGCTGGACGCCGTCACCACACCGGGGGCCGACCCGTGGGCGCACGGTGTCGAACCCTTCTTGGAGGCGCCCCGAACATGACGGGCCCTGACTACTGTGGCAGGCATGGCAAACGCTGATGGGCTCAAGCCACCGCTCAGGGCGCCCTGGTGGCTGAAACCGACGAACAAGGTGTTCATCCAATTGTCGCGACTGGGCTTGAGTTTCGGCGGCGAGAGCCCAGTCGTGTTGACGGTGAAGGGACGCAAGTCCGGACGTGACCGGTCCACACCGGTGACGCCGATGACCGTCGACGGCAAACAGTACGTCGTCGCCGGATTTCCCGGCGCCGACTGGGTGTCCAATGTGCGCGCCGCCAACGAGGTGACGGTGGCGCGCGGCCGCCGCGTCCAGCAGCTGCGAATGGTGGAGCTGTCCGCCGAAGATTCCCGGCCGTTTTTGCGTGCATTCCCGACGCAGGTGCCCACGGGCGTCGGCTTCATGAAGCGGTCCGGGCTGATCAAAGAGGGCCGACCCGACGAGTTCGAGGCGCTGGCCGGGGTCTGTCCGGTGTTCCGATTGGACCCGGTGCAGGACGGAGTTCAAAAGCCTTGAGTGACAACCCATTTGATGCGCAGGCATGGCGACCCGTCGACGGATTCGGCGACCTGACCGACATCACCTACCACCGCCACGTCCACGACGCGACGGTGCGGGTGGCGTTCAACCGGCCCGAGGTGCGCAACGCGTTTCGGCCGCACACCGTCGACGAGCTGTATCGCACGCTCGACCACGCCCGGATGTCCCCCGACGTGGGCGTGGTGCTGCTGACCGGCAACGGCCCCTCACCCAAAGACGGCGGCTGGGCGTTCTGCTCCGGCGGTGACCAGCGGATTCGAGGTCGGTCCGGTTACCAATATGCCTCCGGTGAGACCGCCGACACGGTGGATGCCGCACGCGCGGGCCGGCTGCACATCCTCGAGGTTCAGCGGCTGATCCGGTTCATGCCCAAGGTGGTCATCTGCCTGGTCAACGGGTGGGCCGCCGGTGGTGGGCACAGCCTGCACGTGATCTGCGACCTCACCCTGGCCAGCCGCGAGCACGCCCGTTTCAAGCAGACCGATGCCGACGTCGGCAGCTTCGACGGCGGCTACGGCAGCGCCTATTTGGCCCGTCAGGTGGGCCAGAAGTTCGCGCGCGAGATCTTCTTCCTGGGCCGGTCGTACACCGCGGAGCAGATGCACCACATGGGCGCGGTCAACGAGGTCGTCGACCACGCCGACCTGGAGCGGGTCGGGGTGCAGTGGGCGGCCGAGATCAACGCGAAATCCCCTCAGGCGCAACGGATGCTGAAGTTCGCGTTCAACCTGCTCGACGACGGGCTGGTGGGTCAGCAGCTGTTCGCCGGCGAAGCGACCCGACTGGCGTACATGACCGACGAGGCCGTCGAGGGCCGCGACGCGTTCCTGGAAAAGCGCGACCCGGACTGGAGCCCCTTCCCGCGCTACTTCTGAGGTCGCGCGCATCGAAATCGACGCCACCGCGGGAAAGGGCGAGAGGAAGCCCGCGCCAATGTCGATCTCGACGACATGCCGGCGCCCCCTAGACTCCCCCCTGTGAGCAAGAGTCCGTTTCGTCGGTTCACCGAGCAAATCGCGCTGGCCGGCATGCGGCCGCCCAGTTCGCCGCAGGTGCTGGTCAACCGACCCGCGATCAAGCCCGTCGACCTCGACGGCAAGCGAGTTCTGCTCACCGGCGCATCGTCGGGCATCGGCGAGGCGGCGGCCGAACAGTTCGCCCGCCGCGGCGCCACCGTGGTCGTGGTCGCCCGCCGCCAGGACCTGCTGGACGCGCTGGCAGCACGAATCACGGCGGCGGGCGGCACCGCAGAGTCGATACCCTGCGACGTCTCGGACATGGACGCCGTCGACGCGCTGGTCGCCGACGTGGAAAAGCGCATCGGTGGAGTCGACATCCTGATCAACAACGCCGGCCGGTCCATTCGCCGTCCGCTGGCCGAGTCGCTGGAACGCTGGCATGACGTCGAGCGGACCATGGTGCTCAACTACTACGCGCCACTGCGGCTGATCCGCGGGTTCGCCCCCGGCATGCTCGAGCGCGGCGACGGTCACATCATCAACGTCTCGACGTGGGGTGTGCTGACGGAAGCGTCGCCCCTGTTCGCGGTCTACAACGCATCGAAGGCCGCGCTATCGGCGGTGAGCCGGGTGGTGGAAACCGAGTGGGGCCGCAAGGGGGTGCATTCGACGACGCTGTACTACCCGCTGGTGGCCACGCCGATGATCGCGCCCACGAAAGCGTTCGAGGGGATGCCGGCGCTGACGTCCGAAGAGGCCGCCGAGTGGATGATCACCGCGGCCCGCACCCGGCCGGTGCGGATCGCACCGCGCATGGCGATTGCGGCCAAGGCGCTGGACAGCTTCGGACCCCGCTGGGTTAACTCGCTGATGGCGCGGCAGAGCGTCCAGCCCAACCACGAAGCCTCGGGCTAAGCAGTGACGACGCCGCAGAGCGCTCGACCTTCAGGAGTTTGCTGTGTCTGACGTCTGGACCACTATCTCCGCCGAGCGCGGTGCGCTTGCCGGCGACCTCGCCGACCTGACCCCGGCGCAGTGGGACACGCCGTCCCTCTGCGCTGGATGGACGGTCCGTGACGTCGTCGCGCACCTGTCGGCGACGGCCTCGCTGAACCCCGCCCTGTTCTTCCTCGGGATGGCCAGGGCGCGGTTCAACTTCGACAGGTTCGCCAACGAACGGATCGCCAGGCACCGCGGCGCCGACCCGGTCGCCACCCTGGCGGAGTTCCGCGGCCTGCAGAACTCCACCTCGGCGCCGCCGGGTCCCACCACGTCCTGGCTGGGCGAGGTGGTGGTGCACGGCGCCGACATTCGTCGCCCGCTGGGCATCCCGCACACCTATGCCCGCGGTGCGGTTCGCCAGGTGATCGACTTCTACAAGGGCTCCAACCTGCTCATCGGCTCCAAGAACCGCATCGCGGGGCTGGCGCTGCATGCCACCGACCACGACTGGCGGCACGGGCAGGGGGAGCGCGACGCCTGGGTCGAGGGCCCATTGCTGTCGCTACTGCTCGCCATGACCGGCCGGGCCGCCGCCTGCGACGATCTCATCGGCCCTGGCGTGGCAACGCTGCGCAGCCGATGCGCGCCGAACCGATAGCGACGTGATAGACACAACGCTATGGAGATCCTGGCCAGCCGGATGCTGCTCCGGCCGGCGGACTATGAGCGGTCGTTGAGCTTCTACCGCGACGAGATCGGCCTGGCAATAGCCCGCGATTACGGGGCCGGCACGGTATTTTTCGCGGGTCAGTCTTTGCTGGAGCTGGCCGGTTACGGCTCCCCCGACCACTCCCGCGGACCCTTTCCCGGTGCGCTGTGGCTGCAGGTCCGCGACATCGCGGCAACCCAGGCCGAGCTGCAAGGCCGGGGGGTGCCGATCGCCCGCGAGGCACGCCGCGAACCCTGGGGCCTGCACGAGATGCACGTGACCGACCCAGACGGAATCACGCTGATTTTCGTCGAGGTGCCTCCCGGTCACCCGCTACGCCGCGACGCCCGGCAAGACCGTGGCGCAACGCCCGGTTAACTGGGCGCTAACATCTGACGACAAGTCAAGGTACACCCGCGATTTGGCTCTCTGTGCGTTCGACAATTTAATCCCCCTACTACCAGAATCAGGCGCTGTGACCATCGACTTGTTCCTCCTAATCATCGTCGTAATCACCGCACTCGGCTTCGACTTCACCAACGGATTCCACGACACCGGCAACGCGATGGCAACCTCCATCGCCAGCGGTGCGCTGAAACCCAAGGCAGCCGTCGCCCTGTCCGCGGTCCTCAACCTCGTGGGCGCCTTCATGTCCACCGCCGTCGCGGCCACGATCGCCAAAGGGCTGATCGACGGGCACATCGTGACGCTGGAACTTGTCTTTGCCGGCTTGGTCGGCGGTATCGTCTGGAACCTGCTGACCTGGCTCTTCGGGATCCCCTCGAGCTCCTCGCACGCACTGATCGGCGGCATCGTCGGCGCGACGATCGCTGCCGTCGGCGCGCACGGGGTGCTCTGGAAGGGCCTGGTGTCCAAGGTGCTGGTCCCGGCCGTCATCGCCGCGATCCTGGCCATCATGGTCGGGGCGCTGGCCACCTGGCTGGTGTACCGGATCACCCGCGGCGTCCCGGAGCAGCGCACCGAGGCCGGGTTCCGGTACGGCCAGTGGGGCTCGGCGTCGCTGGTCTCCCTGGCGCACGGCACCGGCGACGCGCAGAAGACGATGGGCGTCATCTTCCTGGCGCTGATGTCCTACGGGGCGATCAGCAAGAGCGCCGCGGCGCCTCCGCTGTGGGTCATCGGGGCTTGCGCGCTGGCCATGGCGATGGGTACCTACCTGGGTGGCTGGCGGATCATCCGCACCCTGGGCAAGGGACTGGTCGAGATCAAATCGCCGCAGGGCATGGCCGCCGAATCGTCCTCAGCCGCGGTCATTCTGCTGTCCACCCACTTCGGCTACGCGCTGTCGACAACGCAGGTCTGCACCGGTTCGGTGCTGGGCAGCGGGCTGGGCAAGCCCGGTGGCGAGGTGCGCTGGAGCGTGGCCGGCCGGATGGCGGTCGCCTGGGTGTTCACGCTTCCGTTGGCCGGTTTGGTCGGGGCGATCACCTACTGGATCGTGCACGAAATCGGTGGATACCCCGGCGCGATCATCGGCTTCGGGATGCTGGTCGCGGTCGCTTCGGCCATCTACATCCGGTCGCGGAAGGTCAAGGTCGACCACAACAACGTCAACGCGGAGTGGGAAGGCAGCCTGACCGCCGGTCTCGACGCTTCGGACGACCATCAGCCGCCGTCCGATACCGGGCCCAAAATAGGCACCGGGTCGCCCCGGTCGGGCTCTAACGACTCCACGGTGATCGCGGGGAACGCATCATGAGCCACCTTAGCGAATGGTTCAATTACCAGGCCTCCTTGAAGATTTTTATCTTCGCATTGCTGGCCGGTGCCGCACTGCCGGGGCTTTTCGCCCTCGGGCTCCGGCTGCACGTCGTGGGCGGCGGACAAGTCAGCGTTGGCGGCGCGACACCACACAAGAATCCGGCGCTCCTGGCGCTCTCCTACGCGATCTTCGCGCTGGTAGTCGCGGTGATCGTGTTCGCCCTGCTGTATGTCTCCCGCGACTTCCTCGCGCACACGACGGGTCACCCGTTTCTAGGCGCCAAGCCCAAGTAGCCCCGCGTAGCATTGAATCGTTGTCCACATAACTGCCGATCCCCTCGCGTGGAGAGATAGCCAAGTGAACCGATTCCTCAATTCGGTCGTCTCGTGGTTGCGCGCGGGATACCCGGACGGCATCCCACCGACCGACACGTTCGCGGTGCTCGCCCTGCTGACCCGCCGGCTGAGCAACGACGAGGTCAAAGCAGTGGCTCATGAGTTCATGCAGCGCGGCGATTTCGATGACGTGGATATCGGCGTCGCGATCAGCAAGCTGACCGACGAGCTGCCGTCGCCCGAAGACATCGAGCGGGTGCAGACACGGTTGGCCGCCAAGGGCTGGCCGCTCGACGAGGGGCGCGACGCCGGAGACCCCGTATAGCCCTCCTGCGCGCACTCAGCGTCGCATCCGGCTCTGCCGCAGCGTCGCTGATGCCCGCGCTGGAGCGCGTGCTGGTCGGCCGGGACTCCGCGCTGGTCGCGGTCCCGGCCGACGGAGATCACGACCCCGAGCTGGACGCTTTGCGGGCGGGGTTGCGGGTGGGCGAGGAGATCGACGACGACGTGGCCCTCGTGGCGGTCACGTCGGGAATCACCAGCACACCCAAGGGCGCCCTGCTGACCCCCGCCGCCTTGACGGCCAGCGCGTCGGCCACCCACGAGCGTCTCGGCGGACCCGGCAGCTGGCTGCTGGCATTGCCGCCGC
Source organism: Mycobacterium sp. (assembly GCA_035693385.1). Lineage (GTDB taxonomy): Bacteria > Actinomycetota > Actinomycetes > Mycobacteriales > Mycobacteriaceae > Mycobacterium. The sequence goes on from DASSGQ010000092.1 coordinate 16,521, forward strand.
ATCACATCGCCGGCGTCCAGGTGCTGGTGCGCAGCGTGCTGGCCGGCACCGTGCCCGTAGAGCTGGACGTCTCCGCAGGGTTCAACGTCGCCGAGTTGCCCGGCGCCGTGCGGCGGTTGGGCTCCGGCCGTCGCTACGCGTCACTCGTCGCCACCCAGCTGGCCAAGGCGCTCGCCGACCCGGCCGCGGCGTACGCGCTGGCCGAACTGGATGCGGTGCTGCTCGGCGGCGGACCGGCGCCGCGGCCGATCTTGGACGCGGCGGCGGCGGCGGGCATCACGGTGGTTCGCACCTACGGGATGAGCGAGACGGCGGGCGGCTGCGTCTACGACGGCGTCCCGCTGGACGGGGTGCTGCTGCGGGTGCCGGCCGACGGGCGCATCCAGATCGGCGGCGCGACCCTGGCGAAGGGGTACCGCAACCCCGTGGATCCCGACCCGTTCGCCGAGCCGGGCTGGTTCAGCACCGACGACCTGGGCACCGTCAATGAGGCGGGCGTGCTGACCGTGCTGGGCCGCGTCGACGACGCGATCAGCACGGGCGGGTTGACCGTGCTCCCGCAGCCGGTCGAGGCCGCGCTGTGCACTCACCCCGCCGTTAGTGAGTGCGCGGTCTTCGGCCTTGCCGACGACCGGCTGGGCCAGCGGGTGGTTGCCGCGATCGTGGTGGGCGACGGGTGCGAAGCGCCGACGTTGGACGCGCTGCGGGCCCAGGTGACCCGCACGTTGGATGCCACCGCCGCACCGCGCGAGCTGCACCTCGTCGCCGCGCTGCCGCGACGCGGGATCGGCAAGGTCGACCGGACGGCACTGGTGCGCCGGTTCTCCCGCGCCGACGATCAATAGGCTGGTCGATCGTGAAGGTCGCGCGGCGGGAATCACTGGCCGTCGCGGTCGGCGTCGTCCTGGTGGCGGCGGCGGTGCTGCTGCCGTGGCTGGACCGGGGCATCGTGCCGCGACTCGACATCGGGCCACAGCCGTTCGCCACCCACGCCCAAGCCGCACCGATCTTCGGCACGTGGGAGATTCACGCGAGCTGGGGGACCGGGCCGGCCATTCTCATCGCCCTGGCCGCCGTGGCGTGGGGACCCGGCGTCGCACAACGTCTTTCGTGGCGGACGCTGACGCTGGGCACGTGGGCAACCGCCTGCGCGTGGGCGTTTGCGCTCGCAATGATCGACGGCTGGCAACGGGGCTTCGCCGGCCGATTGACCACCAGGGACGAGTACCTGTCGCAGGTGCCGACGATCACCGACATTCCCGCCGCGCTCCGCACGTTCACCAGCCGGATCGTCGACTACCAGCCGAACTCCTGGGTCACGCACGTCTCCGGGCATCCGCCCGGCGCGCTTCTGACGTTCGTCTGGCTGGACCGGATCGGCCTGCACGGCGGCGCCTGGGCCGGGCTGCTGTGCCTGCTGGCCGGCTCCAGCGCCGCGGCGGCCGTACTGATCGGTGTCCGTGCGCTGGCCGACGAGCAGACCGCGCGGCGCGCCGCGCCGTTCATCGCGGTGGCGCCGACGGCGATCTGGATCGCGGTCTCGGCCGACGGGTACTTCGCCGGAGTCGCGGCGTGGGGCATTGCGCTGTTGGCGGTGGCGGTGCACCGCCCCGTTCGGTTCCCCGCGCTGGTCGCCGCGGCGGCCGGTCTGCTGCTGGGCTGGGCGGTTTT
>DASSGQ010000093.1:0-4904 GCA_035693385.1 Mycobacterium sp.
TGACTTGCCCGCTCACGGGGATCCGCGCCTGCGGTGGCTAACTCCGCGGCCTGCTGCGCGGACCCAGGGATCCTCAGGGCCCGGAAAAGTTCGAGCAACCGTGGCCGAGATTCTGAATCCGGCGATGTCCAGCCAAAGCCACACATCACCGACCCAACGGCGATCTTGTTATTATGCCTCAGGGCTGCGACCAAGACGGCAGTCTGACGGGGTGCGGCTACGCCGGCGGCGACCATCTCATCTGTACCATTCAAAGGAATTGAATTGAAACGCAATCGATTTGGCGCCGCGCTGAGTATTCTCACCACTGCCGCGGTGTTGTTGTCGGCCTGTGGTGCTGACAACAACGTAACCGGGGGAAGTGCGACGACCGGCACGTCGTCGGCGACGGTTGCATGCGGTGGAAAGCCGACTTTGACGGCGAGCGGGTCGACGGCCCAGCAAAATGCAATGACCAGGTTTGTCAAGGCTTTCGAGCAAGCCTGCCAGGGGCAGTCCCTGAATTACACTCCGAACGGTTCCGGCGCCGGAATTAGCGAATTCGAGGGCAACCAAACCGATTTCGGTGGCTCGGACTCGCCCCTGAGCAAGGACGATTACGGCAGAGCGCAGCAACGCTGTGGCTCGCCGGCGTGGAACTTGCCGGTCGTGTTCGGCCCCATCGCCATTGCCTACAACGTCAACGGTGTGACCTCGTTGAGCCTCGACGGTCCAACCGCAGCCGGGATCTTCAACGGCGACATCACCACCTGGAACGATTCCCAGATCCAGGCGCTGAACTTGGGCGTCACAATGCCGGCTGAGCCGATTCGCGTGGTGTTCCGTAGCGATGAGTCCGGCACCACGGACAACTTCCAGAAATATCTCGACAGCGCTTCCAACGGCATATGGGGCAAGGGTGCCGGAAAGAAGTTCAACGGTGGTGTCGGCGAGGGCGCCAAGGGCAACGACGGCGCCGCCGGGGCCGTCAAAGCCACCGAAGGGTCGATCAGCTACGTCGAATGGTCATTCGCCCAGGCGCAGCACCTGAACATGGCCGGTGTCGTCACGTCGGCCGGTCCGGAGCCGGTGGCGATCAGCGCAGCCTCGGTGGGCAAGACGATCTCTGCCGCCTGGTTTATCAAGAAAGGCAACGACCTGGCCCTCGACACGATCTCCTTCTATCGGCCAAACAGGCCCGACTCCTACCCGATCGTGTTGGCGACCTATGAGATCGTGTGCTCCAAGTACCCCGATTCACAGGTCGGTGCGGCCGTGAAAGCGTTCCTGCAAATCGCGATCCGCGCCGGCCAGGATGGTTTGGCGGACAACGGCTATGTCCCGATTCCACAGGAGTTCAAGACGCGATTGTCGACGGCAGTCGACGCCATCTCGTGAGGTGAGGCGGCTTTCGGCCTCCCGCAGGTTATTGCGGCACGTCTGGCAGAGCCGACATGCCGCTCTGGATCCCCTCGTTGATTCGGTCGATGGTGGCAGGCGCGTAATTCGAGACCGTGGATCCGTCGGTACAGCTACAGCTGAGCTTGCTGAACACGCTGGGGTCAGCGCCGGCCGGCGCTGCCACCACCACCCCCGCAACGAGCCCGACGATGACACTCAACAACACTTTCGTGAACATTGCCGGCTCCCTGTGATATCAGTCACTTTGAGTCTAGGCGTCCCCGTCTCGAGTGGTCCACGGGCGAAATGCGTTAGGTCGATCAGCGATACCTGGGGCAGTACGCGGCCACGCTGACGCCGACAAAGAACCCGGCGTGATAGTCGTCCATTTTGGCGTTGTTCATGACCTCGGACGCGACATCGGACTTCTGCCTGCCGAGATCGAGTTCGTCGCAGACCTCGTGACCGGCGACGATCGCGTCTTCTGGTGACGCGAAGGTGATGCCCTTCGCTTTAATCGCCGACAGGAACGAGTTGTCGATGGCGTCGGCGTGCGCGGCGGGGATCGCCACTTCGGGGAGGCCGAGCAGCGCGACCAGCAGGACTAAGCCGGCCGATAGCGATCGCACGGGTCTGGGCAAGCGCGCGCGGCGAGTCGTCATTGCTGGAACCTCCCCGCTGCGCTGTGATGACGGCAAGCCGTGCCGATGATAGTGCGATCATGGCATGCCGCGACCGGACGGGTGAAAGTCCCTCGGTCCGCCCGAGACCCGCGCGGTGTCCTCGACACCAAGACCTGGCCCGCTTTCGTCGATCGGCGCGCGGGATCGGTAATTTGGCGGCATGTCGTACGTTCGCTGGTTTTCGCTCGCCGTTCTGGCGGTCTGCGTGGCCGGCTGCGGCATGCGGGATGTGTCGGCGGCCAGCGCTCGAGAGCTGCCCGGGACGTTTCGTTCCGGCGGCATGGACCGGACTTACACGCTGCACGTGCCGCCCGGCGATCCCGTCGGCTTGGTCCTCAGCCTGCACGGTGGTGGGGGTAGCGGAAGCGGGCAGCGTGATCTGACCGACTTCGACGCCGTCGCCGACGCCAACAACCTGCTGGTGGTCTATCCCGACGGTTACGACAAGAGCTGGGCCGACGGGCGGGGTGCGTCTCCGGCGGATCGCCACCATGTCGACGATGTGGGATTTTTGGTCGGATTGGTGAGCAAGCTGCAAAGCGATTACGGCATCGCCCGCGGACATGTCTTTGCCACTGGCATGTCCAACGGGGGCTTCATGTCCAACCGGCTCGCGTGTGACCGCGCCGACGTCTTCGCGGCGATCGCGCCGGTGGCGGGGACGCTGGGCGCCGGTGTGGCCTGCAATCCGTCGCGGCCGGTGTCCGTCCTGCAGGCGCACGGAACCGCCGATCCGCTGGTCCCGTTCAACGGCGGGGACGTGCGCGGACGCGGCGGAGTCAGCCACTCCATCTCAGCCAACGGCATCGTGAACAAGTGGCGCGGGGCGAACGGGTGTGAGGGCGATCCGTCGGTGCAGGTGCTGCCGAACGTCGGGGACGGCACCGTGGTCCACCGCTTCGACTCCGTGGCGTGTGCGGCGTCTACCGAAGTCGTCTTCTACCAGATCGACAACGGCGGCCATACCTGGCCGGGCGGCAAGCAGTATTTGCCCCAGGCGATCATCGGGCGCACTTCGCGCGCGCTGGACGCCTCGGAAGTCATCGCACAGTTTTTTCTGGTGCACGCCCGCAACTAGCCGGGTTCAGCGCTGGCAGGACGGGCACCAGTACGTCACCCGCTCGCCGGCGTCGTCGTAGTTGATGCGGGTGCCGCAGCGGCGGCAGGGCAGCCCCGCTCGCCCGTACACCCACAGCTGCCGGCCTGCCCGGGTGTCGCCGGTGGTGCAGCGGTTCCAGCGGAAACGGTTGGCCCACAGCATGTCCCGGGCGCGAGAGACCAGCCGAAGGGGGTCGGTGGCCGCGGCGACCGGCGCGGTGGGCAGATGCCCGCTGACGAAACACAGTTCGTTGCGGTAGACATTGCCGACCCCGGCCAGCACCCGCTGGTCCAACAGCGCCTCGCCGATCGGCCGATCCGGGCCCGCCGTCAGGTTGGCGGCGGCCCGCGCGGGATCCCAGTCTGGTCCGAGGAGATCGGGTCCCAGGTGCGCGACCGCATCGCCGTCCCGGTCGCGCTCCAAGACTTCCAGCACGCCCAGGTCGGTGCCAACCGCACGAATATCGTTTGATTCCAATACGATTCGTGTTCGATGATCCACCCGTACCGTGCGGCCGCCGACGCGCCAGGTGCCGTCCATCTTCAGGTGCGAGTGAATGCTGACCGGCCCGACCCGGATGAACAAGTGCTTTCCCCGGCTGAGCACTTCGTCGACCACCTGCCCGGTGAGGTCGACGGTGGCAAAGCGCGGCACCCGGATATCGCAGCGCGTCAGAGTCTGCCCCGCCAGGTGCTCCCGCAGCGTGGCCGCCGTGTGCCAGACGGTGTCAACCTCGGGCATTAGTCACCACAGGTCACCGCAGCCGCATTCCGCGCGGGGTGCGGACGAAGCCGGCGTCTGAGAGCGCCGCGCCGACGGGGCCGGGTCCGCCGGCACGTGGCTCCAATGCAGGCGTCCCGTCGATCCGTTCGACGAGAATCGATGCGACGCGCCGCGCCGCGACCAAATCGGCCAGTGCCGCGGCAGCGGCATGGTCGGCCGCGGCATCGTCGGTGAATGTCAGCAGCGACCGGCCGCCGCGCTCGAGGAACCAGGCCAGCTCGCCGTCCACCAACACGACGAGCGCCCCCGCCTTGCGGCCGGGCCGCGCCCCGGGGCTTTCACCGCTGGATGTCGGCCAGGGCAGTGCGGCGCCGTAGGGGTTGGCCGGGTCGGCGGCTGCCAGCACGACGGCCCGGTATTCCGGCCGTTCCGGATCGATCCCGTCGAGGTAGCTGCGCAGCCGGTCCACGGTCGAGGCGACGGCGAACTGGGCGCCACCCAGCGACTCGACGAAATAGCCGCGCTGGCACCGGCCGGCCTCCTCGAACGTGCCCAGCACCTTGTAGAGCATCGCGAACCCGCCCGGCAGGCCCTCGGCCGCCACGGCGCCCCGGGTCAACACACCGTGGCGGTTCAGCAGCAACTCGGCCTGATAGTGCGCCCGAACGGTGGAATCCGGCTCGGGAGCCGGCAGGGCGGACCATCGCCCGGCCACGGTCGGGTCGGCGCTGCGAAGCTGAGGGTGCGCGACGCTGTAGCGGGTCAGCCGCGGCGGGCGATGGGACCGGTGCGCTGGGGCGGAACGCTTGCGCGCGCCGACGCCGCTGAGCAGGGCACGCACCGGTGCGAACGTGTCGCCGGTGATCCAGCCGGCCCAAATCAGTTCCCACAGTGCGGCCTTGAGCGCCGCCTCGCCGATTTCCTGGTGGGCGAGCTGGCGGAAGAAGTACGCGCCACCTCCGGCCAGTGTGTCCAGGATCGCGCGGTGGGCGTCGGTGAAGTCGATCTCCGCGGGTGCG